>JAGRPC010000477.1:0-6875 GCA_020439925.1 Verrucomicrobiia bacterium | reverse complement strand
CCCGTGACCATACGCATCGTGGTCGACTTGCCGGCGCCGTTGGGACCGAGGAATCCGAGGACCTCGCCCTTCTTGACGGTGAAGGAGACCCCGTCGACCGCCACTTTGGATCCGAAGTGTTTGTGGAGATTTTCGACTTCTATCATGGTTGAACCGATGGATTCGGGTGGGAAAGCGACTCACAACGCCGGATTTGTTTGCGAAAATCGCGAAAAAATCGCGGGAGTTCCTCCGTCCGGTCCGGGGGTGGACGGAGAGGAGCCGGTGCCTGTGGTATGTCCGCGCCCACGGGCGATTCGCAAGGGAAAAAAGTGGCAGGTTCCCGCGGGGACGAGGTCCGCGGCTCAGCGACGCTTCCTTTTCACCTTCGCTTTGAAGGCGAGGGCCGCCATGCCCCGATCCGCCACATTCGGATCCGTGGAGGAGGCACTCGTCAGGAGCAGAGAATGAGCGCCTTTCTGGTTTTTCCCCTTCACCGTTGCTCTGTAGTGCCAGTGTTCCTGCGGTTCCAGACTGTCCGTGGCTGCCGTTCCCGCGAGGACTGCCGCCGTGACGTTGCCCGCGCCGTCGAGGTTTTGCACCGTGTAGCTGTAGAGTCTCCCTTTCGGCCGAGTCGAGCGGATCAGGAGCGAGTCCGGCGAGAGACCGTCGTTCTGGGCGAACCAATAAAACGATCTTGCCTGCTTTTTCTTGATCAAGCGGCTCACCCGCTGGAGAGCCGCGTTGTTCGTGTAGATCCCGTTGCCGGATGCCTCGGAGAGGGACGGGGAGAGGCCGATGAGAGAATCGACCCGGATGAGGAGGGGATTCTGCGTCACAAAGACATCCGTCTGCGAGTTCGTGTCCGGCGTCACCAGGTCCGAGGCACCGGAGGAAAAGGCAATCGTCGAGCCATCGGAGGAGAAATCGAAAAAGAGATCCGACGACCCCGTCACCTCGTTGTTCATCTCGTCGACCGAAGCCCGAAAGACCGTGTTCAGCGAAGTGTCCCGAATGAAAAAGTCCGCCACCCCGTTCATGTCGTCCGGCACCAGGTTGTCCGCGGACGAGTAGAAAGCCACGTATCGTCCATCCGACGAGATCTTCGGGCCAAAGGAATCGCCGTTGCCTTGGGTCCCCGCGCTGTTTCGCGACACCAGGATCGTCTCGCCCGTGACCCGGTCGTGACGGAAGATGTCCGAGAATCCACCGGCGTCCGAGTCCACGAGATTGTCAGCGATGGAAGAAAAAGCCACATAGCGACCCGAGCCCGAGAGGGACGGATTGTTGCTCAAGGCGTTCCCGAGCGTGCCGTTGCTGTGTTTCGAGGCCACCTCGAAGGCCCCCGTCGACACCGTTCCCACGAGGATGTCGAGAGGCCCCGTCGTCTTCTCCGGAGCCAGATTCTGTGCCGTCGACTCGAACGCGATCACATCCCCGTCCTCCGAGATCGCGGGGATCCCCGTGGCGTTCGAATCGCCCCCGGCTCCCGCGGGAGTCTGCGAGACCCGGGTGATCACCCCCTCGCGCCAGAGGAACACGTCCGCCGCACCCTCCGTGTCGCCCGCGACGAGGTCGCTCGCCCGGGAGATGAAGGCGATCGACGAGCCATCCCCCGAGATCACCACGCCGAAGCTGGCGTCGTTCGCGCCGTCACTCCCCAGGTCCACCGAGAGCAACTGCAGCCCGTCCGTCCGGTCGTAGAGAAAGACATCGCCCACCGTGCCGTTCAGGTCCGACGCCACCAGGTTCGAGGCGAACGACTGGAAAACCACCCGGTTTCCGTCGTCCGAGATGTCCGGGGTGTTCGAGAAACCGTTGCCCGCACCGCCGCCCGCCGCCTCCGTGAGCCGTTCGATCGTTTCCGCGACCCGGTCGATCAGGAGGATATCGCGGGGCGAAGCCGTGTATCCCAGCGAGTTTGATCCCGTTTGCAGTGCCAGGTAACGGCCATCGTCCGAGAGCGCCGGGCGCTCCGAGGTGCCGTTCCCCTGTGTGCCGTTCGCCAGTTTCGGGTGGAGTTCGATCGCCGAGGCCGCCACCGGGATCGAGAGGAGGAGGGAGAGCAGGTGTTTCATGGACGCGAGAGATTCCGGGTTTCCATGGTGCCCCGCCCGCGATATCCCCGATCATTCGATCCGGACCTGGACAGGAAAACGCTCCCTCCACCCTAACGACCGCCCCTGCGAGAGGGCAACCCCTTTTCGGAAACAAATCCTTCCCCACCGCCCGCGCGGAAAGCCCTTGCGTCGCCCGCGACGCGTGGAATCCTCACCTTTTCGCCCACTTCCCCCTCCCACTGCCCGCACCATGAAACTCATCAGCTGGAACGTGAACGGCATCCGCGCCGTGCTGAAAAAAGGCTTCCTCGACTTCCTCGCCGCCGAGCAGCCCGACCTCATCCTCCTCCAGGAGGTCAAGGCCGAGCCCGGACAGGTCGACCACGACTTCGCCGCCGAAGGCTGGGAGGTGCAGTGGAACTCCGCGCAGAAGAAAGGCTACTCCGGCGTCGCCACCCTTTCCCGCGTGCCCTCCCTCTCCGTGCGGCACGGCATCGGCCTGCCCGGACACGACGACGAGGGCCGCGTCCTCACCACCGAGTATCCCGGCTTCTTCGTCGTGAACGTCTACACCCCCAATTCCCAGGACGACCTCCGCCGCCTCCCCTACCGCATGCAGTGGGATGCCGTCTTCCTCGAGTTCGTGAAAGACCTCGAAAAGACCAAGCCCGTCATCTTCGCCGGCGACCTCAACGTCGCCCACCGCGAGATCGACCTCGCCCGGCCCAAGCAGAACCGGAAAAGCGCCGGCTTCACCGACGAGGAGCGCGCCGGATTCGACCAGATCGTCGCCGCCGGATTCGTCGACACCTTCCGCCACTTCCATCCCGACGAGCCCGACCACTACACCTGGTGGAGCTACCGAGGCGGGGCGCGGGAAAAGAACGTCGGCTGGCGCATCGACTACTTCTGCGTCTCCGCGCCGCTCATCGAGCGCGTCAGCGCCGCCCGCATCCTCCCCGGCGTGCTCGGGTCCGATCACTGCCCCGTGGTCGTGGAGGTGGAGTGAGCGCGCCAGCGTGTCGGCCGGAGCATTCCTTCCCTGCGTACTTCGGACTTCAAATCCCGTTCTCCTTCGTCCTCCCGGTCTGGCGACCTCTTCGGAAGCAACAGATCGAGGCCGTCGAGAATCCCACGAGAAGGGGAAGGGCGGCGCTGAGAGCCACCAGGATCGCTGAAGCGTCCGTTTGGGTGCGGTTGTCTCCGGAAAGTGATTCGAGGAGGATTCTCGCGATCGGGTAAACCGCAATCACCTGAGACAAGGCGAGAACCGCGAAGAGGAATCCAAGCGCCTTCTTCATGCCGTTAGGTCAACGTCAGGTCGCAGGCGAAGCCTTGCTACCCTCGCCTTGTAGGCTCCCCGCCGTAGATTGTGATTTCAATTCGGAAAGGTACTGACTCAACCGGGTCAGTTTAAAAGTCGGATCTCCCGGGTCATAGATCGTCACCCAAACCACTCGTCTTAGCGGATCTCGGAAATAGAAATTCTCGCACTCAAGGCTGAAGGTTGCAGTTAGCGATTTGTACGGGCTCTTCATGAAGCGTATCTCCACGTCGGGCTCGTGGCACATGGCCTGGACCTGATTGGTCAAACGATGTTCCTTCAGAAGTTTGGAAAAACTTTCCCATTCGGTCGAAGACACGGCGATGAATTCCGAACCTTCGTGATCGAGAAAACGGACTTCGACCGATTCTGCCGAAGAAATGGCATCGGACATTCGCTCAATAGGCGATAGGGAAATCGATCGCTCGACTGCTGACAACCCCAGTCCAGCTGCAAGGCCGAGAAGGGCGGAGATCCAAGCTTTGGAGGGCTTCTTCATTCCCCAGTCTGAGCCAACGTTTGAGGCCGCTCGACCCGATCCCGGGGGCGTGGCCAGAAATGGAGGATACGGGATTCGAGTCAGAGAAGTCAATCAACTGCTGGCGGGGATCGGGTTGAGCGCGCCGACTTCCATGAGAAGGCAGTCAATCAGGAATTGAAGTTCACTTCAAGTTTTCACGTTTGTCTGTTTGCGGTTCGGGGTTTCGGCCTTTGGGATGAAACAAGGATTCACGCTTCCATTCGCACTCTCGTCGGCTGCGTTGCTGTTCGCCGGGTGCACGGTTTGATCCGTTGTTCCTTTCATCGTTCCTGTTTTCAGGAAAGGGGGTGGAACGCTGCCATCTTGTTATCGCACTCGGGTTCCCTGGGGATGGTGCTGGCGGCGCGGCGCAGTCGTTCCAAATCTTCGAAATTGTTTCATCGTCAGGACAGTTTGGGGTCGGCAGGGTCAGGCGGCTGCGGCAGTGTCGCCTTCCGTGCGCTCGGCCCGGTAGTCGGCTCCGCTCTTCAAGAGCGCCAGCAGCAGCACCGCGAGTTTGCGTGCCACGGCCACCACGGCTTTCTTCTTTGCCCTTGGACCTCCCCGTTGGGCCAGGGCGAGACCCGTGCGCTTCAGGTCGCAGTCGGGCCCGAAGGGGCCGAGGATGTATTGGGCGGCGCCCACCAGCAGACGCCGCAGGTAGGCGTCCCCCGCCTTGCTGATGCGCAACTGCTTGTCGAGGTCGCCGGACTGGTCACGTTTCGGGACAAGACCGAGGTAGGCGCCCACGTCGCGGGGCCGCCCGAAGCGTTCCGCGTCGCCGACGGTCAATACGAAGCTCAAGGCGGTTATCGGCCCGACGCCAGGGATCTGGCGAAGCGCCCGGGTGGCGGGATAGGATTCCTCGCAGAGCACCTCGATGCGCCGCTCCAGCTCGCGGATGTTTTTGGTGAGCAGGTCGAGGATCTGCAACGAGGGTTCGACCATCGCAAGCAGCTCCCCGTGTTCGCCCTCCAGCAGGATGCGGCAGCGCTTGGCGAAGCAGGCGGTGTTCGGCGAAGGCAGGCGGATACCGAGACTTTTGATCGTGAAGCGGACGCTTGAGATGATGTCCACGCGCTGACGCACGAGGTTGTCGCGCAGTTTGACCTGGAGCAGGTCGCGCTGGGAACGTTCGCTACCGTGTTCGACGGGGTGCAGCAGTTCGGGATCGACTCGGGCGAGGCGGGCGATCATGCGAGCGTCGGTCCGGTCGCTCTTGCGGTGGTTGGCGGAGATGGCCCTCAACTTGCGGGCGTTGGCCACCAACACCTCGTGGCCGAGGCCGGAGAGGAAGCGGCTCGTCCAAGGGGAATGCGTCCCTACTTCCAAGGCGATCCGGGCACCGGGATACTTCTGTGATAGTCGGCGCAGGCTCTCGCGATGGTTGGTGACCGTGCGCTCATCGATGATATTGCCGACCTGGTCGAGGACGCAAATCGCGTGCTTCTTGTCGCCGAGGTCGAGTCCGATGGTGATGGATGGGATGAGGTTGTTCATGGCAGTCGAATCGTAGACCGCGCTTCAAGCGCGGGCACTCGCTGCCTTCTCATCTAATCTTGTTGTGGCCGCGTCAGAACTTCAAGGGCAGGTCGCGTCCCTCGCATAATTTTGCCAAATCTTGCTCCTCACCGTTCCAAAGCCGGAATCCGTCGTAGTAGATGATCTTGACCGTGATGTCGCCAGCCGGTGAATTATCAGAAAAGGTGATCTCAAGCGGTGGATGTTTTGAGTCGTCGCTAGAGTAAAATCGGGATGTGGTCATAAAGCCTCCTCCAAGCGTGCGAGCCTGCACCTTGATCTCCACCTTCTTCACACCTTCGGAAAAGGGTCGAGCCAACTCTGGATGCAATGAACACTGGATGACCGAGTTGCCGCGAACCGCTTGAATCCGAACGTCCGGGTCTAGCGACACATTCGTGCCAACCCTGACGATTTGCTCCTGTCCAGACACAACTCCTAGAAGAAGCAATGCAGCGAGTAGGATCGACTTCATTTTCAGCCACAACGTCAAAGGCCATCGGACGGGCGTCAGCCCGTTCGATGCGCCGCCTAGTTATCCCTTTGGTTTCCGTTTTCGAAGTATTTTGATGAACTGCCTTGCGTAGTCCATCCCGAGCGTGAGATGGGTTCTGTTCGTCCAGATGTCTGTTTCATTTGGTCCTCCGAAGTATTTCTGATCAATGCCGTCAATTTCCTCCCATATCTCGTCCGTTAGCGTCTCGTAGACCTCTTCATGAGGATCCACTTTCTCGCGAATTCCGTGCTCGCGGAAAAGTGATTTGAGTTCCGAGGTCGCGCTTAAGGCGCTCGATTCACCAATGGCTTGCATTGCGGTATACGACCGTTCGACCACGTCGAACATCTGATTTTCGAGCATTGTCGAGAATCCACTGCCCGTACAGCATTCGAACTCCCAAACATCGCGCAGGACTCTCTCTTCCGGAAAAAGCATACAGTCTCGAGGGCTATAAGGTCCAGGAACGTTTTCAGCGAATTTGTAGTAAAACTTATATACCTCAAGGCTCAGGAGTTCGTCGATATCGTAGGTGATCGAGTATTCTCCAAGTTGATCCAGTACATAAGTCTTTACGGCTGTATGGCCATGTTCCTCGGCCCAGTCCGCATCCTCTCTTGTGGGTCGGAGACCGTTCCGAAAAAGTAAAAGTAGCAAGGTTGGACAACCCGCATGCCTTGCAGCGGATGAGAGGTGCCATTGGGCCCTCGCGTCCTCCGGGACACGAGCGCCCGCTGCCAACAGCATCTCCAATATTTCCGTACGGGCGTATTCCACGGCCAGTTGCAGCGGTGACGTTGGCTTCAGATACGTTAACGCAGCGTGGTCAGAACCCACAAAATTTGGGTTGGCTCCGTCCCTGAGAGACACGCGGGCAATCAGAACATCTCCTGTTCGAGCTGCTGCCAAAAGATTCCGGTCGTTTTGGGCCTGCGTTGGCATTCTTTGGGATAGATCTTATGGCTGAGCTGTGTG
>JAGRPC010000476.1 GCA_020439925.1 Verrucomicrobiia bacterium | reverse complement strand
CCGAGCATCTCGAGCCGCTGCCGATCGGAGAATTCCTGCCGGCGTCCGCTTCGCACGATTTTCATTAGAATGGGTTCGAAAGGCAGGGTGAAGCGTGACGAACAAGCAAGGCCAACCCCGCGAAAGGGTGGTGAGGTGGCGTCGCGAAAAAAAGGAAAACAGGGGCTTCAATTGAGATAATCGGAGGGAAACAAGAGGAGAACCGAAAGAAAAAATAAGGAAAAAATTCAACTGCATTTCGAAGAGCCGGACCGTTGGAGTGGGAAAATCTCCTTCGTGGCGGACTTTTTTGTGCCAAATGGAACGATTGGCTATCAGCTCCCAAGTTATCTGGGCAGAAGGAAAAAGAACGGCGCATTAAACCCTAACGAACACACTCAAAGAACGCTGGTTAAAAAGTTTTTATATACTAACAAAGCTCTATTTTTTCCTGACATAACAACAATGAAAAATGCAATTTTTTCTCGACGGGTTCACGTGTGTTTTGATACAACCCCTAAGAACAGGAGCACCAAAATCCCCGGTTGGGCGACTCCAAGGTCTGAGCCGGCACCGTTTTGGTTTTCCAATCTCGCTTCGAGTCAGAAATGAAAACCCCGCTTCATACACATGGCGAAGAGAAACCACACCCGACCGCCCAATGTACTAAATCTGAGAAAATCACAATTTCTCAGAATATTCATAGTTCTATTCCTTTTTCCCGGTCTTGTCCGATGGACTTCACCGTTGACGGCCAACCCTAACGGGGGAGTGGTCGTCCACGGTGAAGTCAAGATCGGTCCGGGAAGAGGAGGCAATCTGCAAATCCGGCAGAACAGTCGCAATGCGATCATCAATTGGGACAGTTTCTCGATCAATGCCGGAGAATTGACGCAGTTTCGTCAGCCGGGAAAAAACGCGGCAGTTCTCAACCGCGTGACGGGAGGCGACCCGAGTTCGATTCATGGGGCGCTAAAGGGGAATGGCAACGTGTTTGTGATCAACCCGAACGGAATCCTTGTCGGACCTTCGGGCACGATTGACGTGCATGGCTTGGTTCTTTCCACTTTGGATGTGGATAACGGGGAATTTCTGGCAGGAGGTGACATGGTATTTCAGGGAAATGAGCAGTCGGGAGGAGTCACCAACTTCGGACGGATCAATGCGATCGGAGGCGATGTGTTCCTGATCGGACGCACCATTTCGAACCATGGAACGATCTCGGCATCCTCGGGCCGTGTCGGACTGGCGACGGGAGAAGAAGTGCTGCTCACCGCCGGTGAGGGGAACGAGGGCGAGAGGCTGTTTGTCCGGGCGAAAGGTTCGGGAGTGAGCGGCACCGGCATCTTCAATGATGGCACGATCGAGGGCGCAGCCGTCGAATTGAAGGCTCATGGGAATGTTTACGCCCTGGCCATCAACAACAAGGGTTCGATCCGGGCAACAGAGGTGGATCGATCGGGTGGGAGAGTGTACTTGAGGTCTCCGGGAGGCAGGATTCGCAATTCGGGTTCGATCCGGGCAACGTCTTCGGGACTTGGTAGCGGAGGTCGCGTCCTGATCGAAGCCGCCTACGCGAAAGTCGACGGAATGATTCGAGCAGAGCAGGGGGCCGTACGCATTGCTGCAGCGGAAAAGGCAGAGGTGGGAGGAGTAGTCGATGTCTCTTCTCAGATCGGAAGGGGTGGCAACGTTGTCATCGAAGGCAAGGAGATCGAGATTGGCCGGGACTCCGTTCTGGATGTATCGGGAGCCCATGGCGGTGGATTCCTGCGAGTCGGCGGAGGATTTCAAGGGCGTGACGCAGAGGTTCGAAACGCTGAACGTGTCCAGATCGATGACGGGGCGCTCCTCAGGGGAGATGCGACGGCTTCCGGAAAAGGCGGCAATCTGATCGTCTGGTCCGACGAGGATACCCTGTTTCACGGGGATTTGTCTGCAAGCGGCATCTCCGGGGGGGGATTTGTGGAAATCTCCGGAAAGAAGACACTCGAAATCGGGGGCGGGAAGATGGACCTGACCGCAACGGACGGTCCGGCCGGAACGCTTCTGCTGGATCCGCAGAACATCACGATTCGAGCCAATGGAACTGCCGGCCTGGGAGGATCTACCGTCAGCAGTGTCTGGCTTTCGGAGCAATTGGATGCGGGAAACAACATCGTGGTCGCGACCACGACCGCCAGTTCCCAAGCGGGCAATATCACCGTGGGACGAAACAATTCCAATGGGAACGCGCAGGCCGACCGTATTCAATGGTATCAGGACAGTCCCGGTGTGCCAGGAGGGACCCTGAGCCTCCTGGCGACGGGCGATATCGTTTTCCTGACATCCGTGCAAAGCGCCGGGAGCGGTGGAGTGAATGTCGTCGCGGGATGGGATGGAGTCACCGGCCTGAGTCTTGGGAACTTCGATATGGGGGCCATTCTCACGACGATGAACGACGGAATTTCATGGAATGATGCAGCGGGTCTCTTTAACTCAGTGAATGGATCGAACGGTTCCGTCTTCCTTGGTACGACAACTACTCGAACCGGAGTTTCGGTGGGAAGCCGATGGGGCGCGACAAGTCTGGCGGGGCATGATCTGGTCATGCGAGGGAGCACGACGATCGGTCATGGTTGGGCTCAACTCGGATTCTACGACAGCGGAGTAGAGTATGAACTTTCGCGAACCCATAACGGGATGGTCTTGAATGAATGGTGGGGGTCTCCCTCGGGCAACGTCCAGGGAAAAGATTACATCGCCCTGCTCGGCGGAACTGAGTTTGGAACAGGGGATACGGGAATACTGGGTAATCATGCTTTCCGCGGTGCGGGTTGGGGGGCGACCGGGAAGATTACCGCCGCGCTGAGTGGAAGGCTGGATGCACGTGGTGGGACCACATCGAGTTTCACGCAGATCGGTCATGGCGGGACTTTGCGAGACGGATCCGAATGGAAACGGAATCAGAACAGCGACGGCGTGTCAGGAAACGAATTGCAGCAGGTGACTCGGGACGGAATCACGATCGATCCGGGTGATAACCGAAGGTCCTATTTTGCCAGTACGTGGCGGACCAACTATGCCGGCGATGCGGCGCGGATCGATGCGGATATTTCCGTGACGGCGGATGATGACATTCTCATGATGGCCGCCCGGGGGTTTGATGGGGGCTCCGATAACCAGATCGCCGCCGTTCATGATGGAGCTTACAGCCTGATTGGCCATGGGGGGCTCGAGAACCAGGGAAGCTACCATGGGAATATTTCGGTGACGGCCCATGGGGCCACAGCAGTTCCCGCCGCGTCGGACAACAATGGATTGGAAGGGCTCGGAATCCAATTGATCGGGGGACGGGGAACTAGGTCGTTTGTGATGATCGGCCATGGGTCGGGATACGAGGGAAACCGCCGCAGCATCTGGGACCAGAGCCGAAGCGGTGACATCTCTGTCATGGCGATGAATGGAGCGATTCGGATGCTGGGTCACAACCAGGCGATACGGGACGGAAATCTCAATTCAGGCACAATCATCGATGGTAGCACTCCGACCCCGGAGGGGAATTCCTCCGACAGTTCCAATCTCGGCAGTTTCGTGCAGATCGGCCACGGCGGACAGAATTCTACTTTCCTGGGAACGGGGGGAAGTTTCATCATGCCCGGAGGATCTTCGGTCAGCAACGTGAATCCGGACGGATCGATGTCAGGGAACATCGACGTATTTGCTGGGGGCACGTTCGCAGATCCTTCAGACCCGAATTCGCGCGTCGGTTTGCAGGTTCAGGCAGGGAACCGGCGATGGTTTTATGCCATGATCGGGCACGGAGGAACCAATCATCGGGCTGAGAACGCTTCTCCCGTTACTCCGGATTTTGGGGCTGGCGCGTCCCTTCCGTTCGGGACACCCACTCTCGCGGGTTCCACGGGATTCAATGGGGATATTCATGTCGAGGCGGATTTGGGAAGCATTGTGGCGTCCGGTGGTGACAGCTTCCGGGCGGATCGTTCCTGGGGATACGGCTACAACTTCGCTCACTTTGGGCACGGCGGAGATGTCGTGAGGGGAAACAAGGGTGGAACAATCACGGTTTTGGCAGGACAGGGTGCAGGTGCCGTCGGCGGAGACATCCGCTTCACGGCCGGGCGCATGGTTCGTGACCATGCCATGCTGGGGCATGGCGGCATGGATGCGGATGGGGACATTCTCGGCGCTGACAACAGTGCAGAAATTGTCGTGATGGCCGGTGGAAGTGTTGCTTTTATCTCTCCGCCCAGCGGAGATAAAGAGGCCCTCCGGCTTTCCAGCGACTACGCGAATTGGTGGTTCAACGGCCAGACAAATCAAGCGGGCCTGTGGTCCACCGAGGATCGATTTGTGATGCTGGGACACGGAGGGCGAGCAAGCCGCCTCGTCATGCCTGGACGTCAGGACATCAGTGTGACCGCCGGTACCGGAGATACGGGAAATTTGGATGGAGATATTGGCACGGGCGGGGTGACCTTCATCTCGGGTGACATGGAGAGGGACTTTGCCCAACTTGGGCATGGTGGGCACCAGTCTGGAGCCAACAACGGTTCCGGATTCACCGGAGATATCACCGTCCGTGCGAATGGAGGAGGGATCGTTTTCGACGCGAGTGTGCTTGGGGCGCAGTCGATTCGACGTCAGACCGATCGTTCTCTGGACGGGATCGCGAACACGACGGTGCTTCAAGGCTACGGAGGCGGATACGAGGCATACGCCAAGCTGGGGCATGGTGGTTATGACACGAGGGGAGTCTACTCCGGAACCATCACGGTTGATGCGTGGGGAGGGCTGAGTTTCCTTGCTGCACCTGCCGCGCCGACAGTGGATCGTCTGGTGACCTCCGCGAATCTCGATGCTGCCATCAATGCGGGAACCAACGTCTGGGTTCCCCTTGCCAATCTGGAGGACGCCGCCGCTTCCGTGGCTCAGGAGTATCTGATGCCGGAGCTGATCTCGAACCTGGTTCCCGGGACGATCAGCATCACCCTGTCGGACGGGTCCGTTATTACCGATCTGGCCAACAACAGCAGCGACGATCGACAGAGCGGCCTGTTCCTCGACGGAGTTCGCGTTGGTGACGTGCATTACGACTGGGGTCTGGTGCGATTCAACAACACGACCAACCCTCTTGTGGGAAACTGGAGCGGATCCGGGGCGATCGCGGCCTTCCAATCATCCCAGGGTTTGAAGGAACGTTCCTTTGTGCAACTGGGGCACGGAGGCTATGAATCCGAAAGCCCCAACAACAAGGCCAACGATCTCGCCAGCAACACCGGTGACATTTTCATCAAGGCGGCGGGTGATGTCCGTTTCGAAGCCGGGGCGATGCACCGCAACTTCGCCCAGCTTGGCCACGGCGGTCATGACACGAAGGGCTCCAGCGGCGGGAACATCACCATTGACCACATCGATGCGGGCAATCCGCTGGGGACGGTCGGCGGCATCAGCTTCATCGCCGGTCATGGCGGTCATCGCCAGTTCGACT
>JAGRPC010000475.1 GCA_020439925.1 Verrucomicrobiia bacterium | reverse complement strand
GCGAAGACCGCACCGGCACCGGCACGATCGGCGTCTTCGGGGCGCAGGCGCGCTTCGACCTGCGTGAGAGTTTTCCCTGCCTCACCACGAAAAAGCTCCACCTCCGCTCCATCATCCACGAGTTGCTCTGGTTCCTCAAGGGCGAGACCAACATCGCCTACCTCAAGGAGAACGGTGTCACCATCTGGGACGAGTGGGCCGATGCCGAGGGCAACCTCGGTCCCGTCTACGGGAAGCAGTGGCGTTCCTGGGCGGCGCCCTCGGGCGGGACGATCGACCAGATCGCGCGCGTCGTGCACTCGATCCGGACGAATCCGGCGAGCCGACGGCACATCGTCAGCGCCTGGAATCCGGCCGATGTCGAGGAAATGGCCCTGCCTCCCTGCCACGCGCTTTTCCAGTTCTACGTCAACACCACGACGAACGAGCTGAGTTGCCAGCTCTACCAGCGCAGCGCGGACCTCTTCCTCGGAGTGCCCTTCAACATCGCCTCTTACGCCCTTCTCACCCTGATGATGGCACAGGTCTGCGGCCTGAAGCCCGGCGAGTTTGTCCACACCTTCGGAGATCTTCACCTCTATCAAAACCACCTCACCCAGGCCCGCGAGCAGCTCACGCGGGAGCCGCGCCCGCTCCCGGTGATGAAACTGAACCCGGAAGTAAAGGAGATCGACGCCTTCCGCTTCGAGGATTTCGAGTTGGTCGGTTACGATCCCCACCCCGCCATCAAGGCGCCCATCGCGGTATGAACGGGGCAGGGGGACCGAAACTGAAGGCCGTCGTGGCGATGGCCTCGAATCGCGTCATCGGCAGGGACGGCGGTCTGCCATGGAAGCTTTCGTCGGACCTGAAATGGTTCAAGAAACTGACTCTCGGCCATCCCATCGTGATGGGCCGGGTGACGATGGAATCCATTGGCCGTCCTTTGCCCGGGCGGAGAAACCTTGTCGTCTCCCGGACGCTCGACTCCGCGCCGGAAGGATTCGAACTGGTTTCCTCCTGCGAAGCCGCGCTCGCCGCGCTCGGCGCCGAAACGGAGGCGTCGGTCATCGGGGGGGCGCAGATCTATCGCGAGATGATGCCGTTCTGTGACGAGGTGTTGCTGAGCTACGTCTTTCATCCCTACGAGGGCGACACGACCCTGCCTCCCTTCGAGGATGACTTCGAAATGATCGAGATCCTCCATCGCGACGAAGATTTCGAACTCCGGCGTTACGTCCGGCGCTGACCTTCACCCTCCCAGGCTTCTCACGAGAGACTGGAGCTGCGGATTGTCGGGCTCGAGCGCGAGTGCTTCGCGGGCATACTTCAGGGCGAGGTCCATTTTCCCGGCGTCGCGGCAGACCGTGGCAAGCCCGGTGAGATACTCGAGATGACGCGGTGCGAGTTCGCGCGCTTTTTCAAGGTAGGGCAGGGCCTCGGGGAAACGGCCCAGCGAGTTGAGGGCGACTCCGTAGAAATACTGGGTTCCCGGGTTCTCCGGCAGCAAGGCGGCCGCCTGTCCCAGTTCGGCGACACCTTCGTCGTAGCGCTTTTGCCGCACGAGGAAGCGGGCGAGGCTCTCGCGGGCGAGGCCACGGTCGTTGTCCGTCATCGCTGCGACGATAGCTCCGCGGAACTCCGCCTCGGCCTCGGCGGGACGGTTCTGCGAGTAGAGCATCTCCGCGAAGTTCAGGCGTGCGGGAATGAACTCGGGTTCGACCTTCTGCGCGAGACGATAGGCCTCCTCGGCCTTGGCCGCGTCGCCGAGGTCCTGGTAGAAGGCGGCGAGGAACATGTGCCCCGCGGCCCGGTCGGCGATGGCCTCCTGCTTCATGACGAACTCCGACGCGGCCTTCGCGAAAGCCGCCTTCTGAGTTTCGCTGAATCCGGAATGGGCTGCGGCGAGGACTCTCGCGGCTTCGGCACGGACCTGTCGCGAAGGATCCTCGAGCAAGTTCCCCGCGAGGGCGAGGCGCTGGTCCGCGGGCCAGCCGAGCAGGGCGGTGAGAGCCTCGCTCCGCACGCTCGGGTCGGGATCGGAGAGGCGACTGGCGATCACCCGCGTCGATTCGGGCGTGGGGCCCTGCAATCCGGCTGTCTCGACGGCGGCGGCCCTGACGAGGGCGGGGCGATCGAGATCTCCGGCGAGCGCCGCGAGCTTGGCGAACGAGCCCGTCTCATTGCGGCGAGCCGAGGCCAGAATCTCGCCGTAGTGGGCGTTGCGTGGGCCGCCGCCCCACCATTTCCTGAACCAGTCCGCCGCCCATTCCTGAGTCTGGTCGGTATGACACTTCGTGCAGGCATCCGGCGTGCCGAGTTCCTTCGCGAGATCCGGGCGCGGGACGCGCAGGCTGTGATCTCGCCGTGCATCGACCCCCATGTAGGTGGTGTGCGGCATGTGGCAATCGACACAATTGGCCCCGGTGCTGCCGACCGGGTGGAAATGGTGGGCGGGAGTGTCGTAGGGATCCGCCAGGTGGCAGCGCACACAGAGCGCGTTGCCCGGGGCGACCAGTTTCATCGAGTGCGGATTGTGGCAGTCCGTGCAGCGCACCCCGGCATGAAACATCTTGCTCTGCACGAAGGAACCGTAGACGTAGGTCTCCTCCTTCAGCTGGCCATCGTGGTGGTAGAGCCTTTCGCTCAGGACCGAGGGCGCGTGGGTGTCATGATAGGGTTGGCCCGGGTTCCACTTCGTGTCGAGGAGGGTGCGGTGGGAATGGCAGGGGGCGCAGGTTTCGATCTGTACGTTCGAATCGAGCGGGCGGGTCCGTTTAGGCTGCCTCGTGACCGGATCCGTCGTCCAGGGGAACTCGTTCGGATCGGCCCCCGGTTCCTTGAGGGTGACGACGAGCCCCTTGGAGACGAGATAATCCTTCAGGGCCGCGAATTCGGTGGCGGCGGCTTTGTCTCCCGGGTTCGCTTCGGTTCGTGCCTTTGCCTCGGCCCATTTCACGTGCTCGGAACCGGGACCGTGGCAGGCTTCGCAGCTCACGTTCATCTCCGACCAGGTCGTGTGGTAGGAGAGGGTCTCCTTGTCGAAGCCCTTCTGGAGATTCGTCGAATGGCAGTCGGCGCACATGTAGTTCCAGTTGAAGTGGCGTCGCGTCCAATGGAGGATGTCGTCCGGAGGTACCGCCTCGTCGGGATAGAGGTGATACCAGCGCTGGCCGCCCTCCTCCTTCGGGCGTGAATCCCAGCAGACCTGGAGAGCCTGGTAACGTCCCCCGGGGAAGGCGATGAGGTATTGCTGCAAGGGGTAGTGACCGAAGGTGTAATCGATCTTCATGTCGCGCGCCGTGCCGGTCTCGTCCGGTGCGTTCACCCAGTATTCGTCGCCCTTGCGGAAAAAACGGAACACCTGGCCGAAGTGCTCGAAGGTCGCGTCGTTGAAGTCGCCGAGGACATACTCTTCGGTTGCCGGGCTCATCGCCTTGTGGTGATCGCTGAGGAGCCACTCGCGGAACTCCCCCTCGTGACAGGTTTTGCAGCTTTCATGTCCCACATGGGTGGCACCGGGAATGGCGTGATAGGGAGAGCGCGCCCGCTTCGTCGTGGCGCCATCTTCCTTGCGCTCGCAGGAGGACAGGGAAAGGACGGCGATCGCAAGGCCAGGGAGGATGGAAGGAATCCGGTTCACGGGTGTGGGAACGATACCCATCCGAGACGTTCTGCCCATGATTTTCCACCCCGGGATGGCGTTCCTCCGATTTCGTTCTCGTGGGTCTCCGGACTTTTTTTCAAAAAAGTGGAGGGATTCCTTTTTCCGCGGCGTTGCACCGGACAGGACCCAAGGTCCCGACTCTGAATCAAACTCCATCTATTCGAACCATGAAAGCTATTCACGCCCTCCTCACTCTCGCCGTCCTCGCTGGAATTGCCGCGACCCTCGCCTTCGCCGGACCTGACCGCGCTGCGGCCGGAGCCGGAAAATCCTGTTGCCGGGACGCGTCCTGCTGCCCGGACAAGGAATGCTGCGATGCCGGAAAGTGCTGCGACACGGACAAGGGATGCCAGTCGGCGGACTGCAAATCCTGCGGGTCCGCAAAAACGACATGTCACGATCCTGCCCCCGCCGCGG
>JAGRPC010000474.1 GCA_020439925.1 Verrucomicrobiia bacterium | reverse complement strand
TCGTGCTTGGACTCGGAGGGGAAAACGACGCGGACACCGAGGCCCGCCTGGCTACCCTCGCTCCCATCGGTGACGAGGATCTCGTGGCCGGGCTGGTCAGCGCCCTGCGCGTCGAGGCCTTCAACCACCAAAAGCTGCAATCCACCGACGGACGCCTCGCCAACGGCATGAGCGTGATGTTCATGGGCGCCTCGACCGGCTGCAACACCGTCTACGGGTCCACTCCCCCCAACAATCCACACCCCTATCCGTGGATGAACTCCCTCTTTCAGGACGGGGCCACGATTTCCTGGTTGATGGGAGAGTCCCTTCTGCTTCACCACACCCGGCATTCGGTTGCCCCGGAGCGGCTGGCCCTCGCCCTCCTTGGAGAACGTCCCACATCGGACACGGGAAACGGAGTCATCGACGAGGCCGGCTACTGGGATCTCACCCACCTCACCGAGATCCACCTCTCGGACGAGGAGATCCGCGAACTGCCCAAGGTCTGGATCGTCGGCGGCGACGGCGCCCTCGGCGACATCGGCTTCCAAAACCTTTCCAAAGTGATCCTGCAGAACCGGCCGAATGTGAAGGGCGTCATGCTCGACACCCAGGTTTATTCCAACACCGGGGGACAGAACTCCGACAGCTCGAACCTGCTCGGCGGCTACGACATGAACCAGTTCGGTCGAGCCTCGCAGGGCAAGCTCACCGAGAAAAAGAACGTCGCCGAGATCCTCACGAGTGGGCACGGCAGCCCCTACGTCGCGCAGGTTTCGATCGCCAACGCCGCCAAGCTCTATCAATGCATCCTCGAGGGGCTCGACTACCGTGGCACCGCCTTCTTCCAGTGCTACACCACCTGCCAGCCGGAGCATGGAGTTCCGGACGACCACTCCGCCCACCAGGCCAAGCTTTCCCGTGACTCCAGAGGGATGCCGGAGTTTGTCTTCAATCCGGAACGCGGCGAAACCAGCGCCGAGTGTTTTGACCTCAAGGGGAATCCCAATACCGACCGTGACTGGCAACAGGCCGTGTTTTCCGACAAGACCCCCTTCGCCTACACCGTCGCCCATTGGGCCGCGAGCGAGGCGCGCTTCCGCAGGCATCTCCGGGCGATCACCCCAGAGGAAGCGGACCGGTTGATACCACTGGAAGATCTTCTCGTCCTCGTCACCCAGGACGACGTGGTCCACCGCCGTGTCTTCGATCCGGCGAACCGCAGCTTCATCCCCGACTTCGGCAGCTACATCCGGGTTGAATCCGGCGGAAGCATCCGACTCCAGGCGCTTTCCCGACAGGCCGTCCTTTTCTGCGTGGAGCGCCGCAAGGCCTGGAGGCTGCTGCAAAGCAAAGCGGGAATCGTGAACCGCGACTACCTCGCGCAGAAGGCGGTGCTTGCCCGTGCCGGGAAAGAAGAGACTCCGGCAGGCGACCTGAGATCTATGGCGGGCCAGTGGTTCGCAGAGGAATTTGGGAAGCTCTTTACATCCGGAGGGTGAATTCCTATCCTCCCGGGAAATGAGCGATCCAGATTCCCCCGGCGCCGGCGAATTCAAACCGAGGGGCTCCGCCATCCTCACCACGGGCATCCTTTTGGCCCTGACCGGCCTGATGCTCTGCGGCACCGGCCTCCTCCCCCTGGTGCAGACCTTCGCTCTCGGGCAGTTGGCCAAGTCCGATCCCAAGGCAATGGGCGAACTCGCCGGCATGCAGGACATGATGTGGAGCGCCTCCCTCATCAACCTGATCTTTTACGGGGGATGCGGCATCCTCTTCCTCGTCGTGGCCTATGGCTGTTTCACTTCCCGGCGCTGGTCGCGCCCCTTCGTTCTGACCCTCTGCTGGGGATGGCTCTACACGGGAGTCGTCATGTTGCTCTCCCTCGCCGTCACGGCGCCGTCATTAAAGGGGATGATGAGCCAATCGATGGACAAGGCTCTCGAGCGATCCGGAGGGGCCGCCACAGCACCTGCGATGGACGGGATCTTCGTTGTCATCATGGTGATCTACTTCATCACCATCGCTCTCTTCCTCATCGCCCTGCCCGCCCTGATTCTCTGGCTGCAATGGCACCGGGACGTCCGCCTCACCCTCGAATCGCGGGATCCCGTCGCCCGATGGACGGACCGACAGACCACCCCTCTCATCGGCATGACGATCACGGCCGGCCTCCTCGCGATCATGACC
>JAGRPC010000473.1 GCA_020439925.1 Verrucomicrobiia bacterium | reverse complement strand
GGTAGCTGAAAGCGATGTCGGCGCAACCTTCGGGGAGGTCGAGCTGATAACCGTCGTAAACGATGAGTTCGAAGTTTTCGGGAGAAACTTCGCCGGGAGCCCGCTGATCGGAGATATCGACCCCGTAGACCCGCTCGCAAAAAGGCGCGGCCGCTCCGGCGAGCCGGCAATCGCCGGGGGCGAACTCGAGGAGAACGGGTTTGGGGCCGGTTCCGAAAACGTGCGGGCGGAGGAGCCGGAGCTGGGATTCGATATTCTGTTGTGAGGACTCCTCCGTCTCGCGGCGGGTGAGGCGGGGGTGGTCTTGCACCCTCTCAAAGAGTTCGTCGTAGAGGGTCTTGAAAAGCTCGGTGCGTTCCTCGCGGGTCGAGGCGCGGAGACGGGCTGCAAGCTCCTTTTCCACTTCATAATGGTGTCGGATTCGTTCCGGGGTGCGGGGGTCGTTTGCCATGGGTCACGAGTTCAGGGAGAGAAAACGATTGGCGACGATTGCCCAGGAGTGATTCTGCACCAGCATCCCGCGGGCAAGGGTCGCGAGACGTTCCGCGCGTTCCGGTGACTGGAGCAGTTCCACGACGGAATTGGCGAAGGCTTCGGGCTCGTCGGCGATGAGGATGGCCTCGCCATCGGGCACGGGGAGTCCTTCCGCTCCGATGGTGGTGGAAACTACGGGGACTCCCTGGGCCATGGCCTCGAAGATCTTGATGCGGGTTCCGCCTCCGGAGCGAAGGGGCACCACGAGAACTTCACAGCGGTCGAGGTGGGGCCGCACATCGTCAACCGTCCCCGTCAGGAGGGCACGCTCGTTTTCCGTGGCGAGACGCTGGAGGGAAGGGGCCGGATCGCGGCCGATGACGAGAAGGCGGGCTCCCGGAACGCGATCGACGATGGCGGGGAGGATGTCGCGGACGAAGTGGTGGACACATTCGATGTTTGGCATCCAGTCCATCGAACCGAGAAAGCCGATGAGGCCGGGTTCGGGACGGCGAGGGGTGGGGGGACGAAAGAAATCGGTATCGACACCCGTGGGAACATCACCGAGCACGTTGTCCAGACCGTAGTCGTCGCGGAAGTCGGCGGCATCCTCTGGTGACACGGCGATGACGCCATGAAACTTCGCCGAGAGGGAGATTTCCGCCTCGCGCATGCGGCGGGCCTGGTCGCGGAAAAGAAGGCGGACGAGGGGATTGGACTTCTCGGCGGCGAGACGCTCCCAGATCCGGGCTTCGACATTGTGCTGGAAAAGCACGACCGGGGTGCGGATCCGGTCGAACTCAAAGTTCACTGCCGGGGTCAGGAAATCGCAGACGATGAGGTCGAATCTTCCACTCTCATCCAGCTCGAGGAGGGTCTCCGAAAGTTCCCGGTTCCGGTAGCGATCGAGGACGAAGGGCAGGGTAGAGAAGAGAAGGTTGCGGACCAGGTCGAGGATCCAGGCGAGGGAGCCTTCGCGGGGTTCGCGGGAGGCAATCCAGAGTTTTTCCCCGGCGTAGGGGGCGTCGGATTCTTCGGGAGCGAGATTTTGTCCCTCGGGGAGGTTCGCGAGATAGGTGACTTGATGGTGTCGTGACAGTTCCACGAGCATCGCATGGGTGCGCTTGCGTCCGCCGGTGTTGAGCGGATAAAGCGGACCCGATTTGACCCA
>JAGRPC010000472.1:4339-13615 GCA_020439925.1 Verrucomicrobiia bacterium | reverse complement strand
CGACCGAATAACCGAAACGCTCCAGAGCGGCCCGCTCGAGACGGAGGGCTCGCTTGCGAAGGGCTGGATCCCACTCGGGACGCGATCTCTCGTCCCGGCTCTGATTGATCCGCTCTTTGCCGCGGATTCGAGCTGAATCAAAGTCACAACCGAGGCGCTCGAGCACGGAGATAAGGTCCTCACGCAGATTCTCCTGTTTTCCCACGAAATCGACGGGACGAAACGTGTAGTGGCTGAAGAGCGCCGTGACGTAACCGGGATACCGGTCCAGGATCTCTTTCACGAAACCGTTGAAGTCCCGCCCCTCGCCCAATCCGTTGAGGACGGCATTCGGGTGCCACCGGTTGAAATTCTCCATTTCCCCATCCCGCTCCCAATTCAAGATCGGCTGGCTCTTGTAAAGGTAGAAGGATTCATACCAGTCGAGCGGATGACGCACGAAACAGAAAGTGAACGGACGGGGATGCGTCCGCAGATAGAGCGCCCGCTTCCAGGACCATTCGAGTCTCCTTCCCAGCCCCTGCCATCCCGGCGCGAGGAGGTGTTCGAGATTCGCGTGGCGATGACCAATCGAGCATCGCATGAGTCCGGCATCGCGCAGCACCCGCGTGACCCAGGTCCCTCCGGTTTTTGGGATATGAAGGAAGAGAGCCCCGTTGTTGAGGATGACGGCCATTCCGGGAAGTGGTGCCTTCCCCGCCTCCGCTTGTCAACGAGTGATTCCCGAAAGACCGGGCTAAAGGATTTCAGGAGGGAAGTCCGGCACCCGCCGCGCGCAGGTCACGATCGCTAAAGTCGGCCAGACGCCACAAGGTGCGCGGCATGTCCTCCGGCTCCTCCTCCCCGACCTGCCGGGGATCGACCGGCAAAGTGAAGATCAGCGCATTGCGCCCGTCTTTGGCCCGCTCCGCCCGAATCGCTCCTCCATGATGGAAAACGGTCAGGTAACAGGCCATCAGATTGGTCCCCAGTTCCTCGGGCTGGTTCACCCTCACGTAAAACGGGTCGAAGAGACGCGGAAGATCCTCCTCTGGCACCGCTTCCCCGTTGTCGAGGAAAGCGACTTCGAGGATCGAGTCGTTTTCGATGGTCTTGACCGTGACCTCCAATTCCCCTCCCTTGCGCAGATTCATGCGCACTTCCTCATAGAGAAGCCTGACCATCTGGGCAAGTTTCCCGGAATCGCCCGAAATCTCCGGAAGGTCAAGCGGCGCTTCAATGCGGAACTGGATACCGGGAGAACTTTCCAGAACAAGCTCGCCCGCTTCCCGAAGAATCTGGCAGAAATCAATCCCCCCCGTGATGTCGAGTCCACTCATCCGTGTTCCGTCCGAGAGATTGGTGAGGATCGATGTCATACGATCGATCTGACCCCCCACCTCCCCGTAAAAGTCCTTCCAGAACGCCTGGTCTTTCGGCGTCCCTTCGATTTCATCCTCGAGTTGATAGGGGATCAGGTCGTGGAACGTGCGGAGCACGGTGAGGGCGTTCCGCAAATGATGGTTGAGTCCTGCGGACAGAATCCCGATGCTCGCCGCCTTGTCCGCCATCATCAACTGGTGGAAGGCGTCGGACTTCTCCCTGAGGAGCTTTTCGCGCTCGCGTTCGAGACAGAAATGCCCGAGCGCCTTCGATAGACGGTGCTCCAGTTCATCGGGATCCCAGGGTTTGGTGAGATACGAGTAGAGCAAGCCATCGTTCAGCGCGTCGACGGCAGCATCGAGGTCGGAAAACGCGGTGACAAGGAAACGGAGCGGCTTGGGATCGAGTTTCCGCATCCGAGTAAGAAGGTCGATGCCCGATTCCCCCGGCATCTTCTTGTCGCTCATGATAACCCCGATCTTCTTGTGATGACGGCGAAACAGCTCAAACCCTTCGTCCGGGCTGTTTGCAATGTAAATCGGAGCGAGGTTCTCAAAAATCGCTTCGAAATACTTCAGCGACTTCATCTCGTCATCGACGTAGAGAATGCCGTATTCAGGAAACTGCGTATTCATTTTCAGCGGACAAGAGAGCGGAATTGCCATCCCGGGTAGCGATTGAGTGGTGAGAAGCTGGATCCTGTGATTCGGATTTCCGGGAGTTGCCCTCCTCGGGAGCCTCCGCGACATCGTCATCGACGGAGGTGATCACGGAAGGCAGCATGACGATGAATTCCGTAAAAGTGGCACCGTCCGACTTCACCTGGATTCCTCCTCGGTGAGCCTCCAGAATCCTGAAACAGATGCTGAGACCAAGACCGGTCCCCTCACCCGCTTCCTTGGTCGTAAAAAACGGATCGAAGATTTTCTCCCTGATCTTTTCCGGAATACCAGGCCCGTTGTCGAGAATGCTCAGAGCGACTTTCCCGTCCCTCTCCGACGCCGAAATCACGATGAGGTTCCGCCTTCCGGTATCGACTTTCGCCATCGCCTGTATCGCGTTGTGAACCAAGTTGATCAATACCTGAGCCACCTGGTTCTTCACACCTGACACGAGAAGGCCTTCCTCGACTCTCAGATCGATGCCCACTTCATGGTCGTCGATCTCCTTGCCAAGCATTCGTATGGCCACCTCTGCCGATTCGCGCAATGAAAACTCCGTCAAAACCTCGCTCTTCTTGTGGGAAAACTCCCGCAGTTCCCGCACGATTTCTTTCATTCGATCCACGCTGTCCTGAATGTCTTCGACGGCCTCTCGAATCATCTCATCTTCGGGAAACTGTCGCAGCCGCCTTCTCAGGAGGAACAGAGCCTGATTGGAGTGGTTGAGCGGATTTCCGATCTCATGAATCACACCGGCACTGAGTTGCCCAAGCGAGGCCATCTTGCCCGATTGGATCAGCTGCCCTTCAGTCTCCCGGAGTTCGTCGAGAATCTGCTGCAGCTCAAGTGTGCTCTGTCGAAGAACCATCTTCTGCCTGCGCAGCCTCTCCCGCCTGCAAAACTCTTCAAGCCGCATCCGGCTGTGTACGTGTGATCCAGCCACTACGACAGCTCCCGTGGCGACGAGAAAGACCAGGTTGCTAAAGAGCCCGGCACCGACCCTGGCTGTAAGACCATTCAAGATCGCCGGAGCGCAGGCAACCAGATAGAAGAGCAGAACCACTCCAGAGATGGCCACCGCCGATCGGAAAGTCCAACGGAACAGGAATCCGATTGCTACCAGACACAATGAAAGAGCCGCGTAGTAGATCGAGGAAGGGTCCTGAATAACGAATATCGTCATCGACACGAGAAAGGCCGGAATCAGAGGCACGACCACCGCGAAAAACTTGTAGTAGCGCTTTCCGAACCTGGACCTGACCAGGAAAAGGGAGAAGATCATGATCGAAACACAGGTCCACCTCAAATAGGCAAACAGTTCCCTCTGGTCTGGATAGGCAAAAAAATCGAGAACGGCGAAAACAGAGACCATGGCGGCCGCAATCACTGCAACGATCGTCAGATTCCGGAGAGCAAATCGCCGGTCTTCTGCCTGCATCAACCGGGCTCCGAAGTCGGAGAGATTGGGTTCATGGCCAGCGGAGGCGCGTGCACATTGGATGACTTGGGGAGACTTCATAGAGTTCCAGAAGGAGACTCTATCTTAAAAACCTCTTTTATTCCAGTTTTTATTGTATTTATATTTAAAACGTAAAATCTTTTTTCTTATGACTGACCGATTTGATTACAAAAAAGCTTCTTTTCCCGAGAACTCGAAGTCCTAGCCGCAGAGAATTCAGGAAAATCCAAACGATTCTTCTCCTTTGTGCTTGCCGAAAGCCATGTCCTCGTGATAATAAAGGGAAGTGAATGAGGCGGGCTTCCGCTGACTTCCGGATTGGTTACTTCACTTGTTTTCTTTCCCGAAACTTGGTTTTCGTCACCACCGCGCCCCTCCCGATTCCCTCGGGAGGGGCGCATTTCGTTAGAGCCGATTGCGTGGCATCCAAACGGGAGGAACAGAACCACCGGGGTGCTTCAACCGTCTACAACGGCAGGCAAAACCGGGGAAAGGCTCACTTTCCACTCAATCGTTTCGCCTGTTCTACGCTCTCGCTGCTCAACGAGTTCAGGGGAACCAGGTAGGATTTGCCATTTTTCATGACAAGGTTGACTGCCTCTCCCTCCATTCCGGTCATTCTCGCTTCGATGACCTTGCCTTCCCGGTTCTTCCACGACAGGAATTGATCCGCCTGCTTGTCATCGCTCCCTGGGGATGCTCCCCCCATCTCCGCCAATCTCTTCTTTTCATCGTCGGTGAGTTTTTTCCCATCGACAATCGCTCCCGCCCGGATCCACTCCTCAATCGCTTCAATTTCCCGTTTCGGCAGGGAACTCCCCTTCCTCGGCATGAAATCGGCGTGACTCTCATCGAGCTTCATTCTTTCCACGAATCCACTCTCTCCGGGATTCCCCGGTCGAATGATGTTGTAGGTGCCGATCTGGTCGAAAAGCGTCTCGGGATCGAGCGACAGGTTCCCTTTCACTTCGGTCTCCTTGCTGTGGCAATCCCAACAATGGTCCTTCATGATCGGCAGAATCTTGTCCACGTAATCGACCACCTCCGCACCATCGAGAGCACCGGAAAGAAGGAAAAAGAGTCCGAATACGGAGTTGAAGGATTTCATCTCGGAGGATAACGCCTCAGACACCTTCCGTTACGAGCGCCTCTGTCGCCTCATCGAGGTAGATTTCGTCCAGCGCGTCGCGAGCCCACGCTTCCTTGTCAGTCTGCCGCTTCAGAAGACGCAACGCGACAATTTGGACCATCGGAATCTCGCTCCACGCCTGGGCACATAGGAAACGCCAATGGTCCCCGCCCCGGAATCGGCGCGGTTCCTCGACCTGACCCAGACAGTTCCCGCACAGCAAGAGACACCGATCGGGATCAGGATCCCGTGGAACGGGAGGGACTTCAAAAATGGAGAGACCTTCACCTGCTTTCTCGCACAACTCACACTTCGACTTCGCCCGCCGAGCCAGGTCCTTGCCAAAGCTCCGAAGAGCGGCATTTCTCGCCTCGTGTTCTTCTCGCCCTCTCGCCATTTTCCCGGACTCTAGCCGGTGGCTGTGCTCACCGCAAGTGCGCCAAGCCATTCCCGGGACTGACGAAGCCGTTGACGAAATGGCAGGTGTTTCTTTATCCTTGGGGAAGTTGAATGGATTCGCACAGAAGTCGCTGAATCGCCGTGACTTCCTGGAGAAGTCCGGCACGGGACTCGGCCTGATCGCGCTCGCCCCTCTCCTTCGAGGTGCCGAAAGCAAGCGCTCCGGTGGTCTGACACACCATCCGGCTCGAGCAAAACGGGTAATTCACCTCTTCATGCACGGAGGCCCGAGCCATATGGATCTTTGGGATCCCAAACCAGAATTGTCCCGGCGGGCGGGACAGCCTTTGCCCGAATCGTTCGGAGAGGTCATGACCCGCCGCCAGGTCGCGAACAATCCCCTACTGGCCCCGGTGAGACCGTTCAGCCGTCATGGACAGAGTGGCCTGGAGATTTCCGACTTCCTTCCGGAAATGTCCAAACTCGCGGATCACTTCTGCGTCCTTCGCTCCTGCCACGGAGACAGCGTCAATCATCCCCAGTCCGTCTACCAGATGAACACGGGGTCGATTCTCATGGGGAGGCCCAGCGTCGGCGCCTGGGTCAGCTACGGGCTGGGGTCGGAAAACGAAAGCCTGCCTGCCTACGTGGTTCTTCCCGACCCCCGGGGAGGATCGAAAGGCGGCCCCCCGGCGTGGGGAAGCGGCTTTCTTCCTGCCGCCCACCAGGGTGTGACGATGCGTCCCGGCTCCACCCCCTTGCTAAACCTGAAGCCACCGCCGGAACGCGAATCCCGGCAGCGAGCGACCCTCGACCTGATCCAGGACCTGAACCGGAGTCATCTCGAAGCGCGGGATTTCGATGACGAACTCTCTGCCCGCATCGCCTCCTACGAAATGGCCTTTCGCATGCAGACCGAAGCTCCCGAGCTCGTCGATCTTGCCTCTGAAAGCGAGGCCACGAAGAAACTCTACGGGATGGACGACCCCGTCACGCGCGAGTTCGGCACGCGTTGCCTTCTCGCCAGACGCATGATCGAGCGAGGAGTCCGCTTTGTTCAGCTCTACTCGGGAGACACCAATGGATGGGATGCTCACAAGGACGTCCTGCAAAACCACGGTGAGTATTGCGCGGCAACGGATCGGCCGGTCGCCGGATTGCTGCGTGACCTCGAAAGCCGCGGGCTGCTCGAAGACACGCTGGTCATCTGGGGAGGAGAGTTCGGCCGCATGCCCATGAGCGAGCAGGGAACCGGGCGGGATCACAATCCCTGGGGGTATTCCATCGTCCTCGCCGGCGGTGGGGTCAAGGGCGGGCACGTCCATGGAGCCACCGACGAGTTCGGCCTGCGTGCCACGGAATCGCCCGTTCACATCCACGATCTGCACGCGACCATCCTCCACCTTCTCGGCTTTGACCACGAACGACTCACCTTCCCCCACAATGGCCTTGATGCGCGCCTCACCGGAGTCTCCGGAAAGGTCGTTCACAATATCCTGGCCTGAGCTCGCCGTTCCTTCCCCTCATGCCCCGGATTCTCATAGTTGTCTGTGTTGGCCTCCTGTCGATTCGTTACGTCGCCGGGGAAGAGCCGAGGACCACTGCCTACTCGGAACCACTGCTCACGTCTCGAGATCGGTCCTTCTGGGCATTTCTCCCCCCCGGTCAACCAACTCCCCCAATCCCCGGCGAACATCCCATCGACGCCTTCCTCCTCACCAGGCTCCGCGAAACGGGAATTGCGGATTTTGCACCGCCCGCCTCCCCGGAGACCCTCCGCCGTCGCCTATCGATCACCCTCACCGGATTGCCTCCGGAAGGCGACGCTTCCGACTTTGCGGGAGATTTGGAAGCGCTTCTTTCCTCGCCTCACTACGGCGAGCGCTGGGCTCAACACTGGCTCGATCTCGCCCGCTTTGCGGAGACCGACGGATTTGAATTTGATGCCGTCCGACCCGATGCGTGGCGTTATCGGGACTGGGTGGTTTCCGCACTCAACGCCGATCTGCCTTACGATCGATTTGTCGCGATGCAGATCGCAGGGGACCTCCTCGATCCGGGGAGCGCCGAGAGTGCTGCGGCGACCGGCTTTCTTCTTTCCGGCCCCGACATGCCGGATCTCAATCTTCAGGAAGAACGGCGCCACCTGATCCTGAATGGAATCACCGGCAGCATCGGTTCGGTGTTCCTCGGAATCACCCTGGAATGCGCCGAGTGTCACGATCACAAGACCGACCCGGTCAGTCAGGCTGATTTTTACCGCCTCCGAGCCATCTTTGAAGATTTTGCACTCCCGGGAAAGAAGCGAAGCCTGCCCGTTGCCTACGCTTCGGGTGAACGTTTCGCGGCCCACCTGTACTTCAGAGGGGACTTCCGCCGTCCCGGCCCCGCGCTCTCGCCAGCGGTCCCTGCCGTCCTATCGGGAGCCGGCTTCAAGCCGGAACATCCTCGTCTCGACCTTGCGAGTGAGATCACGCGACCCGACCACCCGCTCACCTCACGGGTGATCGTCAATCGGGTATGGCAGCACCACTTCGGAACTGGCCTGGTTCCCAGTTCTTCCGATTTCGGCAAGCTAGGGGACCGTCCCACCCATCCCGAACTACTCGACTGGCTCACCGTCGAATTCGTGCGCCACGGGTGGTCGTTGAAGTGGCTGCATCGCGAAATCATTTCCTCGAGGGCCTGGCAACAATCCTCCCTCCGTACCGAGGACGACCCGGATTGGGAAAAGCGTCTCTCCCTCGATCCCGACGATGCGCTTTTGTCGCGTCGTCCCCGGCTCCGGTTGGACGGCGAGACCGTTCGAGATTTCATGCTCTCCATTTCCGGGCGCCTCAATCCTGCTGCCGGAGGCCCCGGAGTACGCCCCCCCCTGCCGCCGGAAGTGGCTTCCACTCTTCAAAAGAACCAATGGCCAGTCACTGAGGATCGGCTCCAACAGGATCGCCGCAGTCTTTATCTATTCGCCCGCCGGAATCTCCGCTATCCTCTTTTTGAAGTCCTCGACCGACCCGATGCAAACCAGAGTTGCGCCCGTCGACATGTTTCGACCACTGCTCCGCAGGCTCTCACTCTTCTGAATGATCCCTTCATCCACGACATGGCAGATGCCACGGCCGCAAATCTTGCCGGCCTCGAAAGGAAGGAAGCGATTTCCAGGGCCTACCAACGAATTCTCGGCCGTTCTCCAACCGGCGAGGAATCGCGGCGGATGAACGCGTTTCTCGATATCGGAACGATGCACGACCTCGTTCTGGCCCTGTTCAACGTGAACGAATTCCTTTACCTCGATTGACTGGTCAGCGGAAGCGGTAGGAAAAGAGGTCCGCGTCCCGCAGCAGGAATCGAAGGCGGACCGGACGCCCGGCGAGTCCGGAGAGATCCGCTCCTCCCTTCCAGGTGACCTCCCGATCGATCGCATCTCCGAATACCGGCGGACAATCCTCGATCGCAAAACCAGGGAGAGCGCTGCCGGATTCGTCCTGGATCTCCACCCGGACATCCCCCGCCGCGGAACTGGCGAAATTGAGTAGCAGCGCCTTCCCTTCGAAAACGATGGGTTTGGTCAAAAGTTCGCCTCCCGAGAGCGGTGCCTTCGCCGAAACAAACCCATCGAGACGCAGGCTGTAGCGGCGCAGGAGACTGCTTTTCCCGGTCCAATAGCTCTCCGTGGCATAGAGGGAAAGTTCATCCGGACCGCCATCCAGGCTCCCTCGCGTCTGCACCACTCCCCACGCCAGATACTGGTGGCCATAGTGCCAGGTGCCCTCGCGTTCCGGTCCCGGACGCAGAAATGCCTCGTTCCAGCGCTTGAAGGTCACTCCATCCCTGCCTGCCATGAGCAGCCCCTCGGTCAACGCCGTGCCATATCGCTCGCTCGATTTGGCACGGTCTTCCCTCGCGACAAGTTCGGGCAGGACCCGCATGGAGTCGGACCATCCCCGCTCGACATAGCGGGTCGGAAAACCGAGAAGGAGATGGGGCGCTCGCGGGTAGGGCGCCACCCCATTCGTGTAGAGCTGCTCGTCCGGTGAATCGACATAGCGCAGGTCTTGCGAAGCGTCCCAGTCCACGAGATCCTTCGAAATGGCCGTGCGAATCGCCCGGTTTCCTTCCGGTTTCCAGGCTTCCCCGTCGGTCTTGCCACCGGTAAAAACGCGCCAGTAGGCGCGGTAAGCATTGATATTGGAGTCGTAGAAGGCCAGGTTCTGGGAGTCGAAAGCGCCCTCCGTGATCACCGGGGAGGGGTGAGCGAGGGTCCA
>JAGRPC010000472.1:755-4239 GCA_020439925.1 Verrucomicrobiia bacterium | reverse complement strand
TCCCTGAAGACTGCGGGATGTCCCGGATCCGACTTCACCTCGCCATAACTCTCCGGAGCAAGAACGATGTTGTTGGCCTTGGAGCCCTGAAACTCGATCAACCCGAGTTCGGGCTTTCTCCACGAGATCCCGTCGTCGCTCTCGGCGTAGCAGCAATAGAGCGGATGAGAACCCGTGTTCACCTTTCCATCCTTCACCTCGATATGCCACGCCTTGTAATAGAGCCGGTAGAGGTCGCCATCCCGGAACACGCTGTGGTATCCGCTCCCCGTTCCCTCCCAGGGTGCGTCGTGCTCGAGAACGATCTCTCGCGGGACCGGCTCATGCAATTCCAGCCGGGCACTACCGGAGAGGGATTCGATGAGGGCGTCGTCGACGAAGAGTTCGCGCCGGGTGCCGATGGCAACGGGCTCCGCGAGCAGATTCGTCGCAGCAACGGCGACCGCGGCGACAAAAGAGGGGGGCTTGAAATAGAGAGTCATCGTTGTTCTTGGGTTCCTTTCCAGGGGATCTTCGATGGTCAGTGAGATTCCTCCACCAGCCTCGCATACACCTCCTCGGCGTGGTCGTAGGCGGCGCGAAAATCGGCGAGTTCATCCTCATCCATGAAACGCTCCTTCTGCGTTCGGCATTGCCTGACTCCGGCGAGGCACCATTCGGCACTGGCCAGGGAGGCGCGGATGGGTTTTCCTCCGATTTCCACGAAGACAGGGTTGGTGTGGGACGAAGGCAGGATACGCAAAGCCACCCAGCTGCTCTTCTCCAGCTGAACTTCAAAGCTCAGGTCACGCAATTTTCCATCGGCCTCGATTTCCTGGCAGGCAACAGCCTCTCCATTGACGACGAGTTCCACCGGCACCCGGCGTGACTCCCCGAGACGGGCCCAATCGAGGCTCCAGAAGGGCCTGGTATCCGGCTTTCGCGTCGGAGGATTGGCATTGAGATGGGTCGCAAAGTAGGGATCGGGGTCCGGTGCGAGGTAGGCGGCCACCTTCGCCGTGACCTGGACCTTTCCCGCGACCTCAAGACGCAGGGTGCTGTCCCCTTCGCCCATCCCCTGCCCTCCGACACGGAGATCCAGAAGGTGACTCTTGCCGTCACCGACGTAGTTCCGCCCCCGGCGAATGCCCTCGCACCAGGCGTCGTAATCCAGTTTCCCGTCGAGCTTTACATAACTGCGGCCGAGCCCCACCCTTTCGCCATAGATGCAGGGAAAGTCCGTTTCACCGCTGATGCGGACACGATACCCGACATTCAGCGTGTGATACCAGATTCCAAGTTCCCACGGGAAAGGGGTATCCACCATCGAGAGAAAATCGATCGCCGGAACCGGTTTTCCGTCGGGACCCGGAACTTCGTGGGTGATATCTACAAGATATTCGTTCGCGCCGATTCCATCGAAGGCCGGAACCTTTTTCGGCGGAAGCTCAAACGATTCCGAAGCGAGCCCCCATCCGGAATGCGCGGGCCCCGTGACCGCACCCTGTCGTTTCGCCCACTTGAGAGTGTTGAGTCCGAGCTTCGGCCAGTGGTCCTTGGAATCACCGCCCGGGTAGATCTGCTCGCGCAGCCTGAGAAGGCAGAGATGGCCGCTCTGGTGCGAACCAAAACCCGAAACCTCCACATCGTAGCGCAGCAGATAGGGGTAGATGGAAACCTTGTCGACGGAGCCGGTAAAGAACTGTTTCTGATAGTCGAAGCAGGGTCCCCAGGTCAGGTTGGCCCCGACCTTGAGATCCTCTCCCATGATATGGCGCTGCATGTCACCGGCATGAACCCCCTCGGTGGGGCGCGCGTAGTGTTTACAACCGGCCGCGTGGATGTGATGGTCGCCGGACCACCAGCCCATCTCCGATGGGTCGATCCAGCGTTTCACCTTGAAGGCGAGCTCCTTCGTATCCTCGGTGACGTAGATTTCACGACGCTCGGGAATCGATTCGGGCCCTCGCTGGAACTCGACCTGGTAAGCCCCGTCCGCGAGGGCCACCGTCTCGCCATCCTTGCGATAGACCTGGGGATGGAAAGCGAAGTCGGGGGCGAGCCGTTTCGCCTGCGAGGGAACGACCCGGTTCGCGGAGTCTCGGAACAGGAACGAGGCGGTCGTGGGCGCACCCATTTCATCGAGGACACGCAAGGTCACTTCCCTCGCGGGAAGGCAGTTGAAGAGGACCGCAATTTCGCTTCGGAATCCAAGATCCTGGGTTCCCTGTCCAACATCCATCAGGAGAGTGGCTTCCCGCTTTCCGGAGTCTCGGGAGTAGAGCTGCAAGATGCGATACTCAAGCTCGAGCCCTCCAAGCGTGGGAGCCAGCGGCTGGTTTTCAAACCATTGCAGATCCAGCCAGAGATCGGCGTTTTCACCAAGGGGCCGCTTGTCACGTTCGTTTCGAAAGACATCGCCCAGGTTCGGACCACCCGCCCGCAGTGCAGAGGTGGTCCCGGCCTCGTTGTGCACCTTCACGAGATACTGCCGCCATCCCTGCTCTTGCAGTTCGGCCGAGGCGGGTCCCCTTGAAACCTTGACGCGCATCTCGGGATTGATCTGAACCCCAAGAAGGGCATGACGGTCGAGAACGTTCTGGATTCCCTCGATGGCTGCCTGCCCTTCCTTCGCGAGAGCGGTTTCCAGTTCCGCCGATTCCTCGGCTCGCAGAGGGAATCCGAGATAGTTCATCGCCTCGATGACCCGCCGGACCTGGGCCTTAAGAGGCTGGACGTCAACCTCGACAACCCGGGGAAACTCATTGGCGGCAAGAAGGAAAGGCGCAAGAACCACGGCGGTGACAAGGGAAGCTGCCATCTTCATAGGTGCCCATGTTGGGGATTGCCGATCCCTTAGACAAGGCAATAGCTCTGCGGGACACAAACGCGTGAGGCCACGATTGCTCGAGCGCTTGCCAAGCGCGACCCGCCTGATCCATCATACGGAAAGCCACCGCCCCATGCCTGAACTCTACGGAAGTGACGCTTATTCCCCGAAGGAGATCGCCGAGCGCATCGAGAACATCGGTGTTGCGAAAGCGAATCTGCCGATTCTTCCGATGGCCGCACTCGGCGTCCTTGCCGGCGGCTTCATCGGGCTGGGGGCTCTCTACTTCAACCTGGTCGCAAGTGATCCGGACCTCGGGTTCGCAGCCAAGCGTGTTCTCGGCGGGGTGGTCTTTTCCCTCGGCCTCGTTCTCGTGGTCGTGGCCGGGGCGGAACTCTTCACCGGCAACAACCTCATGGTGATGGCCAGGGTCCATGGGCGGATCACGACAGGCCTGTTGCTGCGAAACTTTGCGGTCGTCTACCTCGCCAATTTCGTCGGTGCCTGCGGTCTCGCAGGGATCGTTGCGCTTTCGGGACATGGTGACATGAACGGGGGCAGGATCGGGGAAAGCGCCATCGCCCTCGGGGCCGCCAAGTGTGGACTGGGCTTCGGGGAAGCCTTTCTCAAGGGAGTTCTGTGCAATCTCCTCGTCTGTCTCGCCGTCTGGCTGGC
>JAGRPC010000472.1:0-702 GCA_020439925.1 Verrucomicrobiia bacterium | reverse complement strand
GCCTTTGTCGCGGCCGGCTTCGAGCACAGCATCGCCAACATGTATTTTGTCCCGCTTGCCCTCTTCCTTGCCGGTGATTCTCCCCCGGAGCCTCTAGGATGGACGGCCTTCCTCTTCAACAATCTCCTTCCCGTCACTCTGGGCAATCTCGTCGGCGGGGCCGGAATGGTCGGTCTGGTATACCACCTGATCTACGGAAGGAACTACGGAACGAAGTGAGGGCCGATCCCGCCCTGGACTTTTTCAAGCGATCAGGTCGTGTATCACGCCCCGCCCCTCGAATCCCGTGAGCCGTTGTTCGAGCCCATTGTGATACCAGGTCAGTTTCTCGTGATCGATACCGAGCAGGTCGAGGGCCGTGGCATGAAGCTCCCAGCTGTGCATCACCTGCTCGACGGATTCGAAGCCAAGTTCGTCGGTGGCTCCGTATCCGCTTCCGGCCTTGATCCCACCCCCGGCAAGCCAGGTGGTGAAAGCTCCGGCATTGTGGTCACGCCCCTTCCCCGATCCCTGGGCGGCGGGCTGTCGTCCGAATTCCGAGGTGCAGATGACCAGCGTGTCGTCAAGGAGTCCCCGCGCCTTCAAGTCGACGAGGAGAGCCGAAGCCCCGGTATCGAGCACCTCCCCCCAGTATCCGTGATCCCGCACAATGTCTTCGTGACTGTCCCAGTTGGGCCGGATCTTCTTCGCGGTGGTGTTTTC
>JAGRPC010000471.1 GCA_020439925.1 Verrucomicrobiia bacterium | reverse complement strand
GTGCAGTAGTAACCGGCCTCGCGCAGGTAGAGGGGGAAAGGTTTCATCCAGCCCGGCAGGACCGCGTCACAACGCATGTGGTGCGTGCCGATGGAATTCTGGTACATCCCGGTGATAATGCCGGAGCGGCAGGGGGCGCAGACGCCCGCCGTGGTGAAGACCTTCGTGTAGCGGACTCCCTGGGTCGCGAGGGCATCGAGGTTCGGGGTGATGGCGTGCGGATCACCGTAACAGCCGAGGTGGGCGCTGATGTCCTCGGCGGAGAGCCAGAGAATATTGGGCAGCGCTTCCGCGCGGCTCATCTGGGGTGAAACGAGGGCGAGAAAGCAGAACACAAAGGCACTTCCGGTCGTGCGCATGGGGTGAGACTCGCATTTCGCGCCGTGGAAGGCAAGAAAGACCGTGCCCGGACGCGGAAGGAAGGCTGTCCCGACTACTTCTCGGCTTCGAAGGACTCGGCAAAGGCGGGTGCCAGATCGGGACGGAAAAGATCGTCGAGACGGGTGGCGCGGTTCGCGGCGGCATTTTCCTCGAAGGAACTGATCCTGAGCCGGTAACGGCGACCGGGTTCGAGGGCCGATGCGGGTTCGAGGCGACGGTTCCGGAAGGCCCAGAAGAAAACGAAGTGCTCGCTTCCGTCGTCCGCTTCGAAGACTGTGGAGAAAACGGCCTCGGTGTAGGGAGTCTGGGTGGGGTCCTCGATTGAAGAGCGTTCCCGTAGGGTGCCGATAAGCTCGCGGGTGGCCGGAGCAGCGGTCTTGGGTGGCGTGGAGGGCGTGGCTCCCGGTTCGGGGAGAGTGACCGGACGCCACTCGATCCCCGCCCTCCGTGCCGGGATCTCGGGGAGGAGGAGATCTCGCGACGAGAGGACCCACACGACGGTTTTCACTTTCGCGAGCCGGGCGGCAGAGAGCTTGGCAAAGGCTTCGCGCACGGCGGTGGCACCTCCCCCGTTGATCGCGATCGTCTGGATGGGCTGCCCCAGAGCGGCGGAAAGGTGAGAGGCGAAACCGGCTCCGATCGTCGATTCGCCCGGATCGCCGAATCCGAGCGAGGGATCGTCGAAGACATTCACGAAGCTGTCGCCTAACAAAACAAGATTCCCATCGGAATCGGAAGTGTCGCCGGACTCCGCTGACACGACCATCCGGAGTTCGGCGGTTTCGGGCGGGAATTCCGAATGGCCCGCCTCACCGGTAGCGAGCATGCCGGTGAGATCGCCTTTGCTGCTTCGTACGAGTGCCTCGGTTTCGTATTCCGGCACGGCGGAACCTGGCGCCAGCACCTTGGTCACTGCTTTCGCCGCCGCATCCATCGTCCCGGGCGTCCAGTGGGTGTCCTGCTTCAGGAATCGTTCCGAGTCGGGGCCCCGTGCCTCGATCACCGGGAACAGATCGACGAAACCAATTCCTGCGCCGGCGAGTTGATTGGCCAAGGGCGTCCAGGAGAGTGGAGGGGAAACGCCGGATTTGAGCCCGAGTCCTTCCCGGCAGGCCATGGCTTTGGTGGGAACGGGAACCAGGACAAGGCGGATGTTTCGCCGGGCGAGCTGGGCGGCGAAATCCTCGATCACCGGCAAAGGAGGCTGCCAGTTGGTGGTAGAACGTTCCCGAGCGACCGAGGGCGGCTCGAGGTGCCAGGGACCCTTGCCGGTGACGGCTTCGAGGTCGGGGCGGTAATAGAGCCAGCCTTCCCGGCCGACAAAGACCTTCGCGTTCCCCGCATCGACAAGGGCCGTGACAAGGTCCTGGTCGGTGCGCCGCCACCGCTCGAAGAGGGGAAGGGTCTTTGCCGTCTTCTCCAATGCGGCGAGCCGGTCCGTGAGACTTTTCCTCGCAGGGACGAGAGGATCGGGGCGGAATCCGGGCAGCAGCAGGGTGAGTGCCGGAAGAACGAGTAAGAAGAGAAAGAGGGCGAGCGAGATCCCTTGTCCTTTGCGTCCGAGACAAACTTCATCTTCGAGCCAGTCGTGTTCGTAGGGATTCTTCATCTCAGAACTGGAAGTAGAGGAAGGGATTGAAACCCTGGAGTCCCATCACCCTGACGCTGACAAAAAGCAGGGCGATCCCGAGACCGGCCTTCCACGGGCGGACCTCCCGGAGGAATCTTCCGGTGTTCGGCAGGAACCACGCCACGGCGGCAAAGACGGAAAGCTGGATGAGATTCAAGGGGGTGAAGAAGACCGCCTCGAGGATCTCCCGGCTCCCTGTCATCCCGTCATGACCGAAGAGCGATCCGAAATAGGTGAGGGCCGTGGAAAGGTCGGGAGAGCGGAAGAACACCCAGCCTGACAGAACCACCAGGGTCGTGGCTGCCCAACCCGCCGGCTTCGGCAGGGAGACCCGGAGGACGTTTTTCCCGAGGCGTTCCAGGGCGAGGACGAGCCCGTGCAGCCCGCCCCAGATCACGAAGGTCCACTGGGCTCCGTGCCAGAGGCCCCCGATGAGCATGACGAGAAGCAGGTTGAGATAGGTCCGGGCCGAGCCCATGCGATTCCCGCCCAGGGGGATGTAGAGGTAGTCGCGCAGGAAGGTGGAGAGGGAGATATGCCAGCGCCGCCAGAACTCGGTGAGACTGGTCGATTGATAGGGCGAGTTGAAGTTCTCGGGAAAGCGGAAACCCATCATCCGGCCCAGGCCCACCGCCATGTCGGAATAGGCCGAGAAATCGAAATAGATCTGCAGGGCATAGGAGAGCAGGCCCGCCCAGGCGACCGGAGCTCCCGGGGATCCCGCCTCGAAGGCGAGGTCCGCGAGGCGACCCATCGGATTGGCGAGGAGGATCTTCTTGGCGAACCCGTAATTGAAGCGCGTGAAGCCCGCGACGAAGTCCGGGAGCGAGTGGCGGCGTGTCCGCAGCTGTTCCGCGACGGTCCCGTAGCGGACGATGGGGCCGGCGACGAGTTGCGGATACATCGAGACATAGCAGGCGAAGTCGATGAAACTCTTCGCCCGCGCCGCATGTCCCCGGTAGAGGTCGATGGCGTAGCTCATCGATTGGAAGGTATAGAAGGAGATTCCCACGGGCAGGACGATCTGTCCGAGGAAGGCGGGCATTTCGACCGCGCCAAGTCCGAAGACGGTCGCCACGCTCGAGAAGTTCTCCGAGAAGAAGAGGGCGTACTTGAAGAAACCGAGGATGGCGAGGTTCGAACAGACCGAGGCGATCATCGCGGCCTTGCGCTGGCGGTGGGTGGCTCCATCTCGACAGATGAAATGACCGCAGACATAGTCGATCAGAGTCGAGGCGAACATCAGCAGGGTGAACCACGGATTCCACCAGCCGTAAAAGACGTAGCTCTCGAGCGTGAGCACGAGCGATCGGGCCCGGGGTGGCGCCGCGTAGTAGAACAGCAGCGCGAGCGGCAGGAAACCGAAGAGGAAGATGTGGGAACTGAAAACCAAGCGATCTCCGTCGACGACGACGGCGGTTTATTATCCGGGAAAGCCCTGCCCGGACAAGCCCGCATCGCGGGAAGTTCCTTCCCGAAGCCTGGCTCAGGCGAGCGCGGCGATCTCCCTCACGAGCCGCGGACCCCGGTAGACCAGTCCCGTGTAGACCTGGACGAGGGCGGCGCCGGCGTCCAGCTTGGCCTGCGCGTCGGCCGCGCTCATGACCCCGCCCGAACCGATCACGGGGATGGCGGGATCGAGTTCGGACCGCAGCCTTGCGAGGACGGCGGTGGAGGTCTTCGTGAGGGGAGCCCCACTGAGGCCGCCTGCCTCGTTGGCAAGGGGATGGCCCGCGACGGCGTCGCGGGAAATCGTCGTGTTGGTCGTGATGACTCCGTCGATGCGGGTCTCGCTGAAGACCTTGGCGAGCGCACCGATGGCCTCGTCGGACAGGTCGGGGGCGATCTTGATGACGAGAGGCACGTGTTTGCCGCCGTGATCGGGTTTCACCTCCTCGCGCTTTTCCTGCAGCTTCAGGATGAGCTCACGGCAGGTCTCGGCGTTCTGGAGGTCGCGGAGCCCCTTCGTGTTTGGCGAGGAAAGGTTGGCGGTGATGTAATCGGCCGCACCGTAGACCTCCTCGAGTCCGAGGAGGTAGTCGCGGGTGGCCTCCTCGTTCGGGGTGTCGAAGTTCTTCCCGATGTTGATCCCGAGGATGCCGCGGAAGTCCTTGCGCGAATAGGAGAGGTTCACCAGCATCCCCTCGACGCCGGGGTTGTTGAATCCCATGCGGTTGATGATGGCCTGATGCTCCTTGAGGCGGAAGAGCCTCGGCTTCGGATTCCCCGGCTGGGGCCGCGGCGTCACCGTGCCGATCTCGACGTGCCCGAAGCCGATCTCGCCGAAGGCGTGCACCGCGGATCCGGTCTTGTCGAGCCCCGCGGCGAGTCCGACCCGGTTGGGAAATCTCAGTCCCATCACCTCGACTCCGGAGTGAAGAGGGTCGGGTGCGGCACTCGACCCGGTTGCGCCGGATCCGGTCAGGCACCCGAGGAGTCCGGTGGCGTCGGCCGCCCGCATCATCGAGAGGGTGACGTGGTGGGCTTTCTCGGCGTCGAGGGCGAAGAGAAACAGCCGGGCGAGCGGGTAAAGATCGGGCATGGGGACGGATAGACCGGGTTCAGGGACCGGGCAAGCGCCTCGCGAAACTCTCCGTTGCCCCGGCCTTCATCCTGAAGGAACGTATCCGGATTCCCCCATGAACCGCCTCGTTGCCGGCGCTGCCGCGCTCAATCAGACCCCCCTCGACTGGTCCGGGAACCTGCGCCGGGCTTCCGCCGCGGTCGCGGAGGCTCGTGAAGTCGGGATCGGATGGCTCTGCCTGCCGGAACTCGCCCTCACCGGTTACGGTTGCGAGGATTTTTTCCTTTCGCCCGAGGTGGGCGAGCGGGCGCTCGCTTCCCTTGCCGACTTCGCTCCGCGATGTGGCGGACTCGTCGTGGCGGTGGGATTGCCGCTCTGGTTCGAGGGATCGGTCTACAACGCCGTCGCCGTGATCGTTGATGGCAAGGTGAAGGGTTTCGTCGCGAAGCAGAATCTCGCCGGCGACGGGCTCCACTACGAGCCGCGCTGGTTCAAACCCTGGCCCGGAGGACAGGTCGAGAAGGTGTCCTTCGAAGGGAGCGAGGTGCCGCTGGGTGACCTTGTCTTCGATCTCGGCGGGGTGCGGCTCGGCTTCGAAATCTGCGAGGATGCCTGGGTCGCCGATCGTCCCGGGACGCGGCTCGCCCGTCGCGGGGTGGACCTCATCTTCAATCCCAGCGCGAGCCATTTCGCCTTCGGGAAGCAGCGCGTTCGCGAACGGTTTGTCCTCGAGGGTTCGCGTGCCTTCGCCTGCGGTTACGTTTATGCGAACCTTCTCGGGAACGAGGCGGGACGGATCATCTACGATGGCGGCACCGTCATCGCCTGCGGCGGGGAGTATGTCGCGGAGGGGAAACGCTTTTCCTTCCGGGAACACGTCGTCACCGCTGCGACGATCGACCTCAACCGCACCCGCCTCCAGCGCGCCCGCCAGGTGAGCCATCGTCCTCTCGTCGGGGAGGAGGAGGAACTGACGGTGCGGAGCACTTTCCTCCCGGAGTGGCGGGGTCCCTACACCACGCCTGCGAGCGAGGCCAGCGAGGATCCCGACCGGAAGGAGGAGGAGTTCACCCGGGCCATGGCCCTCGGCCTCTTCGATTACCTGCGCAAGAGCTACTCGGGCGGGTTTGTCGTCTCGCTAAGCGGCGGTGCCGATTCCGCCGCGGTCTCGGTCCTGGTGAAGCTGATGGTCGATCTCGCCGTGGAGGAACTCGGGGAGGAAGGATTTCGCACCAGGCAGGGGCACCTGCGCCTCGATGCCCGTCCGCTCATGGAGCAACTGCTCTCCTGCGTTTACCAGGCGACCCGGAACAGCTCGGAGACGACACGTCACGCGGCCGAGACCGTCGCCCGCGCCATCGGCGCGGACTTCCAGGAATGGGACGTCGATGCCCTCGTTGAGGGATACCGGGAAATGGTCGAAAAGGGCATCGGTCGAAAGCTCTCCTGGGAGACCGACGACATTCCCCTGCAGAACATCCAGGCGCGGGTCCGGGCTCCGGGCGTGTGGATGTTGACCAACATCCGCAACGCCCTCCTCCTCGCGACGAGCAACCGCTCCGAGGCCGCCGTCGGTTATGCGACGATGGACGGCGACACCTCGGGTGGACTCAGTCCCATCGCCGGGATCGACAAGGCCTTCCTGCGACAGTGGCTGCGGTGGATGGAGACGGAGGGGCTGCCTGACGTGCTTCCACCGATTCCGGAATTGAGCGTCATCAACGTGCAGGCGCCGACCGCGGAGTTGCGCCCCAGCGAGGAAGGTCAAACCGACGAGTCCGACCTGATGCCTTATCCCATTCTCGACGCGATCGAGAAGCACGCCATCCGCGACAAGAAGCTGCCTCTCGAGGTCTGGGAGATCATGTGCGAGACCCATCCGGAAATTGACCGAGAGTCGCTCCGGGCCTGGGTCATCAAGTTTTTCCGGCTCTGGAGCCGCAACCAGTGGAAACGCGAGCGTTACGCTCCCTGCTTCCACGTCGACGACAAGAACCTCGACCCGAAGACCTGGTGCCGCTTCCCTATTCTCAGCAGCGGATTCCGGGACGAGATCGCGGAGCTGGAGCGGGCGTGAAGAGAGTGGGGACCGCTCAGGCCAGGATCTCCCTGGCCACGACGCCTTCGGTATCCGTCAGGCGGAAATTTCTTCCCGCGTAGCGATAGGTGAGGCGTTTGTGATCGAGGCCGAGGAGGTGGAGGATGGTGGCGTGGAGATCGGCGAAGTTCATGATGCCGTCGACCGACTCGGCACCGAGTTCGTCCTTCGAGCCGTGGACATAGCCGCCTTTGACGCCGCCGCCTGCCATCCAGAAGGTGAAACCCGATCCATTGTGACCACGGCCGCCGCTGTTGTCCTCGTAGGCGCCGCGTCCGAACTCTCCGCCCCAGACGACAAGGGTGTCCTTCAACAGGTCGCGCTGTTTCAGGTCGGCGATGAGTCCGGCAATGGGGCGGTCGATCGCGGCGGCCCGGTCGCGCACACCCTGGGCGACGTTGCCGTGGTGATCCCATCCGTTGGAGGTCAACTGGATGAACCGCACTCCCTTCTCGACGAGACGCCGGGCCATGAGGCACTGCGTGCCGAATCCGTCGGTGACACCGTTTCCGATGCCGTAGAGATCCATGATCGAGGCGGGCTCCGAGGCGAAGTCGAAGGTCTCGGGGATGGAGGTCTGCATCTTGAAGGCCATCTCGTAACTCTGGATGACTCCCTCGAAGGCCGGGTTGCCGGGAAGGCGATCGGCGAGTCGCGCGTTGGCCCGGTTCACGAAATCGATCTGCTGACGCTGCTCGTCCGGGCCGAGGCGCCAGTTCTCGAGGTGCGGCACGCTGCTGGCTCCCCCGGCGATGCGGGTTCCCTGAAAACTCGCCGGGAGAAAGGCGGCGCCATAGTTTCCCGCTCCCCCGAGATCGGAGATGGGATTGATGGTGATGAAGCCGGGAAGGTCGTCGGCTTCCGATCCGAGTCCGTAGACGACCCAACTCCCCATCGACGGACGCACGAAACGCTCGTTGCCGGTATGCAGACGCACCACGGCCTGGTGATGACCGTTCGTGTCGATCTTCATCCCGTTGAGGAGGCAGAGCTCGTCGGCCTGTTTCGCCAGTTCCGGAAAAGCCTCCGAGATCATCAGCCCGCTTTGTCCCGCCGGGGCGAAGGGGATTCCGGGCGCGAGGAGTCTCGAAGTCCCGGCAGCGGCCGCGGCGAGTTCGGGACGGTGGTCGAAAGTCTCGTGATGACTCGGACCTCCGTTCATGAAGAGGAAGATGACCCGTTTTGCCTTCGCGGGATGATGGGCCTCTCGTGGGGCGAGGGGATTCGCAAGGAGTCCGGGCGACCATTGCGGGAGGAGGGCTCCGAGGGCGAGGCTGCCGAAGGCGGGACCGGAGGAGCGAAGCAGTTGGCGGCGGTTCATGGACGCGGAAAAGGTGGTGGCAAGCTCAGAGCACGTGACGGAATTCGGCGGTGGCGAGGAGGGACTGCACGAGGACGGACCAGCGATATCGATCCTTGTCCTCGCGACCCGAGACCTTGAGCGAATCGAGGAACTCGACGGCATCCTCGCGTTCGACTGACTCGGGATCGCGTCCGAGAAGGAGGCGGTAGGCTGCGTCGATGCGAGACGACGCGTCGTCCTCCGCTTCGAGGAGGCGGTCGGTGGTAGCGAGCGCGGCATCCTCGACGAATCGGCTGTTCATGAAGAAGAGAGCCTGGGGTGGTGCGGTCGTGACATGGCGGAGACCGTTGACTCCGCTCGGATCGGGGAAGTCGAAGGTGGCGTATTCGTCGGGAAGCAGGTCTCGGAGAATGGGCAGATAAATGGTGCGGTAGGGAGAGGCGAATCCGATGCTGCTCCGGAGGCGGCCGTTGCCACGGCTGTTCATGCCGGAAAGATGCCCGGGAGCGGGCGGCTCCGGTTCGAGCAGACCGGACACGAAGAGCAGCGAATCGCGGATCGACTCCAGTTCGAGCCTCCGCGGAGTGGCGCGCCAGTAGAGGGTGTTGTCGGGGTCCTTCTCCATCGCCGCGGCCTGCGCCGCGCCGTCGAGGGCATAGGTGCGGCTCAGCACGATCGAGCGGATCAGTCGCTTCACCGACCAGCCGCCCTCGACGAAGCGGATGGAGAGATGATCGAGCAGTTCGGGGTGGCTCGGCTCGCGTCCGGTGATTCCGAAATCGTCCACCGTTTCCACGAGCCCCCTCCCGAAGAGGTGTTGCCAGACGCGGTTGGTCATGACCCGGGCCGTGAGCGGATTGGTCGGAGAGGCGATCCACTGGGCCAACTGGAAACGGCCGCTTGAGTCGGCGGGTATCTTGGGGAAGTCGGGCAGTTCGGGGATGCCGATGTCCCCGCGGGGCGGGGCCTCTCCGTAGTCGAAGGCGACACCGCCGACACGGAGTTCGCAATCGTTCGGTTCGCCCTCGCGAATTCCCATGACCCAATCCGGTTCGAGGTCGTAGGGAGGAGGGGCCTTGCCGCCGAACTGGCGCAGATCGCTCATGGTATGGACACCCTGCGGAATCTCGCGGACGCGGTCGACGGGACCGTCGAGATCGGTCGGCAGGCTGACGAGCATCTCCGGATCGAGGTAACCTGCGGCTGTGTGGTTGCTCTGGTGCGCCTGGCCGGGATAGGTCCACGAGCTGTAGAAGATGCCGGCGAGCGCGTAGTAATCGCGCTGCATCACCGGATCGTACTTGTGATCGTGGCAGCGGGCGCAGGCGACACTCAGTCCGAGAAAACCGCGCGTGGTCACATCGATCTGGTCGTCGATCTGGTCGAGGAGATAGGGTTCACCTCCTCCCGCATTGAGCGTCAGCGATCCGAGTGCGAGAAAGCCGGTGCCCGTGATCTGGTCGCGCCGCTGCTCGACCGTTTTCGCCGGCAGGAGATCTCCCGCGATCTGTTCGGCGATGAAGCGATTGTAGGGTTTGTCGGCATTGAACGACGCGATGACCCAGTCGCGGTATTTCCAGGCGTAGGGAAAGGGTGCGTTCCAGGTACGGCCAACGCTGTCCGCGTAGCGGGCCACGTCGAGCCAGTGGCGGCCCCAGCGTTCCCCGAAGCGGGGACTGGCGAGATATCCGTCGACGACCTTGGTGAAAGCTTCCGGGGTCGGTGCGGGATCGCGGAGGAATGCCTCCAGTTCCTCCGGAGTCGGAGGCAGGCCGGTGAGATCGAAGGCCGCCCGACGCAGGATCGTGGCGCGGTCGGCGTCGGCGTTGGGCCTGAGCTCGGCTTCGGCGAGGGCGTCGGCGACGAAGCGATCGAGATCGTCCCGGGCCCAGTCGGCGTAAGCGCTGGGGTCGACTGCGGGCCGCTGCAGCGGTTTGAACGACCAGGGCACTACCTCCTGGGCCAAGGCCCCCGAACCGTTCGCGCAGAGCCCGAGGGCGAGGAGAAAAGCGGCCGGGTGCTTCATAGATTACAGATGTAATCCCATTTCCGAACGTTTGGCAAGCAATCCTTTTTCCGATCTCGGCGGGAATCGAAAATCGCCATCGGGAAGGGTCGTGAAACCTCCGATTCCCGTGATTGCGACCGACATTCGGCTGGTGCCGCCGGCACGAATTTCGAATGATGAGGGTCAAATGAGCCAGTTCCCGTTCACCTCACTCTCCCGCCGCCGTTTTCTTGCCACGGGCTCCGCAGCGGCGGCTTCCCTGAGCCTGTCCCGACTGCGTGCCGCCGACGGCACGGGAGAGACCGACCAGTTCTTTTACCGTCTCTCTCCCCCGGACGGTCCCTACATCGATTCACAGCGGGGAAACAAGACTTTCGCGTTCACGCCGGAGAAGATCCTCTATTCCGAGGACAACGGAAAATCGTGGGCGCGGCAGACGCCTTTCCCGGACGCGGCGAATATTCTCTGGAGCACCTTTCTCTCGAACGGAAACATCCTCTTCGCGACGCGGGCAAATCTCTACCTCAGCACGGACAACCTGGCCACCTGGCGGGAAATCACGGTGCAGCGGCCGGACGGGAGCGCTTACAAGCCCCACACCCCCGAGGATCCCGAGGCGCCGGGCTGGTATTTTCATTCCCTCGACGGCATCCACACCTGGGACGTGGACGGAAAGGAGATCCTGGTCTGGGGGAACTACTGCAACGTGTTGGGCGGGGCGGTGCCGGTGAATATCTACTACTCGGTCGACGGCGGCGAGACGGTGAAGCTGGCCTACGGATTCGGCCAGAATCCGAAATTCCAGCAGAAGGGAGCCACGCCGGACCAGTTTCTCGGCGAGCCGGGCAACCCGGTCATCGCCCGGCATGTCCACTGTGTGATGTACAACCCGGCAGAAAGGGCCTTCTATGCCTGCACCGGCGACATCTTTCGTGGTCACGGCAACGAGTGCCACTGGCTGCGGGGCACCTATGACTGGGCCTCAGACCGGTGGGACTGGAAGGTGCTGATCTCGGTGAATTCGAATTCCCGCTACAAGTCGGGCGGGATCAGCTTCGTCGATGGCCAGCTCTACTGGGCCGCCGATGCCAATGGTCCGACGCTGCCGAACCAGAAGCACGACCGGGGAATCTTCCGCTGTGCGCCGGCCGATTTCACGGACAGGTCGAAGCACACCCGTCTTTTCGACGCCCAGTTCGAGATGGCAAACATGATCATCGAGGACGGGGTCATGATCGCCTCGCATTGTGCGCCCGCCTCGACCTTCAAGACCGGCTTCGCCTATTCTGCGGACCTAGGAAAAACCTGGAAGGAATATGACCTGGCCGAGTTCGGTCCGCGGTCGCCGGTGCGGTTTCACCCGAAGAACGCGGACGGCTGGATGCGCGTCGATCTGCGATCCGGCTGGATCACCCGCGCCGAGGTGCTTTTCATCAAGCCGAAGGCCTGAGCTTTTTCCGCCTCTCCGAAGTGGGTTTGTCAGGGGATTCTGGTCAGGCCTTCCAGCGGATGCGCGCCAGCAGGGCGTCGCCGCTCAGTGCCTGCTTCCGCGGATGCCACTCGCCGACGGTGACCCAGTCCTCGTTCGCGTCGATCGACGTGACGTGGAAGTTCCCCATGAGGGCGACCTCGTCCGGTGCCGCGACGCCATCGCCCATCAGGGGCAGGACGACGCGCTCGGTTTCGCGGATGAGCCTGAGGGACTCGGGATCGACCCGGGCCATCCAGAGAGGGGATCGCCAGCGGATGACATTCGCGTTAGAGGTGTCCTTGCGGGTGTAGACGAGCCAGAGCCCGTCGTTCCGCGTGAGCCAGTGCTGCTGGGTGGTGGAGAGACCGAGCGCTTCGTTGTTGTCGTGCCAGGCCCACGCCTGTTGCGGCGCATAGTTGAGGCCGTCGTCGCTGACGCTGACATAACCGCGGTCGTCCTCGGCGCGGATGGTGAGGTAATAGCGGCCCTGGAAAAAGGTCACCGACGGTTCAAGCAACCCCCGGCCCTTCGCGTTCGAAAGGGCGGGTCCGGTCTCCTTCACCTTCAAGGTCTCGCCATCGAAGCTGGCGATGACACCGCAGACATCGCGGGGCTGGTCCCTGACGCCGAAGGTGAAGGACATGACCACGTCGCCGTCGTCGCGCATCACCTTCTGTCCGCAGTTGTTCGAGTAGATGTAAGCGCCGCGCGGGTCGTCCCACTCTAGCTTGCGGCGGGGCCCCCAGCGCCCGTCCTTCCACACCGCATAGACCGGCCAACGCGGTGGCTGATCGCGCGAGAACCTGGGGCCGGAATAAAAGACGTTGTGCCCGAAGGCGAGCACCGACTTCGAGGCGGCGTGCCATTCCGGAACGACGTCGCAGACTCCTTCGTGGCTGCCGTCCGCCTGCTCGACCCAACCGAGCGGATCGACCGCTTCGGGGGTGGACCAGCTTTTCCCGAGATCGTCCGACATCGTGAGATGCACGGGGCCGAAGTAGTCGGACCCATTGATGTGCTGCATCGTCATGAAAACGCGCCCGTCCGGCAGGCGGCAGGCGCGCGGATGAAACCAGGCCGGGCCCGCCCCGTCGCGACCGCGGAACATCACTTCCTTCGAGATGTCCGGTTCACCAGCATGGGCGGAGGTTCCGGACAGGGCGAAGCCGAGAGGGGCGGTGGAGGCGAATTGGAGAAAACGGCGGCGGCGAAGCATGAGGGCAGGCTACTGAAGCATTGGGCTGGGCGTCAACCCTTCCGGTATCTTCACCGTGTCGGCAAGATCGGGGGATGAGGCCACCTTCCCGACATCGGGCCGCTCCGTCGCTTGATGGAGGACCGGCGAAGCCGCATCTTGTCGCCGAACCTCGAATCCGAATGAATGCTCCCAACTCCAGTCCCGAGACCCCTTCCAATCATCATCTCCGGTTTCACCTTCCCCACCGGCACTTGTCGTCGGCTTTCGGGTCGGATTGGTTCGGACTGAAAGCCGAAGCCTTCGCCCGGTTTTTCGGTACCCCGACCTTCCTCATCGGACAGACGATCATTGTTGGAATCTGGATCGTCCTGAACCTGACGGATGTGGTGCGCTTCGATGTCTATCCGTTCATTCTCCTCAATCTGGCGTTCAGTCTCCAGGCGGCTTACGCGGCACCGCTCATTCTCCTGGCCCAGACGCGTCAGGCCGACCGCGACAAGGCCCTTTCCGAAGCCGATGCCCAACATCGTGAAGCCCTCGCGGCGGCGAGCCTCGAGCGGCAGGAGCTCGCCTCCCGCCAGAGCGAGCAACTCCTCGCCCTGCTCGAACGCAACACCGAATTGACCCGGCTCACTCAGGAACTGACCCAACGCATCGAGGCTCTCACGAGCGAGATCCACCAGCGCCTCGTGCCCGGCACGGAACCGCAGTGAATTCTCCTTTCTCGGAATTGGCCAGTGTCGCTTCCCGGAGGCAGGGGCGCCTCCCCTCTATCGCGCAGTTTCGGGAAGGGAACGTGGCGGTTGGTTCGATTGTACCTTCAAGTGATTCAATGATCTCGGAGTTTCACTTCATGAAGGTGATATCGATCGCTTTTGTCTTGGACAACGCTACCAAGAAGAAATCTTCCCGAGGTTAAGGGGATCGGTGGATACGGGAATCATCTGAGGGAGATTCTCTCTTCATCTGCTGAACTCGTATTGAGGAATCACGGTCTCTTTGCTGCGACAACGTCATCGAGCAGGGAGAGGATGAGAGGGTCTTGGGGTGCTCGCGCCAGCCTTTTCTTCACAATCGGTTCGATCAACGGGGCCGTCTCAGGCGAAAGATATTCGGTCGCGACGAAAGCGAGGGGCTCCAGCAGCGGGAAAGACTGCCGTTCGAGTTCCTCCATCCAACCGACACCCTCCGGGGAGATGCCTGTGGGTGCGAACGTGTCTTTATCGTAAGTGATTGAGGATCCTACGAGGTCGGTCCATGCGGTCCAATGGCTAGGGTTCAGTCGAATCGTCTCATTGAGATCCTTGCGAAACGACTCGGTATCTTCGACGCCGCGGCAAACCGCGAGATGGTAGCGGAATTCGGCGACTCCTGGAGCGAGGTTCGAGGCTTTTACTGCATGTTCGAACGCGCGTTTGCGGAGTTTCTCCCGTTCGGCGGAGTCAATCTCGATTTCGTAGTCTTCCGATTGGAAAAGGAGCCATCCGGAAACTACAAAATGCATTTCAGGATCGTTTCCATCGTAAGCGGCAGACGACAGGACCTCGCTGCGGCTGCGACGAAATCTCCCTTCGTAACTCGAAAGATCTCTTCCTCCTTGCTTGAGGAGAAACTGCCAGCCCTGTAGCAGTCGGGGCACTCGTTCTTCCGTTTCAATGAGTTCGGTCATCTTGTCGATGGCGGCATCGAGGTCGCCCTTGCGTTCCAGTTCGAATGCTTCGCTGAAGAGGGCCTCCACTGAGTTCCAATAGGTGGCGGGGTCCCTCCCAGCCGCCTTTTGGGAGGGAACGGTGGAAGGAGGAGTCGAAGCCTTGGCGAAAACGAAAGATTGGTAGTAATTGGAGTTCATCCATGGTCGCTGGCTCCCGGTATCTTCCTGGACGCGGGAACCCACCTTCTTGAAGACCGTTTCAATCTCGGCATTTTCCTCGAGGATTGCTTCCTTGAGCACGGCAGTGAAAGGGCTGTTCCGACCCTCGCCGTCGGAGGCTACCTTCCCGGGTCCTGCAGAAAAGAGGATGATCGTTCCATCGGGAGTATCATCGATGGCGGAAAGACCGCGGGATAGGCGCCTGCCCCAGGCCCTTCCAAGGGGATTGTCGCGGCAGCAATCGAGGATGATGATCTTGAGACTTCCTCGACTTCCCGCCATCGAGTCCATCACTTCTGTAAGAGATACCGTCCTGTGTTTGACCTGGTATTCCTCTTCGACCACTGCGTCGGTAGGCACTAGGTAGTTCGTTCCATCCATTTCGAGGCCATGACCAGCAAAGAAGAAAAGAGCGACGTCCGCTTCCTGTGCTGCTTTGCGGAATTTCGAAATTCCCTGCTCCATTTCCTCGTGCGAAACGTCGACAAGAGCTTGCCCTCCGATGAGATCGAATTGGCAGCGCTTCAGTGATCCTGCGATATCTTTTGCGTCAGTCACTGGATTCCGCAGGGGGCTTCCGTTTTCGTAGGCACCGTTCCCGATGACCAATGCCACCCGTGATTCGGCACCTGTGAGAGAGTGATGGAGTGCTAGTATCCAAAGGATTGGCAAAGCGGCGGCGAGAAGGAGCTGGTTTTTCATACACGAAGCACGGGAGTTGTAAGTTTCACCGGAAAACCCTGGTCGAGTTCTAGAGCTTGGAATCCCCTCCGGTCGCTAATTCCTCGTAGAGTGCGGAAGTGAGACGAACAGGGACCGCCACGGATGATCATTGTTGGTTCATTGAGCCGGAGTCAACGATTCTCATGATAAAGACCGCTCGGCTTCGATGATGGAGCCAATTGCCCCGTCGAGGGAGTTTGACGGTTGATCGGGAGTCGTTCATCGATTCGCGAAATCCCTCGGAGCCTGCGCAGCCCAAAGTCGTCTCGGGCTGCGGCCGAATCCCTTGGTCCGAAGTTCGCCTCCTGCAGGCGCGTCACTTCCGTCAGGCCGTTGGATTCACCGGCGGACTTCAAGCAGTCAGAGGAAGACGGAGGACACCCTCCTCACAGTGCCCGAATCTGTTTTTTCACTTTCGTGATCTGCTTCTTCAACTTCTTGGTCTTCGCGACCTGCTTCCGGCGTTTCGCGCTCTTGAGCTTTTTTTTCAGCTTTTTGAGCTTCTTGTTCAAGGTGGCTTTGCGGGCCGAGTTGTCCGGCGGGAGAGGCTGCAGGTAGACCTGCTCGACCGACTCGTAAGCGGACGAAGCCTGGAATCCGCTGTTGGCGGACTGGAGACCTGTCGAGCGAATCAGCAGATTCTGAAGCACGGGCAGACTCTGCCCGGAAAGCTCCCAGTCGGAAGTCGTCCCGACGCGCGACGCTTCCCCCAGCAGTGTCCAGCTGGCACCATCGTCGTCCGACGACTCCAGGAGAACCCGATCTACCAGCGGACCGGTACCTTCGAGATTCCAGGTCACGGACTTTCCGTCTGTGGCTGCGGAAAGCGTTTGGAAGGCGGCATCGTTGCTCAGCCTCGCAATGTAACCCCGCGACTGTCCGTCGATGGACGAGAAAAGGCCTCCCACAACCACCTTGCCATCCGACTGCAACGCGAGCGAGTTGACAAAACTGTCCGCATTCGGATCGAAGTCCGTGTCGAGAACACCCCCTGCATCGACCCTCGCGATGCGATTGCGAGTCTGTCCACCGAGCTGGGTGAACTCGCCGCCCAGCACGATCCCGCCGTCGGCCTGCACGGCGATGGTGCGGATGTCGCCGTTTGCTCCGGGGTTGAACGAGGTATCGACACTGCCGTCCGTGTTCAGTCGGGCGATGCGAGTGCGCGACTCCCCGCCGATGTTGATGAACGTGCCCCCCACGAGGATCTTCCCGTCGGGCTGCAGGGCGATCGTTTTGACCACATGGTCGGCGTTGGGATCGAAGGAGGCGTCGAGTGTGCCATCCGCTTCCAGGCGGGCAATACGGTTGCGCGTTTGCCCGCCGATTTGGGTGAAGACGCCGCCGACGATGATTTTCCCGTCGGGTTGCACGGCGATGCAGTTGACGGTGGCATCGGGATTCGGGTCGAAACTCAAGTCGAGGTTTCCGTCCGAATCCACGCGTGCGAAGTGATTGCGGGTTTCCCCTCCCATCGTGGTGAAGGCTCCCCCCAGGAGGAAGCTCCCGTTGGCCTGCGCGGCGATGCAGATCACGGAAGCATTGGCATTGGGATTGAACGAGGGGTCCAACATGCCATCGGGGTCGAGCCTGGCGATCCGGTTGCGACTCCCTCCCGCCAGGTTCTGGAATCCTCCCGCCACGAGGATCTTTCCATCTCCCTGGACAACGAAGGAACTGATTCCGCTGTCCGGATTGGGATTGAAACCGGAATCGAGACTGCCGTCGGGATGAAGCCGTCCGAAGTAGATGCGACTCTGCCCCTCCAACTCGGTGAAGATCCCGCCCAGGAGGATTTTCCCGTCGGCCTGGATCGCCACCGTTGCCACGGCCCCGTTCGCGGTCGGATCGAGGGTCCGGTCCAGACTGCCATCCGCATGGACACGGGCGATTCCGTTCCGGGTCTGTCCCGCCAGCTGGGTGAAGCTGCCGCAGACGAGGATCTTTCCATCAGCCTGCAGGGCGCTGGAAAACAGGGCATTGTTCGCCCCGGGATCGAAGATCGGATCCACGGTGCCGTCCGTGTCTATCATTGCCATTCGATTCCGCGACTCGCCACCGATGGAAGTGAAGTGCCCGCTCGCGATGATCATCCCGTTTCCCTGAACGGCAAAAGACCTGAGGGCACCATTGGCTCCCGGATCGAAACCCGTGTCCAGCGTTCCATCGCCGTTCAGCCGGGCAATGCGGTTGCGGGTTTCTCCAGCCAGGGTCGTGAAAAGACCTCCGACGAGAATCTTCCCGTCGGCTTGCAGCGCAAAACAGAAGACATCGTTGTTCGCGCCGGGATCGAAGGTCGTGTCGAGGCTGCCCGAGCTTTCGAGCCGGGCGATATGGTTGCGGGTCTGGCCGCCCACTTCGTCAAAAACTCCCCCGACGAGGATCTTCCCGTCGTCCTGCAGCCCGAGAGCGTAGACAACATCGTTTGCGAAGGGATCAAACGATGTGTCGAGACTCCCGTCGGCGTTGAGTCTGGCCACCTTGTGCCTGACCTCGCCTCCGATCTGGGAAAACGCTCCGGCAACCAGGACCTTTCCATCGGGCTGGATTCTGATCGAATAGACCTGTCCGTCGGCATTCGGATTGAAAGAGGAATCGACCGACCCGTCGGACTCGAGGCGGGCGATGCCGCTGCGGGTCTCCCCGCCCACGGTGGTGAAGGCTCCTCCCACGAGAATTCTTCCATCGGGCTGCACGGCGATCGTATTCACGACATCGTTCGCCCCCGGATCGAAGGATAGATCCACATCCCCCGCCGGACTGATCCGCACGATTCGATCCCGGGCCTCTCCTCCCATCGCCGTGAACTCACCCCCCGCGAGGATCATTCCGTCGTCCTGCACCACGACCACATTGACCGCATTGTTTGCACTCGGATCGAATCCGTCGAGAGCGCTCCCGATGGCATGGGCATGATGCGGGCTGAAAAGGAGACTGGATGCGATGAGCGGCAGCAGATTTACGGGAAGCGGAATGAGAGGCGACCATCGTGCTTCGCGAAGGGATGTTTGGATCATAGGAGGGAGAAAGAGTTGAGGTTCAGGAGAAATCCGCCCGGAGTCACTGCTGACCTGACGAATTCCGCTATCGGGAAAATCGACCCAAATTCGCTGCCATCAATCTTTCCTCCCCGCAACCCTTTCCA
>JAGRPC010000470.1 GCA_020439925.1 Verrucomicrobiia bacterium | reverse complement strand
ACCCTCGCAACGAGACGCAAGGCGAACTGGGACCGCATTGCCCCCGAGGCCGAAACGCTGCTGAAGGCCGAGAGCGAAAAGGCAATTCAATCTGGAGAGGAAATTGCCAAGGCCCGCCGCGACCTCGCCGCGAAACAGGTCGCCTTGAAGACCCTCGAGTCGTCCGTACCTCCGCCTGCGGCTGATGCCCTGCAAAAGGCCCGCGACGAAGCCGCCGCCGCCGTGAGAGCCGTGGCCACCGCCGAACGAAACCGTGAACTCTCCTCCAAGCTCGCTGGCGACGCCTTCGCCCGGCAAACCGAAGCCAAGGGAGGTTCAAAGGAGGCCGAGGTCCTCATCGCCGCTCTCAAGGCCGAGAGCGAGGCCCTCACCAAGGCCGCCCCCGAGGAAGAGAAGAAGATCACTCCGCTCGCGCTCTCCTTTTCCGCCGACGGCGGAACGATCCACCAATCCCTCGCCGGAGGCGTGGTTCGGACCTGGTCGACTCTCAGTCCGGGTTGGCTGGAAGACTTCAGCGCCGGGCGCGAGCTTTCCTTTCTCGGCTCCTCCGGAGACCGCCTCGTCTCCACTTCGAAAGACAAGCAATGGCTCTCCTGGAACCTGCCCGGTCGCGCCTGGACCCTCGTGAAGAGCCTCGGAGACGGCAAGGCCGCCGATCCCTTCGTCGACCGCGTCACCGCCCTCGCCTTCTCGCCCGACGGCTCCCACCTCCTCACCGGCACCGGAGTGCCCTCGCGAGGCGGCCGCATCGCCCTCTGGGAAACGTCGGGATGGACCCGGGCCGGAGCCAACGACGAGGCCCACAAGGACACGATCACCGCCTTCGCCTTCTCGCCCGACGGCTCGCGTTTCGCAAGCGCTTCGACGGACAAGCTCGTCAAGGTCTTCGAGACGGATACCCTGACCGAACTACAAACCTTCGAAGGCCACACCAACCACGTCCTCGACGTCGCGTGGAACGCCGACGACCTCTCCCTTGCCACTGCCAGCGCCGACCTGAAGGTGAAGGTCTGGGATCTCGCCGACGGTCGCGTGAAATCGAACGTGGAGGGATATTCCAAGGAAATCGGCACCGTGGTTTATCTCGGCGAAACCGAAAACCTCCTCACCGCAAGCGGTGACAAGGCCGTCAAGGTGGCCAACGCTCCCCTGCCCGAGGCCGGCGACAGCTTCCTCCACACCGCCGATGCAAGCGGCGACGGTTCCCGCATCATCGCTGGCGGACAGGACAGCGTCCTCCGCGTGTGGGACGGTGCGACGAAAAAACTCATCGCCTCGTTCCCGAGTCCCGAGACCGGCACGGACAAGATGGCAGGGAAGTAAAGTGATCTTCCCGATCAACGCAGCTCCGTGAGGGAAATCCTTCTTACCCGGCTCGCCGAAAGGTGCTTCCCGGGGGATTGCTCGCCAGCCACGTAGGCGAGGAGAAGCGCTTCCGGGGTGAACTCCATGGCCGTGTAACAGAACCATCCCTTGGGATCGGGCTCGATGACGAAAGTCTTCGACCAACTTTTCCCCTCATCGTGGGAGAGGGCAAGGCTCAGGGGTGTGCGGGCTTTACGTTCCGCCACAGGCAGATGTGAATGATCATTCCAGACCATCACGAGAGTGTCGCTCCCTGGGATCCGCTCGATCGTGGCCGGCGACTGTGGCGAGGCCACACCCATGGGTTCCGGATCGGACCAGTTCATGCCAAGGTCGCGCGACTCGCTCCGGTAGAGTTCTCCCGCCCCGGTCCGGATATACATGAGAAGCGAACCGTCCTTTCGTTCAATCAGGCCGGGTTCCTGGGCCGCGACCCGTTTGCCGCCGGAGTCGTGGGCCTTTTTCCATTGCCCCGACCGTTTCCAACTCTCACCCGCGTCGTCGGAGTAATAGGCGCCGACCTCACCGTTCCAATCGGGCTTTTCCCAGTCCGGTCGATGATGCAGGGCGAGAGGGGCCAGGAGGCGCCCCCCGGAGTGCTGAATGACACGATCATTGTTGAGAACGTAGTAGCCCGTCTCCGAATCCGGAATGATTCCGACAGGAGCACTCCAACTGGCAGCTTCATCGGTCGAAAACCGGACAACGGGCCGACAGTCGGTGAGCGAATTCTTTTCGAGGTAAAAAAGGGCGATGCGTCCGTCCTGCAGTCTCAGGAGCGATACGGACATCACGTTCAGGCCTCCCGCATTGGCCACGACCATTTCATCCCGATCCGACCAGGTGTGGCCTCCGTCGGAGGAAACACGCGAGACCAGATCGGCGGTGTCATGATCGCTCCCCCCTCCGGTGAAACGGGTGTAGACAAGAAACAAACGCCCGTCCTTGAGTGGGACGATATCGCCCTCCGTATTTCGCGGATTGCCTTCGGAAATGGAAAGTTCGAGGACAACCTCGGATTTCAAAGTCTCTCCTCCCTTCAACGAAAAAGGAAAAAAGGAGAGCGCGATGATCCAGGCGGAAAAAAGAACCAGGGGGTTGGTCTGCATCCTATCAGTCTCGCCAGTCGCCCCCGGTCGCGGCAAGGACGGATTGCCGTGCCCGAACTTGACTTTTCCGTCCCCTCCCGATGGAATGACGTCCATGAATCCTCCGCTCCGGCGTCCCCTGCTTCGTCTTGCCAGCATCCCCTTCATGCTCTTTACGGCGGGTATCCTGCCGGGACAGGATCCCGTGGCCGACCCCGCCAACGATGACGCTCTCGCTTCGCTGAAGGCGGCCGACATGGACGTCCGGATCGAGGCCCTGCGCGAGTTGCAGACCTCGCTCGACCCTCGACTTCCCGAGGCCTTTCTCCCTCTTCTTTCAGACGAGGGAGACTCCATCCGCCGCCTCGCCTCGCGCGGTGTGGGGAGCCGCTGGCACCAGATTCCGGCTCCTCGGACCGCGGCCTTCCTCGCGGCGCTCCGTCCCTTGCTCGCAGACAAGGAGAATCATCCGGATGTCGCAAACATGGCCGACCGGGCCACGGGCCTGCTTTCCCGTCGCTACGAGGGTCCGATGTTTTCCGCAAGTCCCGATGGCAAATGGATTGTCTATGAGAGATTCGGGCTGCCCTGCCTCCTTGATCTCGGAAGGAACAACGAAGAACTCATCGGATGGGGCGGAACCGACCGGGAGGGCTGGTTCGCTCCGGCCTGGAGCAATGGCGAGGTTTCCACGGCAGCCATCTGGGAATCACAGAGCCGGGTTGTCGCGCTCGACATGATCCTTTCCCGGAAAGTCTCCAGCCTCTGGTTCTGGATCGCAGACGGCTCGCGCCTGGTCCGCCTCGACCCCGTCGACGTCGCCGCCCCCTTCCTGCCTCCGAAGGCAAGGCTCGAATTCGCAGGCGGATTCTTCACCACTCCGCGCCGCTGGCTCGGTGACGAGTTCCAGTTCGAGTTGTTCTTCTCCACCGTTGATCCGGTGACGGAGGAGTACACCGACCGGGAGGCGGTGGCGGGCTGGAACTACCGCACCGGAGTGATCCGCCCGGTTCCCGAAGGAGAACGCCCCGCACCCGCTCCATGACCTTTTTCCCTTTTTCCCGCCCCGCGACGGGCCTGTGTCTCGCCGTCCTCTTCGTGCTATGCGTGCA
>JAGRPC010000051.1 GCA_020439925.1 Verrucomicrobiia bacterium | reverse complement strand
TTGCGTCTTCGCTGACCGCTCTTCGTATCATGATTGGTCTTTCGAAGATTCAAGGATACGAGACCCGGTGGCGACCAGATCGGAAAACTCGGCCGGACTGATCCCCTCGGTCATCGTGGGGCTCCATCCCTTATCGGCGCTCAGTTCAACAAACCACGAAATTGGATCATCTGGAATCGCAGTCGAGTAGACCATTATCGAGCCACGTCCGTTGCTTGCCGTGCGTCCGCAAAACCAGAAGCAGATGGAATTGGGACACTCCCTGTCCAGGTATCGTCGGAGATTCCCTTCGCTCGAGATCCTCTTGTGGAGTGGCGAGAACTTATCCAATCGCACGTAAGACTCATCCTTTCTAACCCAAAGCTCCTCAGTTTCGACCCTAGAAGGAACGAAGGGAGGCACAGTTAGGCGTTGCTTAGCGATTCCGACCGCGCCAAGGGCTTTGCCTGAAAAGCCGTGCCACTTCGGTCCGAACCAGTTGTCGATTCGAATGATCCGAAACTGCGCTGCCTCAAATCGCTGTCGCACGCCAGTGAGCGCACCCGCCGCCATCGCGAGATAGGTGAAGTCGTCACCTGCTTTGGCGTGGAGGTCGATCATATCTTTGGCAACGTAAAAGCTGAGGAACGGCGCAGAGTGCTGTCGCCTCCGGCGTAAGGTCAGGAATCCTGAATCGCGAAAACCGAAATTTCCAAACCTGCTCCGAACTCTGCTGCTCGGCGAACCAACTCGGCAGGGAAGCGGAGAAACTGCCCGACAACATCCTTCTGTGCGATGCAAAAATCGAAAGTCATCTCTACTCCATTCGCAGAACGCAGACGAACCAAAACAGCAACATGCGAATCCATGAAACGAAGAGCATCTGAAATCTGACCTGGCAAGTCGTCCGCACTCCGACAACTGACACCAACGTTGAAAGATGACTCCGAAGGTCGCAGCACTTTGAGACCACTCTCCGCGACGAATCTTTTGGCATCGAAACCACTGCCGTGAACTCTGAGAACGCATCCGCTCATGTCATCCTACTGTCAAAAGCCAGCCGATCCCAGCCGGGGAGCGACGGTGCCTGTTTGGATGCACGTTATTCTCTTGAGCTGGCGTTGATCAGCCACATGGAAGTGTGGACGAATCCAATCCTCTCCGTCCCCTCCCCCCGCGGCAAGCCAAAACCCCTCGGGCCGCGCTTTTCCCCAACCAAAGCGGTTATCAATTCCCCCGACCATTCCGAACCGCTCCCGAACACTGGTAAAAGCACCTCAGATCCCCTTTCGCCTCACCGCCCTGCCGCCCTGGATGCCGATCCGCCGCGAGGACGAGCTCCGCCACGTGAACCTCGATCCCGCGACCCACCGCACCCCCGAATGGCTGGAGCGCCGAGACGAATGGCGCACCACGGTCCGCCAGCGGCTGGTGGAGCGGGTGGGGGTGGTTTAGTGGGGGCCGCCTTGTTCGGCCTGTTTTTTTCGAGGGGTTGTCGGGGCATCGCCTGCCTGGATGCGGGAGCGACGGAAACGAACTGCAAACCCAATCGCGAGAATCCCTGACACGGAAACACAGATCAAAAATGCCGGGAAAGTGTAAATCAATGTCCACCCCTTCGAGGCCATCTCATTGATCTCGCGCTCCCAGATGATGTTGTGGAGGAAGACAGCGAGAATCGCGATCGTGGTACCGATCTGAATGTTTCGCCCCAACGGCGATTTCGTCCCCTTGCACAGAAAAGCAATTCCCGCGGCACCGATACCAACGAGGAGCACAGCTACGCAGGCTATTGCCCATGAGTATTGCATCGGAATCCCATTTTCGCCGAACGTTTGAGGCCGCTCGACCCGATCCCGGGAGCGCGGCCACGTTCGCAGGATACGGAATTCGAGCCACGGAAGTCAATCAACTGCTGACGGGGGGGGGGAGCGCGCCGACGTGTTCGGCGCCCATCGGCGGTCCAAACCTCCTATCGCCAGCGAACTCTCTCATCGTGAATTGTGATTTTTCCTTCGTCATCGATCTTCCCTTTGATTGTTGTCCTTTTGCCCTTCTCGAAACCGTACTTCACTGGATCGTAAGGCTGGAGCGGAACCTGACGAGGAATGTGGATGCCGATTATCGGATTTTCGTATTTTCCTTTCCGTATCTCGACCACTTTGGCGGTTACACCGAAGTCGAAGTGGTTGAGAATCGGATCTGTGATTATTTGAATGTCAGCGATTTCAACGACGAGAATCAAATCTGCATCCTCATCAGAAATCGTTTCCGAATCACACCGCCAATATCTAAACTTAAGCGGTTTCGTATCCTCGGAATCGGCGGTTCCAAAGCCGATAAGCAGAAATAAGAGGACTTGCAGGATCTGTTTCACGCCGAACGTTTGAGCGCATGGAGGGCTGTAAGCCCTTCCATGACACGACTTGTTAGGGCGTTAGAATTTTTTCTGCAAGAGTGTCGAGGAATTGCTTCCGGTTCTGATTGAAGACTTCATCGCGTTTAGACATTGCGTTAGCTACGAGCACGTTGTTTTCGATGAATATTGGAATCTCAATCGGGTTGGAATTGCTATTTACGGGACTCATCCCACCGATGCGAATATTGAGTTCATCGACTTTCTTAGAATCGGCTTGGGCGACGGGCGTTAGAGCAGTTCGTAGCAAGTCACTGAGCGATGAGCGAAAGTCATCGCTTAAGGCCCCATCAGGAAGAAAGATCCCATCGGGAAGAGATAGTAGTTTTAATACACGGTGAATCGCGATAAACTTTCCGTCATAGAATAATAGAGATATGATGCCAGTATCGGTCCCGTTACTCAGAGTGGTATCGCAGGGGATGTCTCCATGGAACATGTTTTTGTTTGCCGTGTATTCAGCTCTGCGGAAATCGGGGAGAGCGGAAATGGCCTCCTGAAGCGTTGCCCCCCATTTCACGCCCATATATCCGTCAGCAGAAATTGGCGTTTCTCCATACGAGGGAGGAGCAATGAGGCCAAAGACCCCGAGGATGAGAGTGGTGAATTGTTGCGTTTTCATAAAATTTCCGAGCCCTAACGTTGTTTAGCCACACAAAAGTATGTACGAATCCGATTCGCCCACACTCTGGTGTGGACGAATCCCATCCTCTCCGCCCCCTCTCCCCACGGCAAGCCAAAACCTCCCCCGGACCGCCCTTTTCCCCAACCCAAGCGGGTCAATCCCCCCGCCCCTTCCGCAGCGGCCTCGCCCCCCGGAAAAAGAACCAAAGATGGGCGACGACGAGGATTCCGGTGAATCCAGCAGTGCTCAGGAATCCAGTTCCACGGAACGGAACGGGGACGAGAACCGCAATATCCGGTGAAGACGGCTTGTAAAAGGCCCTCAAGGGTTCATCCCGGTGGTTCGGCAACAAGGCTCCACCATCTGGAGTAATCGAAATGCCTCGATAGAACTTTCCTTCAACCAAATACTGAAATTCCACGAAGCGTGAATCGATCCGAGTCGTCCCGGTCGGATCGTATCGAGTCGGAGTGGAAACCACCACCTCCCTTCCACCAGAGCCAACGATCGTCGCTTCCACTGATGGCCACGACTCGACCCCCCGATAGATGAGCATCCCTTTAACATAACAGCCTCCCGAGACGGCAAAAGCACCGTAGATCAGCAACAGGAGCAACGAGTGTCCTCGGATCATTTCGGCTCGGAGCGAATCGCGGGGCCGGTCGTGGCGGGTTCCTTCTCCATCGCCCGTTCGTGGGCTTTTCGAATCAAGCTCAGTCGCCACTCCGGTTCCTCGATGAGAGATCCTTTCCCGATCACGCCGCTCAACTGGGTATAAAAGACGCTAAAGGAATGCTTCTGGCTGAGTTCTTCGAGCTTCTCCCGAAGCACAATTCCAGATCCCCAGCCCGTGCCGACGATGATCACGTTCGAAGCTTCCTGTCCTTTCGGTTCCGACTGCTCGGCCGCATAAAACTCGTCGAGAAATCGTTTGGCGTGTGCTTCGGAGTGGCGACCTTGAAGGCCACTGATTTCATACGTTTCCGTGTCGCCCTTGCTGTGATCGGGCGTCCAGCAGATGATCAGAATGGATCGATCGATCAGGCGAATCTCCTGGCGCGTTTCCCCATCCTCGATCCACGCATGGAACCCGGCGTGGCGCCGGGGATCCTGGAATTCGGATCTCGATTCCGCGCCCGTCTTGTCTTCTCCGACGGCATCCAGACAGGACAGGCAGAGCAGGATTGCGAGGTGAATGGGTTTCATCTTTTTCAGCGAACGCTCGAAGATAGTCACCCTCGCCTGAGCGCGTCTCTCCGAACCTGGGTTGAAGGTGGAACGTCCATGAACCGATCTACGCGCGGCGTGGTGACGATTGCCCACTTTCGCTTGCTCGACTCGGCTCATTTGGAGATCCTCGAAGTCAACGATAGAAAGCCTGGGTGAAGGCCATCGGGGTCCTGAATGAGTCCGCGTCCTTGTATTGAATTGTGACGTTTCCAGCCGGAAGCCATCCCTCTTTCAGAAGTGCGGCACATGCGCTCTCGAACTCTCCCTCGAGCGAGGCCTCCCAGGTTCTGTCATCCTTCTGGTGCATCCGAACGATCTTGTATTCCGAGAACTTCTCCTTGTTTGAATCTCCGGCTCGTGTTTGACCCGGCGGCGAATCACAGGATACGAAAAGCATCGGCACGGCGACAGCGAAGGATGAAATGAAGAGAAATCGAAGAGCCAGGTGCATGGATGATTCCTTTCTTTGGGGGGGCGCTTAATCAATGCTCTGTCGATGAGGGCATTCTCAAACAGAACGATTGAGGCCTGCGACCCGCTACTGGGAGCGCCCCTCCGATTCCGGTTTGGGTTTCTCCATACTCTCCGGCTTCGACTCCGAAGCGGTAGCGGGTTGGTCATCGCCGTCTGATTCGCCCTTGTTTTTCGCCGAATGGCTCGTCAGCGCCGCTTTCAGAACCCCGTGGAGATCATGCTGCATGAAACTCCCTGATTTGTCCGCCCAGGTGAAGGTCTGACCTCCCAACCGAACGATCTGCCTGAACATGATCTTACCTTCTAGGGTTGTTGACGGTTGAACGCTCCAGATCTCGTCGCCGAGCATCACGATTAGACCGAGGGGGTTCATTTCTACTAACGGATCCTTCTCAACCCATTCTCCCGGCTTCATATCGGCAAACAACTTCGCAGAGAGATCCAGCCGAATGTCAGCCGCCTCCAGTTCCAACCATGAGAGCCACACCTCAACGGTATCGCCTGAATCTAATGACTGGGCTAAAGTCCCCCGTGCGTATTGATGTCCGATTCCTAGCACGAGGGTGGTCCTCTCCTCGTCCTCTGCCACAAGACAAATTGTCAGAGCTAACCAAGCCAGTATAAGTGAGGTTCTCATCATTCTCTGACGAACGTCAGGTCGCTGGCACCCGCTATCGGGAGCCCACGCCGCTACGGGGTCAAAGTTGCGAGTTACGGGGATCATTTCGACTCGCGGCGTGTAGCGGGTTGTCCAGCCGCGGCTGGTTCGGCTTTAGCCGGTTCCGCTCCTTTGGCAGTGGACACCCTTTGCAGTCTCTTTAATGAGTGCTGGATAATCATATTGAAGTATTCGATAGAAATATCATTTCGACTAATAATATACGTCTTTCCGTCTTCTCGCTCTTCGAGGGAAATCCAAGCGGACGGAATATCTCCAATAGAGCGGAACCAAGGGGTAGCCCTCCCAAAATCGGACCCTTCCCACATGTCCAGACGATTCGCTGCACGGGCAGCGCATATCGCGCTTTCCGCTACGACCACCAACTCTTGATCTGCTCCAGCTTGGCCATATAACGAGCGAACCGTTTCAAGCGCCTGATCAAAGTTCCAATCATATGCTTCGCCAACAGCACGAGCCAAAGTTTTTTCTGTTTCAGTTTCCGCTTTGAAAGCAGAACTCCAATCCGCTCCGGTGCTCAACTTTGGCGGATCTTCTGCAATAACGTTCATCCACGCTAGCATCAGGATCGCTGGGATTGCGGCTGTCTTCATTTTTTGGCCGAACGTTGTTTAGCCACACCAGATTGTGTACGAATCCGATTCGCCCACACTCTGGTGTGGACGAACCCCATCCTCTCCACCCCCGCCCCCCGCGGCAAGACAAAACCTCCTCCGGCCGCCCTTTTCCCCAACCCAAGCGGATCAATCCCCCGGCCCCTTCCGCGTCGCGCCCGACCACCGGTAAAAGGTCCTCGACGCTCCCTGTCCGAACCTTCCCGAAAGCCGCCCCCAAAGGCTCCTCGCACCCTCACCGACGGGTCGATACCCTCCGGAGCCTTGGTGGGAGCCCCAGAACTCGATCCGGTCGTGCAGGGTGTCGTTCACGACGCTGAACACCTCTTCGGCGATGCGGGCTTCCTTTTCCTCGGGCGGGAGGTCCTCGTAGCAGTTGTAGTGCGAATGGGTGAAGCGGCCGAAGACGATGGTGACCTCGACTCCGTCGTCGTAGAGCTCGATCTCCCCGAAGTCGGCATTGGCCGCGGCGATCCGCAGGAAGGCCTGGTCGTCCTCTGAGGGAACGACGCATTCAAAGCTCCCGGGGAGACGTTCCTCGAAGATCCGGGTGACGACGGTCGCGAGCCTGCCCATGATGATGCCGGGATGCTAAGCCGTTTTCCTCAAGATCGGAAAAGGAAGATCGACGGGACGCACACCCTCGCATCCCCTCACCGCCCCCGGAAGATCCCGCTCCCGACGCATTCGACAAGAAGGGTGCGGAGGCCGCCGCCGCCGGACTGGACGCGGTCGAGGATCTCCTCGATCTCGTACTCGTCGGTGATCTCCATGTGGCGGCCGGAGGCGTAGCTGAGGAAGCGCTCGACGAGATTGCGGGTGAAGACGCCGCTCCGGGTCTGGGCGAGGACGCCACGGAAGCCGGGGAAGTCGCGGAAGGTCTCGCCGCTGGGCAGTTCGCCGCTGGGATCGACCTTGGGCGCGGGGGCGTCGCCCTTGGGTTTGGGGTAGTTGACGCGGTAGCGGCCGATGGGGTCGAAGCTTTCGAGGGGGAAGCCGAGGGGGTCGATCTTCACGTGGCATTCGGCGCAGGTCTTGTCGGCGCGGTGTTTCTCGAGGCGCTGCCGGATGGTGGTTGCGCCGCGCACGTCGGATTCGATCACGGGGACGACGTCGGGGGGAGGCGGGGGTTCTACGCCGAGGATGTTTTCCATGACCCAGACGCCGCGGGTGACGGGCGAGGTCTCGACGCCGTTGGCGCTGACGGTGAGGACGGCGGCCATGCCGAGGAGGCCGCCGCGGTGGCGCTGCTCGGTCAGGCTGACGCGCTGGAAGCCGTCGGCGAGGCGCAGGGTCTCGGCCTGGGGCAGGCCGTAGAGCTTGGCGAGGCGCTTGTCGGCGAAGGTGTAGTCGGCCTCGAGGAACCGCTGGACGGAACCGTCGCTCTTGAGGAGGTCGCGGAAGAAGCGGTGGACCTCGCCTTTCATGGATTCGGGCAGGTTCTCGGCGTAATAGACGCGCGCGGCGTCGCGGGGCGGGGGCTGCTGGCCGAGGTCGCGGAGATTCAGCCAGCTGTCGCAGAAGCCGCGGATGAACCCGTCGACGCGCTCGTCGGCGAGGAGGCGGAGGGCTTCCTTCCGGAGTCCGGCGGGGTCGTCGAGGCGTCCGGCGGCAGCGGCGGCAAGGAGGGTCTCGTCGGGCGGCGCGGCCCAGAGGGCGTAGGAAAGTCGCGAGGCGAGATCGTAGGGTCCGAGACGGGTGTCGTTTTCCCCGGTGATCTCGCGCAGGTAGAGGAAGGAGGGGGAACAGAGGATGAGCTTCACGGTGTCGAGGGCGGCGGCGCGGGGATCGGTGGACTCGGCGAGGCGTTTCTCGTAGGTCTGGCGGAGGCGGTCGCGGTCGGTGTCCTCGAGGGGGCGTCGGTAGGCGCGGGCGGCGAAGGCCTCGAGCTGGGCCAGGGCGTGATCGGCCTGGAAACCGCTCTCGCCGAAGACGGCGCGTTCCTCGAGGCGTCCGCCCTCTTCGGGCAGGGGGCCCTCGACGGTGATCTCGTCGATGCGGATGTGGGGCAGTTTGCCCTCGCGGAGGAGGTGGGTGCGGCTGACGCCGGCCTTGGAGATGTCTTCCTTGAAGTCGCCCTTGTAACGATCGTTGACCTTGAGGACGGAGGCGCGGGATTCGTAGGGTCCGTTGGGGAAGATGAAGCGGGGCGTCTGTCCGGCCTCGAGCCAAACGCGGAACTCGAGCCATTCCTGCTTCTCATCGGGCACGAGGGTCTGGGCGAGGATGGGCTCGACGGCCTGGGGGTAATGGATGTGACCCTTGGTGACGTCGCCGGGGACGACGGCGAGCTGGAAAGGTTCGCTGAAGTCGATCCCAAAGATGGCGGGATCGTAGTGGGTGTCGCGGTGCATGGCCTGCGCGAGGGTGCGGACGCGATACCAGCCGGAAGCGGGCACGCCCTCGAGGAAGTCCTCGATGTGCCCGTAGCCGCCCTGCCGAGTGTCGGTGTTGGGCTGCTCGTAGAGGCAGAGGAAGTCGTAGTTGAAGGCGGCCTTGTGCGGCCCCTGGAGTTCTTCATACTGCACGAAGTGATCCTTGAAGTGCCAGGTGCGGGTCTCGGGAAGGGGCCGGGCGAGGCGGAGGTCGACGAGGCGCTGGGCGGCGTGGAAATACTGGTCGAGGAGGAAACCGGAGGTGACGAGGCTCTGTCCGATGGTGTCGAGGTGGCGGCTGGTCCGTTCCTTGGGGAAATCCCCGGTGAGCCCGAGGGTGTCGACGCGGCGGTCGAAGAGGACGGCGAGAGTGTTTTCGTATTCGCGGTTGGAGAGGCGGCGCATCACGGTGCGTCCTCCGCTGGACTCGATCTTGCCTCGGGTCGCGGCGATGCCGCCGCGGAGGGCACGGACGAGGGCGAGGCGCTCCTCGTCGGAGGGTTGCTCGGCCTTTTTCGGGGGCATCTCCTTCAGGGTGACCTGGTCGATGATGTCCTTGGCCTCGATGAGATGGGCCTCGGTGCTCAGGGGCAGGACGAAGGCCTCGAAATCGCGATCACCTTTCTGGAGACTGGAATCGTGGCATTCGAGGCAGTATTTGCCGAGGAAGGCATCGACGACGGCGGCTTCTCCGGAGGGCGCGGCCTCGGAGGTTTTCGCCACGGGCGCTTCCTTTGCCTCACCGGCCTTTTCCCCGTCTGCAAACCCCCATCCCGTCGCCAGGACGAGCGCCGCGAGGAAAGCCGCTCCCCTGCCCTGCCGTGATCTCATCAGGAGAAGGATCCGGTGCTGGACCCGAAGGCGTCGGTCTCGACGCCCATGCGTTGGGCGATGTCGACGTAGAGATTGCAGAGCGGCACCTTGTTGATGCCCTTGGACTCGACCTGCTTGAATTCCCCGTGGCGGTAGCCGCCTCCGGCGAGGACGATGGGCAGGTCGGTGTTGGTGTGCGAGTTGCCATCGCCGATCCCGCTGCCGAAAAGCACCGCGGTGGAGTCGAGGAGGCTCTGCTCGCCGTCGCTGATCGTTTCGAGACGACCGAGGAACTTCGCGAAATGCTCGATCTGGTAGGTCTCCAGCTTGATGAGGTGCGCGATGGCCTCCTCGTCGTTGCCGTG
>JAGRPC010000469.1 GCA_020439925.1 Verrucomicrobiia bacterium | reverse complement strand
AGGGTGAGCCCCAGGAAGGTGCGACCGAAGGCATCCATGCGTTCCTCCCATTCCTCGGCCACGGTCACACTGATGATCTCGGGGGGAAGCTGAAGTTCCTTCCAGTAACTCGGGCTCAGCCCGATGAAACCGAGGGCGGCGTTGTCCTCGGGATGGGAGTCCGGGAGGAGGTCGTTGGCGAGCTGGTGGATGACAAAGCGGTCGTAGGAGAGGTCGCGGTTGAAGGCGGCGATGACCCAGTCACGATAGAGCCAGGCCGGACTCTTTGCATCACTCCACGATTCGGTTACATCGGCGTAGCGCGCGAGATCGAGCCAGTGGCGCGCCCATCGTTCGCCGTAGTGCGGGGAGGCGAGGAGTTCGTCGATCAGGGATTGGTAATCGATGGGCGTAGGGGGCGATCCTCCGATTTTCGCAGCGGGCGGTAGACCGATGAGATCGAAAGACATCCGCCGCGCGAGGGTGCGGGGATCGGCTTCGGGAGCCGGGGAGAGACCGTTCTTTTCGAGCTCGGCGAGGATGAAATGATCGATGCGATTTTTCGCCCAGGTGGTGTTCTTTACCTCCGGCAAGGGCTGCTCGCGGAGAGGGTGAAAGGCCCAGGGGAGATCTTTCGACGGGTTTTCCTCCGCCACGACTGCGGCGACTGCAGTGCAGGCGATCGCCAGGAGGCAGACCGCTTTGAACCCATTACGGCGACTTGATCTCACAGCCTCACATTCTCCCGGAAGTGCGGGTGTCGGCCAAGTGACGCGGTTGCGTCTGAAGGGGAACGGATACGAGGACCCTCTACACCACCTCGCCCAGTTTCTGTTCGATCTTCTCGATCAGGACCTTCGGGTTGACCGTCTTCGGGAGAAGGGTGTCCCCGCCGCTGTAGACGATGCCGTCGTCGTCCGCGTCCTCGCCGGAAACAATGGCGGAAACGATGAGGACGGGGACATCGTGGAGCAGGGGATCGTTCTTGAGGAGCGCCTGGACGTCGCCACCGTCGAGGCCAGGCATGACGATGTCGAGGAGGATCAGGTCCGGCAGAAAGCTCCGGGCGACGGCGAGCGCGTCATTGCTTTCATTCTGAACCTTGACCTCGAACATGCCGGTCTCTTCGAGCGTCAGTTTCGCGAGAATACCGAACTGGGGATCGTCGTCGACGATCAGGATACGTTTCATTTTCATCGGATGGTGCGGTTGTGGTGTTGGGATGCGGAGCGTGGAACGCTCAAACCGATTTGAGAGCGATGGTCGTGCGGAGTCCCGTGGGTTCCGACACGTTCTCCACCGTGATGTGACCGCGATGCAGCTGGATGATGCGGTCGACCACCGACAGTCCAAGGCCCGTGCCTTCCCCGGTGGGTTTGGTGGTGAAAAAGGGTTCGAAGATGCGGTGGATTTTTTCGGGAGGGATTCCGGGGCCGGTGTCGCGGATCGAGATGAGGACCACCGTCTCGTCGGAGCGAAGGCGAAGATGGTCGCGCAGGCCCTCGTCGCGTTCCAGTTCCCCCATTTTTCCCGAACTCGTGGAGACCGTGACAAGGCCTCCGGTTTTCATCGCCTGGATGGAGTTGGAGATCAGGTTGATGATGACCTGGTTCATCCTCTGCGTGTCGATCTGGACCGAGGGGATCTCGGGATCCAGTTCGAAACGGATCTCCACGTTGCGGCGGTTCAGGTCATACTGCACGAACTTGACCGACTCTTCGACGAGACGGTTGGGGCAGTAGCGCTGGAGGTTCATGATGTCCTCTCGCGCGTAGTCGAGCATCCCCTGGATGATCCCGTCGGCGCGGCGGATCGCCTTTTCCATCTCCGTGCAGGCAAAGCCGATCCCGGTGTCCTGCAGGGAGGACTGGCGTTGCATGAGATAGGAGATCCCCATCTGCACGGCGCCGAGGGGATTGCGGACTTCGTGGGCCACTCCGGCGGCGAGACGCCCGAGAGAGTCGAGCTTCTCCGCCTGGATCAGCTGCATCTGGGCCGACTTCAGTTCCTCGGTCGCGCGACGCAGCATGCGGTTCAGATTTTCCTGCTCGTTGATGCTTCGTTTCCGTTCGATGGCGTAGTAGATGGCGCGGGGCAGGAGATTTGCGCTCAGAGAGTGCTTGATGAGGAAATCCTGGGCTCCCTGCTGGACGAGTTCGATGGCGAACTGATTGTCCGTCTCGGTGCTGAGAATGATGATGGGAATGGTAGGGGCATGACGCTTGAGGCGCTCGAAGGTCTCGAGGCCCTGGGAGTCCGCCAGTCCAAGGGTCAGAAAGATGATGTCGAACTCGATGCCGCCCTCCATCAGGTTCCCGGCGCTCTCGGCGACCCGCAGAATCCGTATGCTCTCTTCGAGCGTGCGGGCACGCTGGATGCGGAAGGAGGTTCCGAGTCCTTCGCTCAGGTAGTACTCGAGGACGTAAAAATCACGGTCGTTGTCCTCGACGCTGAGGATCGTCACGGGACGCATTTCTTCCCGACTTTCCTCTTTCAGCAGGTTGAGGGGGATCCGTGCGGTGCTTTCCATGGCGACATCCCTCCGGATGGAATATTAGGAAGAGTTGACCGCATCAGTCGTGCCAGATTGTCTGACGATTGCTTGAACGGAGCCCGGCGGGAGACGTCCCGGCCCGATCAAAAGCGAGTGTCGAATCCGAGGAGGGGTCGCCAAGGTGTTCCTGATCAGGAAGGCATCTCAAGTGGGATGGGCGAGCCGGCCCAGTTCGTCGCGCTCCTTCAGTTTTCGAGTTTTTTCACCGTGACGCTCTGCAGAAAGTAACGGTTGAAGGTATTTCCATCGGAAACCAGGGAGAAATTGTAGCCCCAGTAATTGACGAACTGGGGATCCTCGATGCGCCAGGTCACGGTATGCCACTCTCGATTGTTCGGGACCGTGTACCATCCGCCTGCTGTCTTGAAGCCGTCGACGGATTCGTAGACGAGCTTGAAACCCGCGTTCTCGTTCGCTTCATTGCGCCGCACCTTGACCGTGATCTCGAGGGGAACCCGGTCGTAGGAAAGGAAGCCGGGGTCGACGATGAAGAGGTTTCCTCCCGGGACATTTCCCGCTCTCGCGGAACCCCCGTAGGCCACCACGGCATCGGCGACGGAATCGCCCGAACGCGTGTGCAGGCCGTTTTCCACGGAGCGGCCGTTCTCCACGGTGAGGGATACGGAGGGCGCGCCGGAATAATCGCCACCCCAGGGGAGAAGTTTTCCGCGATTCCGTTTCGCTTCCTTGACCAGGGTGTCAGGGACGTCGAGAACCAGGACTGGAGTCGGCGAGAGGGGATGAGCCGCCGTATGTGAAAGCTCGCCGGAAACCGTGTCGAGGATGCGGGCGGGCGAGGCCAGGGCGATCCCGCCAGGTTCCTCCCCGCCGCGGGCCCAGGCGACCATCACGGTTCCCGCCGCCCCCTCGAAGAGAAATCCGCAATGCCGTTGCTCGAATTGCACCCAACCGAGATAGCGCGGGTGCTGGCCGAGATGTTCGACGAGGCGGCCCAGCGCGTGATAGGCCGGTCGAGGTTTGCCCTCGCGATCGATCAGGCCCAGGGGACCGCTGTCTCCGTCACGTCCCTCGAACCACTGGATGCAGGCGACTCCCTGGGCCAATCCGAGGACATAGGCCTTCACCAGTCC
>JAGRPC010000468.1 GCA_020439925.1 Verrucomicrobiia bacterium | reverse complement strand
CCGCCCTTTTTCCGGAGGGCAAGGGCGGTGCCGCTGCTGGACCAGGAGAAGGGGTGGGTGCAGTAACCGAGGACGAGGTCGCCGTTGGGCAGGTCGAAGGGCCAGGGGTCCTTCGTGTGGAGTCGGGCCGGGTCGTCGAGGCCCGCGGGAATGACTTCCTCGAGGCTCGAGGGAGAGAGGTTGGCGAGACAGTCGGCGGAGAGGCGGTCGATACTCCAGACCCCGGCGCCCGGCTTCAGGAAGTTCGCGATGTGCTCGGGGTAGGGAATGTCCTTTTCGCTGGAGACAAAAAATTCGATCCCGTTGTCGGTAAGGTGCAGGGCTACGCCCTCGATGGAGACGACCTCTCGGTCGGGGAAGGAGAGTTCGGGCTTGGAAAACGAGGCGACCTTCTCGAAGGGAGCGTCGAAGGACGGGGCCCGGAAAATGGCCGCCTCTTTTCCCCGCTCTCCCGAATGAATCCCGGTGCGCGAATCGCCGTAGACGCGATAGCGGCCTGAGATGAGCACCGATCCATCACGGTCGCGGATGACATTACCGCCGCCGAACCAGTAGCCGGTGCTGCGTTCGAGGGGCTCGACGAGAACCCGGGCGGCGCGTTGATCGATGAGGGCGGAAGCGAGGGCGGTGAGTTTTTCGGTCTGGACCGGGGAGAGTATCGGCATATCGGGAGTGGAAAGGTTTGTCCGAAGGATAGGGAGGAGGAAAACCGGTGACAAGGCCGATTTGCGCGAGGGAGCTCACTCCTCGGCCGCTCCCTGCTTCTGCTCCCAGCGGGAGGACGTGCCGTCGGCATTGAGCACCTCGATCCATTCTCCGGGGAAGGACTTGCGCTGCCAGTGGTGCCACTGCTCCTCGCGCACCGCGGAAAGGTCGGTGCCCTTTTCCTCCGCCTCGTGGCGCATGAGGATCTCTCGATCGAGATTCTCTTCTTCGACCGTTTTCTCGACGTAGTCGCCGTAGTCGCCCGCCGGGCGATTACGGATGGAGAGGAGCCCGCTGCGTCCTTCGCCGACGAGGCGGTTGTTCTTCAGGTCCTGGATCTCCGACATGCGGTTGCGACGGCGGTCCATCGCGGCGCGGAAGTCGGCGGCGGCTTCGGCCTCCTTCTTGTCCGCGACGCCGTGCTGGTAAACGTTCACGTCCATGCTGAGGTCGACCTTGATGGGCTCGGGCGTGTTGACATTGACCTCGAAGGGTTTCACGCAGGAAACGAGCCCCGTCGCGAGGCAGGACATCGCGAGGGTGGACAAGAAGCGGCATCGGAAACGTGTCCTCATCTTGATTTGCGGGCCCCCGCGAGGCGGGGCGGACCGACCGGACGGGCACTCGCCTCGGGAAGCGGCGCGTCGGGCTCCGGCGGGGCGGCCGTTTCCGGCCGGGCCGCGGTGGTGTCGTTTGTGTTTCGTTGGTCGTGGACTTGCAGATTCAGCGCCCGGGTGCCGTAGGGACCCGCGAAATGCATCTTCAGCGAGCCCTCGCGATTCAGAAGGTAGAGGCTACCGGTGCCTTTGTCATAATCAAATCGTTTCAGGGCGATGAGGCTTAGCTCGGTGAGGCTGGTCTGGAGCGAATTCCATTCCGGCGGCAATTTCTCGAGCATGGCGTCGAGCTTGGTGATGTCGAACCAACCGGGGGTGGTCGTCTGGAACTCTCCCGAGGTTTCCCCGACCTGCTTGTCCCGTCCCTCGGAAAGGATTTTCAGGGAAACGAGTCCGTCCATGAGGAAGGAGTCGGGAGCGATGATGCGTGTGACCGGGCCGGTGTCGAGATCCGTGCCGGCAAGCCAGGCATCCCATTTTCCGGGGTCGTTGAGGTAGAAGTTGAACTGGCCTTCCGCGTATCCCTGATAGGCGGCACCGCCGAACTTCCCGTAAATCCCGTCGGCGTCGAAGGTGACGGTGATGTAGAGATCCTCGGCGTCGTAATCTTTCCACTTCGCCTTCCTGAGGGTGAAGGTCTGGACGAGGTTGTTGTTCACGTCTTTCACCGGAACGTTGAATTTCACGTCGCCGGCGAGGCCCTGGAGCTCGACCTTGTAGTCCGGGAAACGGTAGACGTGGTCTTCGTCTGGGATATTGAGTTCCAGCTCGATGTTCCCTTCCGACATGTTGGTGGTGGCGTTGAAGGGAAAGGGCACGACCCCGACGGGAACCCCGGTAGGCGAAATGATGATCTTGCCGGCGGTGGCGTTGATCGTTCGGATGACCCAATCCGGCTTTTGCTCGACCGCCACGCCCGATTCGATCCCGATGCTGGCCCCCTCGTTCTGCGCGCGGAACTTGCGCTGGTAATCGATCCACCAGAAAAGACCCTGACCGACGTGCAGGGACGGGCCGATCAGGTCGATCTTCTCGATCTGCTGACGCGCGAGTCCGGCGAGGGAAAACTCCACGAAGATGGTGGGGAGTTCCGCCACGGTGATGAAGGAATTGTAGGGATCCCGGATTTCGATGCCGGCCAGTTCGATCTTCTGGAGTTTTTCCTGGGCAAGGAGGCCATCGAGAGAAAGCGGTACTTCCTCGAGCCGGGTCTCGATGGCAAACTGGAGCCCTTCGACCTGCGGGATGAGGGATTCGAAATGGACCCGGCTGCGCGTGATTTCAACCGTGCCCAAGGTCCAGGTGGGAAGACCGTCCTTGGTGGATGCCTGATCCGGGGGAGACGGGGCGGCGGGAGCAGGAGAAGGGGGCGTGGCCGATGTCGGCGCATCGGCTTCCTTTTCGGGGGCGGCATCACCGTCGACGAGTGATTTCAGCCCCTCGCCCACTGTGAGGGTGGCTTCGTCGATCTTCAGGTGTTCGACGCGGCGGTTCCGCTGCAGACCCGTCGCGGTGAAATCGGCCTCAATGGTCCCGACTCGGAAAACCTCTCCTTCCGCGAGCGGTCCCGGGCGATTGGAGGACGGTTTCCCGGCGGGTGAAAGGGAGTCGGGGCGGGGTGGGCCGATGAATTCGAGGGTGCGGGGGTGGTTGCGAAGTTCGACTTGTGCGAGCCGCAGTCGGTAGGCGTCGGATCCTCCGCTGTCGTCCGGTCGCGAGTTTAACGAGAAATCTCCGTTGAGTTTCGGCACGCGCCCCCCCGCGAAACTCGAATCGGCGGAGAGTTTTCCTCCGGTTACCTCGAGGTCGGTGACTCGGTAAACGGGACGGTTGACGGGGCGAGGGGTGTCGGGTCCGGAAGGAGGATTGAGCCAATCTCCGAGCGCTTCATCAGTGAACTCGATTCGTGGGCCGCGGGCATCGAGACGGGCGATGCGGTTTTTGCTCTGGAAGTCACGCCAGGCAAACTCAGCCTCGGCAAACTCGATCGAGAGCAGGGGAGCAGGCGATTCCCTGGATCCGGGCGCATGCAGGCGGGTCTGTTCGAGGCGCAGTTGCTGCGTTCCCTCCGAATCGAAGCCAGCCTCGCCGCCGAAGCGGAGATCCTGCAGATCTCCGGAAATGGAAGCGGTCAATGCCGGTGTTTCCTTGCCGGAGAGATGCAGGTCGCGGACGGCGACTCCGGTCCGGGTGAAGCGCAGGCTTTCAAGGATCCAGGGACTTCCGGACGGTGAAGGAGATTCGGTCTTGCGTGTCGATTCAGCGAGGAAGCGCGAGAGGGTCTCGTCGCTGGCGAGAAGATCTCCGTCGCGGATCTCGACCGAAGCAATCCGTTGGTCCCGGATCAGGGTCTGCAGCGACTCGGCCCCGATCAGCACGCTTCCGGCGCTGAAAAAGGGCAGTTTTCCCGACCCCGCCGAAACCTGGAAAAGGGGGAGTTCGATCGCTCCTTCGCTCTTCCAGGAGCCCTCCTCGAGGCGGAGGGCGGGGAGGGAAAACGTGGATTCAAAGGAAAGGTTCGGAAGGCGGGCGCGGCCATTCGTTCCATCGAAACCGGTCAGTTCGAAGCGGCCGTCGCTAAGTTCCAGACCGGCAAGGGTGAGGCGGAAGGAAGAAGGTTTCTCCCCGTTCGAAACGGCCTGACCAGACGGTGACTTTTCCATTTCCTTTTTTGGCGAGTCTCCTCTGTCGTCCCGGGGAGTCAGTCGAAAGACGGGACGTTGAAGGCGCACCGTCTCGAGATCGATTTGCGAGAGATCCGTCGTCAACGTTCCGGAAACCTCGAGCGAGTCGATACTTCCCATCTGTCCTTTCGGACCGACTTCCAACTTCCTGAGGGCGGCCTTGAAGGGTTCCGTGAGCCGGCCGGATTCATCGAACTGAACTCGACCGAGATGAAAGTCCCATGTTCCCGAAACGAGAGGCAGGTTTTCCCCTTCGATCGAGAGGCTTCCCTTTTCGATACCGAGAGAGCCATTGAGGGGGAGGAATTGTGCCAGCGAGAAAGGTGGTGAGCTGCTTTTGCCCTCCGATAGCTCATCACCGGACGATGGGCCATGGAAGGTGAGCGAGATTTCAGGTTCGCTGAGGGACAGGTTCTCGAAGCGTTTGGTGCGTCGAAGTTCGCCCGGCCGATAAGTCAACTCTGCAAGGGGGATCCTTGCGGTTATCTCCATTTCCCGTTTGTCACGCCGCACGAGGACGAGATCTTCGACCCGCACCGTTCCCAGGGGATGAAAGTGGATGTCGCCCACCGACACCTGGAAGGGTTCGACGAGAATGGCGAGGGCGCGGTTGATCACCCGGACCCGGTTCAGGTAGGCCACGGTCGCGACGAGGAAGGCGAGGATGGTCACGCCCGCCAATACAACGAAGGAAAGGGTCGCCAGCCTCGTGAGACGCCGCAAGATCGCCCGGAAGGGAAAGCGTCCGGCAGGGCGTGGAGTGGTTGGAGTCGTCTCGGCCACGCCGGCACTATAGCCGGGGAGCCGCCATTTGCGACTGGCCTGCGCCTTCGAAATCCGCGATCAGGCGCAGATTGGCGACTTCCGCCGGATTCAGGTGCTGCCAGACCAGGTCGAAAGACGGAGTGACCGGCCGATAGAGAGGACCGAATTCCGCGGCAAAACGGCGACCTGGATCGTCCGGGAAAATGAACCCGTGACGAAGGAGGATCTCGTTGCGTGCACGCCAGAGTCCCTCCGGAGAAAGGCGGCTCACTTCGTTGACGCCAAGGGGACGCAGGTGGGATTCGGGAAACACCCATGGCCCACGCGGAGTCGACGATTTCGAGGTGAGCGAGAGAAAGGGGAGTTTTGCCGCCGCCGTTCCGTGATCCGGGACGGGGTAGGGACGCGAAGCCACATACATCGGCTCACCGTGTTTCAGCCCTTCGATCAGGGCGATGGCTCCAAGGGTCCGATCGATTTGCTTCGGCCCGGGGCCGGTGCGGGTTCCGAAGCGGGGGACGGAGACGGAAATGGATTTCAACAGGGGAAGGATCAGATCGGCCTTGATGGCGTAATTCACCGATTGGGGCAGGTAGCCTCCGTTTTCCATCCGATCGATCGAGTTCAAACCGGCGGCGACGACTCCCACCACTCGACCGGATGCAGAGATGAGCGGACCTCCCGAATTTCCCGGCTGAACCGGAGCGGAGATCTGGATGAAGCGCGGATCGTCACGCACTCCCGAGAGCGCGTTGACGATGCCGGTCGAGATCTTGGGATTGATCCCGAGGACACTGGGATCGGGAAAGCCGGCCGCGATCACCGGAGAGGCGTGGGTGATCTCGGAGGACGAGACCAGGCCCAGGTGCCGTCCCGGCCATGCCTCGACCTTGAGAACGGCGAGGTCATTCTGCGGGTCGAGGGCGACGATGGCGGCATCGAGATAGCCGCCTCCCGTGTGCACGATGACCCGGTCCGCGTCACCGACGACGTGATGACAGGTCACCAGGTATCCCTTGGGACTGATGGCAAAGCCGGTGCCGAACTGCCCGGCGTCGGATAATCCCGGCGCAAGGAGCCAGACCGCAAGCAAGGCTGCGTTCCGCTTCATGGTTAGTCTTTCTCGGAAGGCTTCCCGGCGATCCGGCCACGGGGTGTTCAGGTCCGTTGCCCGCCGTTCGGCATGTGGAGGGTGTTGTTCAGGCACCCAAGTGTTTGTGTTGTGGAAATTATAACGATCTCAAAGCGGTTCCGCAAGATTAATTTTATAATTTTCAGAATTAGCGATTAGTTCGGGGGGAGGAGGGCGAGGGGTGTTGGTGGTCCAAACAGAGCATTCGCCGGAGCTCAGAAGGCGCGTCAACCGATGTGGCGTCGAGATCAGTTCAAGGTGACTGATCGTTCGAGGAACCTCCGTCGCCGGAGGACCCCGGTTCTGAACCCCGGATCTCAACGAGCCGGAATCGAACCTTCTTCCAGTGGTCGCGAAACAGCCATCGGTGCAGAAAGGGCCAGGGGAACCGCGGTCTTCTGTCGCAGCGTGGGGCAACGCTCTCCATGAGCCACCTGTCATCGAATGCGGCCCATTCACCGGCCACGGAGAGAAGGTTCGGATGACACGCGGGATACACTTCGTGGCGCAGGATGTTCCACAACTCTTCGTCATCGTACGGGGAGAGAGCCAGCACTCCTGCGATTCGTGCAATGGCTTCGTCATCCAACTCGGTATCCAGGAAAAACTCCGAGAAGGCCCTCCAAACCGGCAGGCGGTCGCGAATGACTTCTGGTGCAGCGTTCATCCTGACTGGTATCGACACAATGCGCGACCGTCTACTTTGCGCTGGCGAGCCGTGGCAGGCGAACCGCTTCGCTGGTTCGAACCTAGTCGAAACAAAACGACCTCTTTTG
>JAGRPC010000050.1:25697-38538 GCA_020439925.1 Verrucomicrobiia bacterium | reverse complement strand
ACGAGGTGATCTGCACGGGAAAATACCGGTTCCGTTTTCACCTTTCCCCCCACATACCGCACGGATGGGACGCCGGTGTCCTCTTCGAAGAGACTCGCAAGACCCTCTTCTGTTCGGATCTTTTCCATCACTTCGGAAATGTCGCGGCGATCACGGACTCCGACCTCATCGGCCCCACAAGCCACGCCATGGAGCTTCTCCAGCAGGGTCCCCTGGCCGGTTACATGCCCTACACCCGCCAGACCGAGGGAGTGCTTCGTTCGCTTGCGGACCTGAAGCCGGAGACCCTAGCGGTCATGCACGGTTCGTCCTACAACGGCCCATGCGAGGGACTGCTCACGGACCTCGCCGGAGTCCTGAAGGAATACTTCGATCGAGACTGAGGAAGCGGGGAATGCCCCGCATCCCCGTCAGTTCGCCTGGGTGCTCGTCTTCGCCTCGATCGGAACCGTCCGTTCCCGAGCCTCGGGCTTGGCCTCGGAGATGTGAACCGGTTTCCCGGTCTTTCCGATGGCGATGAGATCCTGAAGGATGCGGAGGGTTTCCCGCTCGTAGGGATCAAACTTGTGGGGATACTCGAGCTGCTTCAACTCGGGGTCCTCCTCTTCGGCAGCGCCTCGGGCCATCCCGCTGAGCTGCTCCTCGCTGAGTTCATCGCGCAGGACCAGCTTCTCGTCGAGCACGTTGTCCTGCGTGAGCTTGTAAATCGTGAAGAGCCCCTTCTCGGCCTCGCGCACCGAGGCAAAATAGGCGATCTGCGCCTTCTTGCGGTCCTCGCGCTCCAGCTCGGCCTTGGCGGTCTCCTCCTGCCGCTTGGCCAGGTTGAGGGAAATGGTGTTCTTCTGGATGCGCTCCTTCTCCTCGGCAATGTCCTTCAGGATGTATTCGAAATCGCGACCGGAGGCGACACGGCCCTCGGAGGCCTTCTGGAGGAGCTCGTAGTCGATCGGCTTCTCGAAGAAGGGGAGATAACGGCTCGGCTCGATCGGATCGACGACGAGGGCGTTCGGCAGGGATCCTTCGCCGATGTCGGCAACATCGAGCATCGAGGGCAGCCTCACTTCGGGAACGACGCCGTGTCGCTGAGTGGAATGCCCGTTGATGCGGTAGAAGGTCTGGATCGTGAGCTTGAGGGCCCCCTCCTGCTCCGGCTCCGGAGTGAAGGGCAGGGCAAGGCGGCGCGAAAGGACGGGGCGGAGCTGCTGCACCGTGCCCTTCCCGAAGGTGGACTCGTCCCCGACGATGACGGCGCGACCGTAATCCTGGAGCGCGGCGGCGAAGATCTCGGAAGCCGAGGCGCTCGCCTTGTTGATGAGCACGATTAGCGGACCGGAGTAAACCGCCTCACCATTGCGGGAGAAGCGCTGGTCGCGCTGGCCGCGCCAGTCGACCGATTGCACGACGGGGCCCTTGCGGATGAAGAGACCGGTCATGTTGATCGCCTCCTCGAGAGATCCTCCGCCGTTGTCGCGCAGGTCGATGACCAGACCGTTGATCCCCTCGATGGCGAGGCGGGTGAGGAGGCGGCGCACGTCGGTGGTGGTGCTGGTCTGACCACCGTCCATGTCCGCATAAAACGACGGCAGGGTGATCCAGCCCAGCTTCTCCTCGGCTCCGGCGGGATCCTTGGTGATGATGAGGTCGGCGGTGGCGAGGCTGTCCTTGAGGTCGATCTTGTCCCGGACGATGTCGACGAGCTTGATCTCGCCTTCCTTGCCTTTCGGAAGCACCTTGAGACGGACGATCGTCCCGATCTCGCCACGGATGAGATCGACGATGTCGGAGAGCTTCATCTCGACGACATCGACAAATTCGCCGTCCGCTCCCTGGGCAACGCCGATGACCCGGTCGCTCACCTCGAGCTTGCCGACCTTGAAGGCCGGCCCGCCCACGACGAGACCCTCGATGGAGGCCCCTCCCTCATCCTCGTTCTTCTGCAGCATCGCCCCGATGCCGGTGAGGGACTTGTTCATCCCGATGCGGAAGTTGTCGTACTGCTGCTGAGAGAAGTACTCGGAATGCGGATCGTAGGCCGCGGCGATCGACTTGATGAAAAGCGTGGCCACGTCGTTGGTGTTGTTCTCCTTGATCCGCTTGAGAATGCGGTCGTAGCGGTCGGAGACCTTCTCGTAGATCGATTTCTTCGACTCGGCGTCCTCCTTCTTCGGCTTGGGCTCCTCGCCGGCCTTCTTCGCCTTTTCGGCCTTCTCCGCTTCCTCCTTGGCGACCGCCTCGGCGATCAGCTTCTCGCGGAGGAGATCCCCTTCGATCAGGTTGCGCCAGAGCTGGTCGTGCTCTTCTCCTGCCTTGGCCCATTCGGCCTCCTTGCGGGAAATCTTGAAGGTGCGGTCGGAGTCGTAGGTGAAGGTGTTGGGTACGGCCAGTTTCTTTGCCATTTCGACCCGGTCGTGGACTCTTTCCTCGTAAACCGCGAAGATCTCGAAGGCGGCGGGAATCCCGCCCGCGCGGACGAGGTCGTCGAGCTGGGTCCGATACTTCGCGTAGAACCCGTCGATATCCTCCTTCGTGAAGTAGATGCGGTTGTAATCCAGGGCCTCGAAATAGGCGTCGAGGCTCAGCTCGGACATCTTGTCGTTGAACGGCTGGCGAAGGAAATGCTCTTCCTCCAGCATGCTGACGACGCGGAGTGCAAGATCGCCGTACTGGGTTTCGTCCTGGGCACGAAGGGTGGCCGGCAGGGAGGCGACAACCAATGCCGCCAGGGTCGGAAGAAGGTTCAAGTGGAGTTTCGCGGGGACCATGAGGCGAAGGAGTTGGGTCTGTCGTTTCCGTGTTTCATTCCGTCCTGACGACGGGAACGGTGTGGAAATTACACCGAAAGAGACCCGGGGAAAAGCCTTTTGTCAGGGACTCCGGGACGCGCCCGCGTCCCCCGGCGATGGCGCTTCCGGCGGCGGATCGACCCCGTTCTCACCCGCGGGGAGGCTGCACCGTGAGCTGCACGATCGCTTCGAGGGCCCGGCCCTGCTGGACCGGGGTCATCCTGAGAAAGCGGTCCCGTCGGCTCCCCTTCCCTTCCCGCCCCGGAGGACGGAAGCGGGTGAACCCGTCGTCTCCGACCGAAACCTGCCCCGATTCGGAGAGCCCGAAATAACCGCGGTCTGGATAAACGGCGTAAAGGACGCTGCTTTCGTCCCAGCAGGGACGATCGTGCTCGGGTCCGCTGTGGAGTAGGTAGGCCTCTCGCACGAGGTGCTTCTCCCGGTAGGAAAAGTCTTGCGCGACACTGCGTCTCGGGAAGGGGAGGTTTTCTCCGATCTCGAATCCGCTCCAGATCACCGGTATCTCCTCGGGCCAGGATCCGGCGACGGTCTGCATGTAGCCGATCCCGTTGATGACGTTGGCCTCGAGATGGTAGTTGGTGCCGTTGGCAAAGGTGAAGGCCCCCGCCATGATCGAAAGCAGCTTCACCTTCTGCCGGATGAGGGCGGGGCCATCGAGCGGCGAATGAGCATCGCCCCCCGACTTGAGCAGGTTGGCGAGATTCGAGGCGATGCCCACGGAAACGATCGAGACGCTTCCGTCGGGCGACGCGGCGAGCAGTTCCCGGATCAGGTCGACGGCTTCCCGCGCCTCTTCGTTGCTCCGGAGATCGTGCGGGTAATCCGGCGACCCCGCCAGGGAGAGATAGCGGCTCTCCCGCTTCTGGGCGTCAGGGTCCCGGGTCACGCCCACAGGCAGGTCAGGGCGTCCGTAGTAGGTGTTTTGCGCGTCCACGAACGAAGCAGCAAGCGGGTTCACCTTCGAGACCGTCACTCCGATCAACTCGCAGGCGCCACGGTCGGCAAGCGTGTGACACATCGCCAGGGCAAGCACATCGTCGACATCTCCGGTGATGTCGGTGTCGAAAAGAAGTCGCACCGGAGCGCCCCGGGAGATTCCGGAAGTAACGGCGAGAACCGCGAGGAGAACATGGATTTTCATCGGGACAGCGAAGCAAGGACCACGTCTCAGTGCAAGCTTTCGAAAAGGGCGTGCACCGCTTTCACGAGGCGTTCCTCGATGCCTGCCGCCCAGGGCCCGGGGTGGATCGTCGAGCGGGCGTAGCGCATCGAAGTCTTTCCCTCGTAACCGCCCTCTCCGAGAACGCGTTCGCTCGGGATGTAGCACATCACGTCGTTCGAATATCCCGCCACCCAGACCGGAGCGCCCCCCGTCTTTTCTCCCAGTTCGCGCTTCAACCGGAGCGAATAGTCCACCGTCGCCTCGCCACCGAGGGCGGCGAGGGTGAGCCCGTCTCCGATGCGAAGCACCTGCACGGGAACAGGATAACGTTCCGGCAATTTACCGACCCGGTCGAGGACATCGAGGAGGAGCTGGCCGTTCGCGGCGTCGTAGCGGTCGGTCGATTTGGCGCGTTCCTCCAGTTCCGCGCGGGACGGGGGCGTGGCGTAGGGAATCTCGGGCCAGTCCAACGCCGCCCGCAGCGGGCCTCCGAGAACATGACCCTCCGTCGCCAGGGCCGCTTCGATCGCCGTAGCCATGCTTCTGCCATGTCTCTCCACGTGAACCTCGAGACCCCTCGGATAGGGGTTTTGATCACCCGAACATCCGTTGAGGAACATCGCCACCGCACCCGGATGATCTTCCTCGAAATAGGACTGGGCATAGCCGGGCCAGTCACCGTTGAGTTTCTGGATACCGAGAGTGGTGGCGTGACAGGCGTATCCGAAAAGGACGGCTTTCAAGGCACCGTCCCCCTCCCCGGTCCTCACCTGCAGGACGGGCACCTCCTGATCGACCGGACCGTCGGGATTCGGGAAATTCCTGAAGTCCCCCGTCCCCGTGGGGGTGCGGCGGTTCATGGAAAATCCGCAACGGGCCTTTGACCAGCGTAGTTCGACCGGCTCGAGTCGCCCGAGGGTCTCGCCGATGAGCGAGAGGATCGTCTCGGTGAGTTTCACCCGGTATTCCCGGGTCTGTCGAACCCGGAGTTCCTGCTGGTCCTCGGGCACAGCCAGGTAGGAGGCGCGTTCGTCGCTTTCACTTCCCCCCGGGGGACGAAACAGGCGGATCATGGGACCACAATGGGTGTGGGAAGCATTGAGAAGCAGCGATGCGGGCGGAAGACCGAACCGCTTCTCGGCCTCCTTCTCCACGTCCACGCGTAGAGGTTTGGGAACGCCGATGAGATCCAGCGTCACGAAGACAAACCGACCTCCCTCCGCATCCTCGATCGCGAGAGCCTTGGCGTGCAAGTCCAGCATCACTCCCTCGGAGGGCTCCTTGCGTCCTGCATACCCCGCCATCCATACGGGCTCGGTCGGCGTGATCACCGCCTTCGCCGCAGCGGCCTTCCACGGATAGGGGGCCGCCTCCTGCTTCTGTCCACGTGCGTGCGGAAGCAAACCCAGAATCAGCAGGGAAAATGCGACCGTGGCGGCGAGCGACACCCACGCGGCACGGCCTGAGTCTCGACGGGTCCGGGAAGGCGGTTCCTTCATGTTCCAGAGTCTATCGAAGACAACGGCCACCTGTCGTTCCCGCAATTGCGTCGGCCACTTCCGAAGCCGCTGCCACTCGGACTCAGGTGCCCACCGAAACGCGCCGGTCGCGGATCTCCATGCGAAAATCGAGCCTCCGGCACATGGCTCCGTGGTTGTGGAACAATTCGTCCCGAGCTTGCTTCATTCCCCGGATTGTAAAGGGATAGCGGGTCAAAACATCGAAGAGAAGCACTTCGAAGGAGGCCGAGAAGAGCCAGTCGACATCCTCCCTGTAACCGGTCATAGCCACCAAACCCGTCTCGCGAAGGAACTTCTGCAGCCGCCTCCGGTCGACCCGCAACGTGCCGCAGGATCCGAAATGGACGATGCGCCCCTTCAGGCTGGTGCCAAGCATGGGGGCCAGCATCTCCAGCGTCGTCCCCTTGTTCTTGCGGCGCTGGTCTCCGACATGCAGTCCCCGGTCGCGTGATCCGTGGAAGGCCAGATAGAGGATGTCATATCGCGACATGCGTCGTTGCGACCATTTCCGGCAGTAGAACTCGAACTCCTCCACGGTTCCGACATCGCGGTGGATGTAGTTGATGTTCTGGTCGGGAGCCTGGTTCACCAGTTCGAGGATCGGCCTGACCGTGGAGCCCCGGTTCATGTCATTCCACCAGTCTCCCTCGAGGCAGAAGATGGCGTGCTTGGATGTTTTCATTGCCGCCTCGCTTGAATCTTCTCCGGCCGTTCCGGTCAATCAAAAACCACACAGGAACCGACGCTGGATGCAAAAAAATCTCCTCTCGAATTGCACTCCCCCGTCACGGAGGCTATGAAAACATGTCCTTCAATTCCCAGCCTTCTCATGACACGCTTGATTCTCTTCTCCATCGTCCTCTCTTCCCTCCTTCTCGCCTCCCCCTCCGCCAATGCCAAGACTTTCGGCGGCTTCCAGGTCGGCCAGACCTTCACCCTCAAGGTCGTCAAGGTGACCTCGACCAAAAAGACCGGACTCGCCGGCCCCGAAACGGCCGCCCCCATTCATTCGAAGGCAGCGAAATACCGGAAAGGACAGAGCATCACCTTCCGGATCCGGGCCGGCGGCAAGCTCACCGCAAAGGGGATCAGCATCCCCTTTGCCCACGCCACGAGAACCGTCAACGAGTACAACCTCTCCCGGGGCGGCACAGTCGCGGTCACTCGCACCGCCGAAATCTCGAAAAAGGGCCGTAACGCAACGGGCGGGTATCTTTATTTCTTCATCACCGACAATACGGGGATGGAACCCGTCTACTCCACGGTGATCTACAAGCTCAAGTGAACCGAAACAGCGTCGAACCGATCATTCCTTCGACGGCACCTTGAGGCTGATCCCTCCCGGGGGCACTTCCCCGTTCTCGTCAACGATCGAGGCAAACTCGAAATCGATGAGGCAAAACCTGCCGTCCTGCATCCGGTAGGTGACGTTGCGGGCGAAAGCATCCTCGTGGCGGACACCGTAGTCGCGCTCGAGCGCCTCGAAGAGTTCCCTCAGTTTCCGGTCACTGATCCTGTCGACCCTGCGCCCGCAATTCGTCGTCACGATCGTCAGCTTCGGCTCGTCCACCTCGAGCAGTCGTGGCACATACTCGCAGCCCTGTTCCTCTAGGTGACGAAGCACCGCCACCTCGGTCTCAAAGCGGCGCAGCGCATTCTCACCGCGAAACGTCTTTGTGACCCTCCCGTCGAAGCCCACCCGGACATGAGAGTATTCCGTGTCCTTTCGCGTCATCCGTCGCCAATCTAACCTCCTTTCCCGGAGGGGTCCAACCGGGGAGGAGTCCGGCCTTTCTCCGAGGATGGTGACAAAGCCACCGGCTCCTGCGACAAGCCCCTCTGCCTGAATGCCTTGCTCTTCACATCCCCGCCATCAGCCCCCTGACGGGAGGAAGAACTTTTCTGAAAGTCCTCGTCATCCCGCCCCGTAAGCTTCCTCCGAAGGAAAGGTTCCCCTCCTCGTGCGGAGTATCCGTGCCCTTCCAAACCAACCTGAACCACCCGACGAATACCGATGAAACGAATCCTGATTCTCCTCGCCCTCAGCCTAACCCTGTCCATGCTGGGCGCCTGCGGCAACCGCAAGAACTGCCACGTGGCCCAGCCGATACCCACGGCCACCTACGGAACCGGCTACGGCTTCGTGAAATAATCGCGGCCTCCTGCCGGAAAGACGGCGGCTGTCCCGGAAAAGACCGCCGCCGTTTTTCCCGGTCTCACCCGATCGCCGCGAATTTCTTCTCCACCCTCGCGAAGAGGAAGTCCTGGAGAGCCTCGCCGTCGAGTTTCTCGATGGCTTCATGGAGGAATCCGAGGCTGATCATCTTGCGTGCGTCCTCGGACGGAATTCCGCGAGCTCGGAGATAAAAAATCTCCTCGTCGCTGATCGTTCCGGAGGTGGATCCATGCGAGCACTTCACCTGGTCGGCATCGATCTCGAGTCCGGGCATGGAGTTGGCCTCCGCCTCGTCGCTGCCGAGAAGGTTGCGACAGGTCTGGTAGGAATCCGTGTGATGCGCCCCGGGCTGGACCTGGATGAGACCCGAAAAGATCGTGCGTGAACGGTCGTAGAGGGCGTTCTTGAAGAGCAGGTCACTGGTGGTGTGCTGCGCCTCGTGCGACTGCAGGGTGCGCTGATCGTACTCCTGCACACCGTTGGCGAGATTCGCCGCAAAAATCTGGCAATCGGCTCCGCTCTCGACCATGCGGTTGACGGATTCATTCCGGATCCAGCCGGATCCGAGATTGACGAATCCCACCTTCACGGAAGCGTCGCGCCCGGCGCGGGTATGCTGCAACTGGACGTGCTTTGCTCCGGTATCCCCGAGATCCTGAAGGGCGGCATACTGGATGCGGCCCCCGTGGTCGGCATGCAGATCGGCCATCGCAACGATCAGAGTTTCCTCGCCCGGCGTGATCGACTCGAAGAGATCAAAGACCGACACGGAGGACTGATCCTCCGCGACCACAAGGGTGTGGGGAAAGATCACGGCACCATCGCCGCCGACGAAATGGTGAACGATCACGGGATGCGTGACGACACAACCCTTGGGAAGACAAACAAAGAGCCCGCTCAGAGTCGCAGCGGCGTGAAGCGAGGCGAATTTTTCCCCGCCGAGAAAATCCTCGTGCTGGAGAAAATGGCCACGGATCCGCTCGGGCTGCGTGAGAAGGGTCTCTCCGACCGGAAGACAGAGCGCCGCTTCCGGTAGTCCCGGCGTTTCCGCATGGATGAGCCGGCTGTTGGCAAAAACGAAGTGGGCGGCGTAATCGGCCGGACGCTCCCCGACCGCCCTGGCCACGAGGTCGGCGACGACGGATTCGGCGAGAGGCAGGGCCGGGGCGTATCCCTCGAAGCGCACGTGCTTCAGATCGGCGAATCGCCACGCCTGATTCGTGCGTGCAGGTGCCGGCGTGCCGCGGAACCGTTCCCATGCTTCCGCACGCAGGGACCGGTACCATTCCGGGAGCTTGGCATCGGCATCAGTGACAGGCGGAGCCTCGCACCAGTCGGCTGCCGGGCGGCTCGTCGTTTCCTCGGGTGACGTCAGGACCATGGACATGAAAAGAGAATCAAGAAATTGGAAATCGGATGGAAGGGAGTCGAGTTGGGGACCGAAGAGGGTCGGGTCTCGCGATCCGGTTAACCGACGCTGCCTTCCATCTCCATGTCGATGAGCCGTTTCAGCTCGACGCTGTATTCCATCGGGAACTCGCGGACGAGATCGTTGACGAACCCGTTCACGCTGAGGCTCATCGCCTCGCCTTCACTGAGACCGCGCTGTTTCATGTAGAAGATCTGGTCCTCGCTGACCTGGCTGACGCTGGCCTCGTGCTGGGTCGCGTGCTGGTTGCCGCGGACGGTGATGGCTGGATAGGTGTCGGTGCGGCTGTTCGCGTTGATGAGGAGGGCGTCGCACTCGGTGTTGTTCCGGCATCCCTTGAGATGGCGCGGGATGTGGACCTGTCCCCGGTAGGTGGAACGGCCCCTACCCACGGAGATGGATTTGGCGACGATGTTGGAGGTGGTCTCGTCGGCGGCGTGGATCATCTTCGCGCCGGTGTCCTGATGCTGGCCGTCGTTGGCGAGGGCGATGGAGATCACCTCGCCCCGAGCCTTGCGGCCTTTCATGATGACCCCGGGGTATTTCATCGTGAGACGCGAACCGATGTTGCAGTCGATCCACCGGATCTCGGCATTTTCGTGGGCGAGCCCGCGCTTGGTCACGAGGTTGAAGACGTTGTTCGACCAGTTCTGGACGGTGATGTACTGGATTTTCGCGTCCTTCATCGCGACCAGTTCCACGACGGCGCTGTGGAGGGTGGCGGTCTCGAACTTCGGCGCCGTGCAGCCCTCCATGTAGGTGACCTCCGCCCCCTCGTCGACGATGATGAGGGTGCGCTCGAACTGTCCGAAGTTTTCGGCATTGATCCGGAAATAGGCCTGGAGCGGGTGCTTCACCTTCACTCCGGGAGGCACGTAGATGAAGCTGCCGCCGGAAAAGACGGCGCTGTTGAGGGCGGAAAACTTGTTGTCGCCGGTCGGGATAACCTTGCCGAACCAGGGACGGAAGACCTCGGGATGCTCGCGCAGTCCCTCGGTCGAATTGACGAAGATGACGCCCTCCTTCGTCAGCTCCTCCTTCACGTTCGAATAGGCGGCCTCGCTGTCGAACTGCGCCTCGACACCGGCGAGGTACTTGCGCTCCTTCTCCGGAATGCCGAGCCTCTCGAAGGTTTCCTTCACGTCGTCGGGCACCTCGTCCCAACTGCGGGTGGGTCGCTGGCCCTTGGCCAGGTAGTAGCGAATGTTGTCGAAGACGATGTTATTGAGATCCTCGCTCGCCCAGTGCGTGGGCATGGGTTTGTCGTTGAAGACCCGGAGGGCACGCTTGCGGAACTCGCGGATCCACTCCGCCTCTCCCTTGATTTCGGAGATGTAATCGATCGTTTTCTCGGTGAGACCGTAGCCCGCATCGTGGGCGTAGTCCTCGGGATAGGAGAAATTACCTTCGTCCTGGTCGATGGAGACGGCCTCCAATGTCGCGCTGTCAGGCATGGTTCGGTATTTCGGTTAGGAAAGTGGGGGTCAGGCGGCGGCGGGCTCCTTCGTGATCCAGTCGTAGCCTTTTTCCTCGAGTTCGTAGGCGAGTTCCTTGCCACCGGTGTGAATGATCCGCCCGTCGTGGAGCACATGGACGACATCGGGAACGATGTAATCGAGGAGGCGCTGGTAGTGGGTGATGATGAGAAACCCGCGCTCGGGCGAGCGCATCGCGTTGACCCCCTGTGCCACGATCTTGAGGGCGTCGATGTCGAGACCGCTGTCGGTCTCGTCGAGGACGGCATATTTCGGCTCGAGCATCATCATCTGGAGGATCTCGTTGCGCTTTTTCTCGCCACCGGAGAATCCCTCGTTGACGGATCGGCCGGTGAACTTCCGGTCCATTCCGAGCTGGTCCATCTTGGCGTACATCTCGCGGTAGAAGGCGACCGCATCGACCTCCTCGCCCTTGGGCAGGCGAGCCTGGCGGGCGGCCCGGAGAAAATTCGCGTTGGTCACCCCGGGAATCTCGTGGGGGTACTGGAAGGCAAGGAAAAAGCCCGCACGCGAACGTTCGTCGACCTCGAGTTCGAGGAGGTTCACGTCGTCGAGATAGATCGAGCCTTCGGTCACGACATAGTCCTCGTGACCGGCGATGACCTTGGAAAGGGTCGACTTGCCCGAGCCGTTCGGGCCCATGATGGCGTGGACTTCGCCCTTCGGCACCTCAAGGGAGAGACCCTTGAGAATTTCATGCCCGTCGACGGACGCGTGGAGGTTTTCGATTCGGAGGGATTGACTCATGAACTGGAAAAAGAACTGGGCTCAGGCCGCGTGACCCTGGCGGCATTTCTCGCAGGCTCCGCAAACACCGCGGATCGCAACCTGCATCTCCTCGACCCGGCAGCCGGGAGGGAGGGACCAGACCGAAGCGGCGTCGGCACCGGCCTCGAGGCCGATGTCGAAGACCTTGTCGCAGTCGGTGCAATAGAAATGAGCGTGAGGCTGGAGGTTCGCACAGTAGCGGGTTGCCTCGCGATCGATGTGAACCTGACGGACCGCACCGGCCCCCGTGAGGGTTTCGAGGCAATTGTAGACGGTAGCCAGGGAGATCGAGGGCATGCGCTCCTTGGCGTTGACGAACACCTCAGAGGCGGTGGGGTGCCCCTTGCTGAGATCCGTGAGCACTTCATAGACGACCTGGCGCTGCTTGGTCATGCGAAGGCCGCCGAAGTCTTCGGCGGCCTTGCTGGCGGTCGTTTCTGTCGTTTCTGAACTCATCTTCAGTCTCAGGTTACGACACGAATAGGCAGGGAGTTGTCCAAATCAAGAATTATTCTAAGAATAGTTCTAAATTATTTTCTTCCGCTTTCCTGCCATCCGGATTTTCTTGCCCGCGACCGGCAATCTCGCCTACCGTTCGGTCCGATGTCGCGTCACTTCGTCAAAACGACTGCGGGATTCTTCCTGCTCCTCCTGTGCGTGGCAGGCTTGACCCAGGATCGCTCCAACCGGCCCCGGCCCACCTACTTCGGCATCCAGGACGGTCAGCTCCCCGAAGACCCGCGCGAGTGGCGAAACGGGCGCTACTATGACTTCCCCGACTGGGACGTCAACGCGGAACTTCCCAACGATGTCTTTACCTTCGCAAGGCTCCGCTACAATTCCGGCACCTGGATGGGCCAGAGGGCGAAGTGGCTCATCGACTACCCGGACAGCGAGTTGAACTTCTCCTACCGCCTCCAGCAGCTGACTTCTCTCCAAGTCAATCCGAAGGGAGCGATCGTCGACATCGACGCCGAGCAACTGCGGCACTACCCCTTCGTCTACATGCTTGAAGCGGGGGATATCTGGATCACGGACGAGGAGGCGAAAATCCTGCGCGACTACCTGCTCAACGGAGGCTTCATCATGGTCGACGATTTCTGGGGTTTCTCGGAGTGGAAGGGTTTCGAGCGCGCCCTTCACCAGATTTTTCCCGATCGCGAGTATGTCGAGCTCGAGATCGATCATCCCATTTTCCACATGGTTTTCGATCTGGATCTGAAGCCACAGATCCCGGCCGTGGGCATGGCCATGATGGGCCGCGAAGAGGGAATCACCTACGAGTGGAACAAGCCCGGCTCGGAGACACCCCACTATCGGGCGATTCTCGACGACTCTGGACGGATCTGCATGATGATCTGCTTCAACACCGATCTCGGAGATGGCTGGGAAGAAGAAGGCACCGATCCGTGGTATTTCCGCGAGTTCTCCGAGAAATACGCCTACCCGCTCGGAATCAACATCGTCTTCTACGCGCTGACCCACT
>JAGRPC010000050.1:0-25642 GCA_020439925.1 Verrucomicrobiia bacterium | reverse complement strand
TTCTGCACCTGTTCCCGGATCTTTTCGAGTTCGGTCTTCGCCGCGACGACATGGCGCGCGATCTCGGCGTCATTGGCTTTGCTGCCGATGGTGTTGAGCTCGCGGTTTATCTCCTGGCAGAGAAAGTCGAGAGACCGGCCGGCCGGCTCGGTCCCCTCCAGATAATTTCGAAAGAGGACGAGGTGGCTGTCGAGACGGGTCAGTTCCTCGGTGACGTCGCAACGCTCGGCAAAAAGCGCGATCTCACGGAGGAGCCGGTCGTCTCCGAGATCAAGGGATACTCCCGACTCGGACAACCGGCGCTCCAGGTTCTGCCGATAGGCGGGTGCGACCCGCGGAGCGAGCCGACGGATTTCCTCGATGCTCTCGACGATGGCCGCGAGACGGGTTTCGAGATCGGCGCGCAGATGCGCACCCTCCTCTTCCTGCATCTTCACCAGCTGGCAGAGGGCCGCCTCTAGAGCCGTGAGGAGCGGTTCCCGCACCTCCGCCGGGTCGGCGCCGCTCTCGTCGATGCGAAAGACTCCGGGAGCGCGGAAAAGATCGGCTGCGGAAAGGTCCTCGCGGATACCGCACTCGCTTGAGAGTCTTTTCACGGCTGCCACGTACTGACGGGCGAGCCCATCGTCGAAAAGAAGCCGCGTTTCTCCCGCTTCCGTATGGGCGAGGCCCACCTTAGCCGCGACGCGGCCCCTCGAAACCGAGCGCGAGAGAAGCTGGCGCGCCTCCGTCTCCAGTTCGAGCAGGGCAGCGGGAAGGCTCACCGAAATGTCGGCTTGCTTGCGATTGACGCCGGAGAGCTCGACCTCGAGTCTCCATCCGTTCACCGTGGCCTCGCCGCGGCCGTATCCGGTCATGCTGCGCATGCGGGAGAGATGGGAAGTCAGGCGAGAGGACCAACCCGGGTCAGCCCTCGGCAACTTCGCGGATGTCCTCGAGGGCGGTGATGAAATCCTCGAGAAACTCGACCGGCACCATGATCGTGTCGCGGCGCCCACGCACGTCTTCGGTGATTTTTACAAACTGACCGCGGTCGTTCTGCTTGAGGTCGAGGAAGAAAATCTTGCGATCCGCGATAATTTTTTCCGTGTGGATGGGCCGGTCTTCCGACCCCCGTCGTTCCCCGTCGTAACCAATCATGATTGCCTCCTCAACTTGCCGGCCGGGAGTGCCCGATAGCGCCACAATGGAAATCCGCGAACCGGGCCCGACCTCTTTGCGATTCGCGATGTCTTATCACTACCCCCCGCCATTGCAAGCCCCTACGGTGGCGTGAAAACGAATTTTTTCCTGTAACGAATTCGCGGAGGCGCAATCAATGACCCTTCGATGCGGTCTTTGCCGATTTCGAAATCAGGGCTACACTGCGCACCCTCGAACCATCGCTCACGGTCATGCTCCAGTCCGCCTTCAACAATCTCTTCCGCCTCCGCGAGAAGGCCTCACGCTCCCGTCCCGGCGCAGACGACGGGTTCGACCCCCACGAGAAACCCTTTCTCGACCATCTCGAGGACCTGCGCCACACCCTGATGAAGATTGTCGCGACCCTCTCGATTTCGACGGTCGCCTGTTTCGCGTTTCACAAGCAGATCTTCCAGCTCGTGCAGATTCCCGCGAAGATGAAACTCGCGGAGATCTCCCCCGGGGTGAGCCTCTGGGACAAACTCGAGCTCATCACCCTCGGTCCGACCGAGTTCATCGTCCTGATGCTGAAACTGTCCTTCTTCAGCGGACTCATCGTGACTTTTCCCTTCACGGTTTTCTTTCTCTTCCAGTTCATCATTCCCGGTCTGAGGCAATCCGAGAAACGGGCCATCATTCCGGGCGTCGGTATCGGCTTCATCCTCTTCCTCATCGGCGCGGCCTTTGCCTTCTTCGGCGCCGCCCCGATCGCTCTCAAATATTTCTACGTCTTCGAAAACTCGCGCATCTCCAACCTCGATCCCCTCGCCGGAGCCCTGGAACGTCCCGTGGAGGAGATTTCCCTGGTCGGATTTGACGGAAGCCGAATCCCGCCGGTCGGGAGCGAGGAAGCGGAAACGACAGAGGCATCCCCGGATGCCTCGACTCCGGCCAAGGTTGAGCCGGAGCTGTCGCCGGAACTCCGCAGCGAAGTTCGCAATTTCCTGCTCAACAGCCTCGCCACCGCGGACGGGGCGAACTTCGCCCTGCGCTACGACGAGACTCGCGACAAGCTCGTCCTCGTCGCGGCAAAGGGGGGGCGCAGCTCCTACCAGATCGGCAAGTACATCGGATTCATCACCCAGCTCGTCCTCGTTTTCGGAATCAGCTTCCAGATGCCCATCGTGGTGACCATTCTCGTGAAGCTCGAATTGCTCACCGCGAGGGTGATGCGCGACACGAGAACCTACGCGTGGATCGTCATCCTCGTAGCGGCCGCGATTCTCACCCCTCCCGATGTCCTTACCCTCGCGCTTCTCGGGGGACCGCTGATCCTGCTGTATGAAATCTGCATCATCATCGCGACGGTGGTCGAAAGGATCCGGGACAAGAATGAAAAGGCGGAGGAACAGGCGCGTCAGAGCCGCCTCGAGGAACTTTACTCCAAGTCCGCCAGCGACCTGACCGAAGAGGAGAAGGCGGAGCTCCATCGTGCCGAGATCGAGCAATACGAACGCGAGCACGCCCACCTCTACGAGGAAGAGAACGAACATGTCAGCCGCGACAACCTCCACGGCGAAGAGGACGACCCTCACCATGGCAACCACGACGAGAGCTGGCACGCCGACGGTCAGTACTGGCACGACGACAGCCACTACCAGGATTACAACGACCCTCACCACGGGATGGAAAGCGATCACGCCGAACCCGAGGATCTGAAACCCGGGGAGGGTGAGGGCGATTCATCCGCGGAAGACTCCGGGAAGCAGGATCACCATTCCGAATACGAAAACTGCGCGCCCGAAGGGCCCGTCGTCGACCTCAACTACGCTTCGATCGAGGAACTCCAGACCCTTCCGGGAGTGGGTCCGAAGCTGGCCCAGGTCCTCATCGACCACCGTCCCTACGAGACCTTCGACGATCTCGACCGGGTGCCGGGCCTCGGACCGGAGAAGATCCGACGCATCACCGAGCGCATCATGCTCGGGTGAGACGCCGAAACCGTGGAACAGGACGGGATCAGCGGTGCTTCTTGACGAAGTTTTTCAGCTTCTTCTCCGATTGCGCGCCGGTGAGTCTCCCGACCTCGCGACCGTCTTTCACCGCGACGATGGTGGGGAGAAGCTTCACACCGTAACTTTCGGCGAGTGAGGACTGGCGGTCGACGTTGACCGTTTCAAAACGCACTCCCTCGGTGCTCTTCGCCACGGCGGCGAAGGCGGGTTTCATCGCCTTGCAGGCCCCGCACCAGTCCGCCTCGAACTTGAGGATCTTGAGCGAGGAACTTTCCCCGCGAAGGCCCGAAGGCATCAGTGCGGCGAGAGCGACGAGGGGGAGGACGAGCAGGAATGTCCGGATTTTCATAATTGGATTCAGGTTACGCGGATCCTGTCGATATAGACGCGCCGTCTCCGCGGACCTTGCAGGCTTCCGGAAGTTTATTGGAAGAGTCGTCAAACCTCCTCGCGATGGCGCTCGAGCCAGGCTTGGACAAAGGATTCCGTCTCGTCGGAGACATCGGTGTTGAAACGTCGCTCCAGTTCCCCGATCTCCCATTCTCCGAGAAGCCCGCGGCGCACGATGGAGAGCGTGGCCCTTTCCGGATGGAGGACGCGATAGATATAGGTGTTTCCTTCCCGAACCCTCGCGGCGTAGCTCGCGACGCAGTTTCCCTGCATCTCTCCCTCGTCGACAAGGTCGGACGGACTGGTGATCGGCTCGATCTGCCCGGCAATCCCCGGGAGCGGTGGAGTCTGGAAGCAGCCGGGCCCTTGACCGTTCGCCTCGATGAGTTGCTGAACCCGGCGACGGTAGAGGGCGGCCACCTCGTCGTGAACCCGATGGAGGCGTTCGAGATTCTGAAATCGGTCGCAGCGCTCCCGCACCCGGAGCTCCTCCTGCATTCTCAGGGTGCTCGTGATCAGGTGCACGACCCGCCCACGGTGGTTTTCCGCCCGGTCGCCCGCCACCTCCTCGAGCAGTTGCGCCGTCGCCGCCCGGGCGGCGCGGGGGTCGAGAAGAATTTCGACGACTCCGGAGTTGATCGAGGAAAGGTGGTGCAGGCGCGGCTTGGGTGCCTCGAGTTCGCGGCAGATCACGCCGACGACCGCCGGCCAGTTGTCGCCGTTGAGGGAATGGGGGTCGATCTTCCGGAAAAGATTCACCGCCGCGGGCGAGTCGGGCAGATCCAGCACCCCGAGGAGATCGCGCTGTCGCATCGTTCCGCAGCGCAAAGAAGCGATCAGTTCCCGATCTCCCTTGAGCTTCTGGGCGAGCGCGAAAGCCAGAGCCGGGTTTCCCTCGGCCAGCTCGATCGAGGCGGGATCGTGATGCAGCATCACGAGGAGCTGCCATTGATGGGTGCGGAAGGGCTCAAGAACGTGTGCGGCCCGCTTCGGCAGAGAGAAGCGGAACTGATCGAAAGCCCGTTTGCGGCGCTGCGAGGGAGTCAGAGGCACGGCGGACCGGATCTGTTCCGTCTCGGAAAGGAAGTCGAAGCAGAGCTGGTCCGACGGTTTCTCTTTCGGTGCCGTCGGTTTCTTGAGGGGACGATAGGGATGGATGAGGCGGAATTCCGGCACAAAGGGTTCCCAGTTCGCCGCCCGCCCCCGGCGCATCACCGAGCGCGGAACGGGCGACCCGGTGATGCGCATTTCCACCGGACCCTTCGCCAGGCAAAGGGAGCCGTTCTGGAAGACGGCTCCGGAGTCGGTGGAGGGTGCGGAAGGGGGCATCGGGACGCTCATCGAAATGCATCTCCGGCTTCCCCGCAACGGACGGAAACCGCCTCCGGGCTTTTTCAATTCTCCCTCTTTCGGAACATCGATTTTTACGATTGGATCTGATGTGCCAAAACTGCATCTCCCTTCCCAGACCACCCTCACGCCCATGTCCCGCCTCTGGTTCACCGCCGATCTCCACCTCGGCCATGGCAACATCATCAAGTATTGTCAGCGCCCCTTCCTCTCACCCGAGGAAAGGAAAAGGGCACGCATGAATCCGCGCGGGCTCTGGAAGGTTTCGCCGGCCACCGTTGCCCGCCACGACGAGGCACTCCTCGACGCCATCAACGAACGAGTCGGCGAAGAGGACATCCTGTGGGTCCTCGGGGACTTTTCCCTCGCTCCCCTCGAGCAGGCGCGCACCTACCGCGAACGCATCCGATGCCGCCACGTGAACCTGGTGCGGGGAAACCACGATCTGGCGTCCTACGATGCCCTTTTCGAGCGTGTCCTCGACCAGGGAATGATCAAGCACCAGGGAAAGAAGATCTGGCTGAACCACTACCCCATGCGCAGCTGGGACAAAGCCTTTCACGCAGCCTGGCATCTCTATGGTCATGTTCACGGCCGCCTTCGCGAGGAAGACGCGGCCAATCCCAGGCTCCTCACCAGGGATGTGGGTGTCGACACCTGCGACTTCCGCCCGCTCAGCTTCGAGGAAATCGCGGACTACATGGCGCCTCGCGAGGCGGCGTTTCGGGCCTGGCGGAATTCCCTGGAAGGGGATCGAGGGGAGGAGTAGACAAAGAAACCGGCTCGCATTTCCGGCCCGCTTCACTAAGGTGACCGTCCCGAACCATGGCAGGAGGAGAGAAAGACGGCGGCGTGAAAATGACGCCCATGATGCAGCAGTATCAGGCGATGCGCCGGCAGCTGCCCGACGATGTTCTCCTCCTCTTTCGACTGGGCGACTTCTACGAAATGTTTTTCGAGGACGCCAAGGTCGCTTCTCCGATCCTCAACGTGGCCCTCACCAAGCGCAACGGCATGCCCATGTGCGGGGTTCCCCACCATGCCGCCGAAGCCTATCTGGCCAAGCTCATCCGGGCGGGAAAACGCGTTGCCCTTGCCGAACAGACCTCCGATCCCCAGCCGGGCAAGATCGTCGAACGCGAGATCACCCAGATCATCAGCGCGGGCACCATCGATGACCTGAATCTTCTCGACGCTTCCCGGCCCAACTACCTCGCCGCCGTCCTGCGTGCCAAGGGCCGCTACGGCCTCGCCTACGTCGAGCACAGCACGGGCGAATTCCGGCTCACCGAGTTCGACGACCGCGACTCCCTCGAGGACGAACTCACCCGCCTCCGGCCGAGCGAACTCCTTTTCTCCGAGGACCAGGCCGAGGAGTTCGACCTCCTCGCCCGAGCCCAGAGTTACGACGCCTATCCGTTCCTCCATGAGCAGGCCGAATACACCCTGAAGAAACATTTCAAGGTGCAATCCCTCGACGGCTACGGCTGCGGAGGCCTTCTCCCCGCGGTCGGCGCAGCGGGCGCCGTCCTTCACTATGTCGAGACCCAGTTGCGGCGCAGTGTCAGCCACCTGCGCACGCTGCAGGCGTATCGCACCGAGACCCACCTCCTCGTCGACGCAGCAAGCCAGTCGAACCTCGACCTCGTCACGAGTCGTTCCGGCGGAGTGAAGGCCTCGCTGCTCGGTGCCCTCGACCGCACGAAGACTCCGATGGGCGCTCGGAAGCTCAGGCACTGGCTTCTTCACCCGCTCCGCGATCTCGATGCCCTCGTCGCCCGGCAGGACTTCGTCGAATCCCTCATCCGCGAGCCTTTCCTCCTGAACACGCTTCGCGAGGATTTCAGCGAGGTCCGCGACATCGAGCGCACCCTCAGCCGTCTCAGCCAGGGATCGGGCAACGCCCGCGACCTCAAGGCGCTCGAACTTTCCCTTCGGCGTGTCCCCGAGGTTCGCGAACATGTCGCCGCCCTCGGGGCAGGCACCCTGGGGGAATCCCTCGCCTCGCGACTGGGAGACTTCGACGGACTCTGCGAGTTGATCGGTGGCGCGATCGTCCCCGAACCTCCCGCCACGCTCAAGGAAGGCGGGATCTTCGCGGACGGCTACAGCTCCGTGATCGACGAGCTTCGCCGTGCCGCCACCGACGGCAAGCAATGGGTCGCCGACCTTCAGTCCCGGGAGCAGGAGCGCACCGGAATCCCCTCGCTGAAGATCAAGTACAACGCCGTCTTCGGGTATTTCATCGAGATCACCAACACCCACCTCGAGAAGGCGCCGCCCGAATACACCCGCAAACAGACCATGGCCAATGCCGAGCGTTTCATCACGCCCGAGCTGAAGGAGGTCGAAAACAAGATACTCGGTGCCGACGAGCGGCTCCGGGTCCTCGAGCACCAGGAGTTTCTCAACCTCCGCGAGACGGTCCTCGAACACCTCTCCCTGATCCAGGTGACGGCCTCGGCCCTCGCGGAGATCGATGTGCTCGCCGCCTTCGCCGAGACCGCCCGCCTCTTCGGCTATTGCCGTCCCGTGCTCAACGAAACGAGGAACCTCGTCATCCGCAACGGCCGTCACCCCGTCCTCGACCAGAATATCGGCGAGGAAAAGTTTGTCCCCAACGACACCGACCTCAACGCGGAGAGCAACCGCTTCATGCTCATCACCGGTCCGAACATGGCGGGGAAGTCGACCTACATCCGCCAGGTCGCCCTGATTGCCCTGATGGCCCAGACCGGGAGTTTCGTTCCCGCCGAAAGCGCCGAGGTCGGACTGATCGACCGAATCTTCACGCGCGTCGGCGCAAGCGACGATCTCGCCAAGGGCCAGTCCACCTTCATGGTCGAGATGACAGAGACCGCTCTCATCGCAAACCACGCCACCGAACAGAGTCTCGTCATCCTCGACGAGATCGGGCGAGGCACCGCGACCTACGACGGGCTCTCCATCGCCTGGAGTGTCGTCGAACACCTTCACGACAAGGTCCGCTGCCGTGCCCTCTTCGCGACCCACTACCACGAACTCACCCAGCTCGCCGCCTCGCGTCCCGCCCTCAACAACTACAACGTCGCGGTGCGCGAGTGGAACGAGCAGATCATTTTCCTGCGCCAGATCATCCCCGGCGCAGCCGATCGCAGTTACGGCATCCAGGTGGCGCGCCTGGCCGGCCTTCCGGACTCCATCATCTCGCGTGCCAAGGAGATCCTCGCGGTCCTTGAGGGACAGGGAGCTCCGCCGCAGGAGACTTCGGTTTCCGAACCGATCGCCTCTACCGGGGCCGCCTTCGAGGCCAGCCCGAAAAAGCGTTCACCGCGACAACCGAACCGCGACGGCTGCGACAGCGACGAGGAACCCGGGGAGACGCAGATGTTGTTGTTCGGTTAGTCTATTCGACGACGATCCCGATTCGAGAGGGTTGCATGGGCGAGGAAACCCTGTCCAATCCGCCTTCATCCCCCACCTCGAGCCTGGGAAGCGGGTATCAGTTTCTCCGCCTCTGGTAGGGCTCGAACAGTTCACGAAGGATGGGGTTCGGGAAACGCCGGTTGAGGGTGATGGCGTAAAACGTCTCGCGAATCTCGGGGAAGCGGTGCCGTTCCTCGAGGGCACCCTTTTCGAGTTCCTGCTTCACCACCACGGGAGGAACCAGGGCCAGTCCCGCGCCCTCCGTGGCGAGGAGACGAAGCATGGCCATGTCGTCGACCTCGGCGGCGAGGACGGGCCGGATGCCGAGGGCTTCCATGAGGCCGTCGAATGCCGCCCGAAGGTTGCTGTCGTGCCCGGGAAGCAGCAGGGGTTCCTCGCGAAGGTCATCGGGGAATCGAAAAGCCCGGCGCCGTCCCGGAAGTTTCCGTCCCACCAGGCTGACAGGCTGCTCGTCGAGAAGATGGGAGTGCCATGGGGTCTCGGCGTCGCGTTTCGCCGGCAGGTTCGAGAGGACGACATCGAGTTGGTGCGACTGGAGCATCCCGAGGAGGTCTCGCAGATTTCCGGAACGCAGCACCAGCTCGACATCGTCGCGCCCGAAAAGGGGCCGGAGCAGCACCGTCTGGAAGTTTCTCGAAAGGGTCGAGACAGCCCCCAGCCTGAGAACGGAACGCTGGGCGCCGCCACGGTGCTGCATGAGGTCGAGCAACTCGTCGCCGGTGCGAAAGATTGTCTCGGCGTAATCCAGTGCGATCCTGCCCGCTTCTGTCAGGACGAGGGACTTGCTTTCGCGGCTGAAAAGGGTCTGGCCGAAACTTTCCTCCAACTGCCGCAACTGGATGCTCAGGGAGGACTGCGACAAGTTCAGTCTCCTCGCCGCGCCGGTGAGAGTGCCTTCCCTCGCGATGGCGCGGAAGTAGCGGAGATGGTGGTAGTTAAGCATGAACAAGGCGGATCCGGTCTTCTGTATACTTTGATAAAATAGAACGATTTTTGTCAAAACATATATTGGAGAAAACATTCCCGAAGTCGCATTGGTGGCCACGATGAATTTGACCGCCTTGTTTTCCACCATCGTCACTCCCCTCTCCGGGAGCCTCCCCCCCTTGCTTCCCGCCCTCGCTCTCCTCGTGATCCTGCTTCCGGCCGCGGGCAGCTGGCTCAATGCGTTGATCACTCGTTCGGGAGTGGCCTCGACCGATGCCGCCGGCCTAAACGCGAGATTCGGACTGGCTTCGTTTCTCACCTCGATCGTTCTCGCAGCCACTTTCGCAATCTCCGGTCCCATGGATTGGAAAGCTTCCTCCCATCCCTGGTTCCCTCTCGGACTGAGGGTGGACATTCTCACCGTAGTGATGCTCCTCCTCGTCTCCTTCCTTGGGGCGGTGGTGACCCGCTATGCGCGGAACTACCTGGCGGGTGATCCGGGACGGGCTCGTTTCTCCAGATGGCTCGGCCTCACCATCTCCTCGGTCCTTGTCCTCATCGCCTCGGGCAACCTGCTTCTCTTCACCCTCGCCTGGATGGCGACCAGCCTCTCCCTGCACCGCCTCCTCACTTTCTATCCCAACAGACCAGCGGCCATCCTCGCGGCAAGGAAGAAATTTCTCATCAGCCGCCTCGGAGATCTCTGCCTGGCGGGGGGACTGCTCCTGGCCTGGCAATGCTTCGGCACCTGGGATTTCACCGCCATGTTCGCCGCGGCGGAGTCGGCCCGTAGCCTTGGAGAGAGCTCACCCTGCCTCACCTCGCTCGCATGGCTGCTCGTGGCGGCGGCCCTGCTGAAATCGGCACAGTTTCCCTTCCACAGCTGGCTGCCCGACACGATGGAAACCCCGACTCCGGTCTCGGCGCTGATGCACGCCGGGATCATCAACGCGGGTGGCTTCCTTGTCGTTCGGCTCGGACCAGTCGTGGTCAATGCCCCTGCCGCGCTCAACACGCTCGCCCTCGTCGGCGCCGTCACCGCTCTCTTCGCCTCAGTGGTGATGCTCACCCAGACCAGCGTAAAACGCTCCCTCGCCTACTCCACCATCGCACAGATGGGATTCATGATGCTCCAGTGCGGGCTCGGAGCCTTCTCCCTCGCGATCCTCCACCTCGTCTCCCACTCGCTCTACAAGGCCCATGCCTTCCTCTCGTCCGGGAGCGTCATCGATCTGAAGCGGTCGGCCTGGACGCCCACCGACCGGCCCGCCGGTCATCCCGGCATCCTCCTCCTCGCCCTCCTCGCGGCGGTGGGGGCGACCATCGGGATGGGAACGCTTTTCGGAATGAAACTGACGAGTGATCCCGGTGTGATTCTCCTCGGTGCCATCTTCCTGATGGGTCTTTCCTATCTCTATTGGAACTTCTGGTCCACTTCGCACGAAGCCTCGCTGCTCGGGTGGGGCGGGGCGATCGGGCTGACTGCCGCGGCCGCCTACTTTGGACTGCACGGCGCCTTTGACCGACTCCTTGCCGACGCAGTCCCTCACTTCGCACCGGAACGTTCCTCCTTCGAGTATGTCGTGCTCGGGTTTGTCGGGCTCCTCTTCCTCGCCGTGCTCCTCTTCCAGTCGCAGTTGCCCGTTCTTTCAGACCAACCCCTGGTGCGCCGACTTTATGTCCATGCCTCCCGTGGATTCTACCTCGGCACCTGGGCCAACCGGCTCACCGACCGATTCTTTTCTTCCGCTTCCAACTCTCACGCCCACTGATCCGATCCCATGACCACCTGCACTTGCCATCCCCCTCTTCCTCCCATGAACGCTCCCCACCGCGAGCCCTCGCCACTGACCCAACCAGAGGCCTGGAACGTCGCATCGGCCCGAACCGCCGCCCAGGACGCCTGTTCACTCCTCGCTCCGCTCTGGCCCCTTCGCCATTTTGTCGCGGTCAATCCTTTCCTCGGGTTCACCGGCCGCACCTACGCGGAAACCTGCGAACACTTCTCCCGCGCCGTGCCTGGCGGCATGCAGATGGAGCTCATCTACTATCGTGAAAAGCTCGCGTCGGGCGAAATCTCCCTGGCCGATCTCGATGCCGCCGTCCTGCGTGCCCAGTCTCTGGAAGAGTTTCTTCCCGATGGCTTCCTCGAAGGCCTCACCGCAGAGGCCCTTCGTTCCGCCCTGCTCTCTGGAACAGAGGACCACCAATCCGACTGCCCCCTGGCGACCTTTACCGAGACCGTGGACAAACTCCAGGGCACCCACTGGAGCGCCGCCCTCGTCGAATCGGTGACCGACTTCTGCGCCGCGTGGTTCGACGAGGGACAAAGCGCCTGGCCACTCCCCTGGCGTGACCGGACAGAATCCCTCTATCTCGCCTGGAAAGAACACGCTGCCCTGGACCGCCAGCCTGAATTCAACGGGCTTTCCGGATTCCGCCAGGCCGTCGAGGAACTGCCAGATTCATCCGAAGAAGCGCTCGCCCAGTCCCTCGAAGTCCTCGGGATCGACCCCGGGTTCGCCCCGCTCTGGTTGCATCATGTCCTTTTCACCATACGCGGATGGGCCGGCTACCTGCAATACCAGATCCGCGAAACCGAACGACAAACGGATGCGGAAGACAACAGACTGACGGATCTGCTCGCCATCCGCGTGGCAGGTGAAGCCGTCGCCCGAAAGCTCGCCTGCCCCCTCCCGGGGCTCGAGGAATCCTGGCCTCCATTTCCGACCCCTGGAGAAACGACTGTCAGGAAGCTCTCCGTCCGGGTCGCCCTGACTCTCCTGGCCCAACTCGCCCACGAGCATGCCTGGGAAAGGAAAATGAAGCATGCCCTTTCCGCTTCCGGATCCTCGCCGAAGACGACGGCTCGACCGGAAACACAGGCCGTCTTCTGCATCGATGTGCGCTCGGAAATCTTTCGTCGCACCCTTGAATCGGTCTCGCCCGGCATCCACACCAGCGGTTTCGCCGGGTTCTTCGGTCTTCCCATCGCCTATCAGGGCCTTGGAATGACGACGGTCCAGGCTCAGTGCCCGGTGCTGCTTCAGCCGCAATACACCGTTCGGGAATGTCACCAGGATGCACAAGCCGACGCCGTCGCACGGAGACATGCCGGTCTCGGGGGCAGCCTCACGCGCGGCTGGAATGCCTTCAAAACTTCGGCGATTTCCTGCTTCTCCTTCGTGGAAACGAGCGGTCTCCTTTTCGGAGGCCTTCTGCTACGGGATGGTTTCGGCGGAGGGAAGCCCAGGAAGGTGGCGACACCGCATTGCGGACCTTCTCTCGAAGGCATCGCATCGAGCGACCGGGTCTCCCTCGCGCGCGGCATACTCAAGAACCTCGGTCTCACCCGCGATTTCGCGCGCCTCGTCCTTCTCTGCGGGCATGGAAGCGAGACCTCAAACAACCCCTACGGGTCCGGACTCGACTGCGGAGCCTGTGGCGGCCATGCGGGCGATGCCAACGCCCGGGTCGGCGCCGCCCTTCTCAACGATCCTGCGGTGCGCGCCGGCCTCGCCTCCGAGCACGGTATCAGCCTTCCCGAAGACACCTGGTTCCTCGCCGGACTCCACAACACCACCACCGACGAAGTGACCTTATTCGATCTGGACCGCGTCCCCCCGAGCCATCGCGCCGAGGTAGCGGTCCTCGGTGATCTCCTCGGCGAGGCTGGAAAAAGAAGCCGCCACGAAAGAGCAGCCCTCCTCGGGATCACTCCCGAAGACTCCCGGATCGACCGGCAGGTGTGCGGGCGCGCGCGCGACTGGTCGCAGGTGCGGCCCGAATGGGGCCTCGCCGGGAATGCCGCGTTCGTTGCTGCGCCCCGCTCGAGGACCTCTCACGCGAACCTGGGAGGCCGTGTTTTCCTCCACGACTACAACTGGAAGGAAGATCCGGACAACTCCATCCTCGAGCTGATCATGTCCGCACCCATGGTGGTGGCGAACTGGATCAATCTCCAGTATTACGCCTCGACGGTGAACAATGCGGTTTTCGGAAGCGGCAACAAGGTGCTGCACAATGTGGTCGGCACCCTCGGAGTCTGCATCGGGAACCAGGGCGATCTCCAGACCGGCCTTCCCCTTCAGTCGGTCCACGATGGAGAAAGATTTATTCACGAACCGATCCGCCTGCATGTCTTCCTCGAGGCTCCTCAAAACCGGATCGACTCCGTGATCGGCCGTCAGGCGACTGTCCGCGACCTCGTTGATCACCAGTGGCTCCACATCTTCTCCATCGACGAGAACGGGGGGATCACTCGCCGCATGCCTGGAGGAGAGTGGGAGTAGAATCAAATGCCCTCGGGTCTCCGTTCCGGATTCAGCGCGAGACCCGAGGCAACGGATTCTCTTGCTTTCCCATCCTCACACTTTTTACAGCTGACGTGACCACCAGTAAAGGGCGACCGACTCCAGGGTGATGTCTCGTTCTTCCTCCTGAAGCGTGACACTCACGTCCTGATTCTGGTCGGACCGGATCCGGAACTGGATGGATTTCGAACCCAGTAGTTCCATGGCTGCTTCCGAGCCCTTGACGTCAAGATAACATCCCACAAGCGTGTTTCGGGTTCCGTCCGTTCGCTCCCTCGAATGGGAGTCATCCCTGCGACATTCAACGGGGAAAGGTTTCTCCTGGGCATCGCCACGGACGAAGATCTCCTTGACCGAAGCGCCACCGAAGCTGCCCGTCCAAGCGAAGAGACGGAGCAGGTATTCGCCCTTCTGATTCAAGGTGAGAAGAATCGAGCGGCTGTAGTTCATTCGCTGGGAATCCCAATCCGGATGGAAAAACACGGCGACTCCAGCCGAGGATTCATATCTCGACTTTCCGTAGGCCTCCTCGAGCCGTTTCTCGAACAGGCGTCTCCTTCCCTCGCCCTCGATCTCGCCGAAAGGGATCTTCACGATCTCCCCGTCGCTTTGCCGAACCACCACGTCCGCTCCAAGGAATCCGATCCCATCGACCAACTGCTCCTTCCATTGCAGGGTACCGTATTTCCTCTGTGATAGATTCTTTCGGAATGGCTCCAACGGATCGCCATCCGATCCGTTCGGGACCGACTTCCCTGCCGCATCGATGGCCTGGTCGACAAGACGATCCCGCTTCAGAAAACCTTCCCGAATCAGGATCGAGGCATGCCGATAGGCCTGCAACATCTCCCGCAGTCCGTTACACTCCGTTTCGTCAAAGGCGAGGACCCGTTCCTCGAGATTCCCTCCCCTGGCGACAAAGGTCAGTGAGCTTGCGGCAAGGGCACCTTCGATAGACTCGAGTAAATCCTCATTCTGCCCCGGGACAAACGACAGGCGGATGAAGACCTGCTCGCTGCCATTGCGCGTAAATCTCCTGATGTCGGTTTCTCGCACGGGATAGACCACGTCCTTTCCACCCTCTCTGCCGCGCAAAACGATCTCCTTGTGTCGGCCGAGATCCACCCCGGGTTCGATGAGAGCGATCGCCAGATTGAATCGACCGGGTCCGAAACCGATATAGCTGTATTTTTTCTCGGACCGACGGCTCGCGGGAATATGCTTCGAGTAATAGAAGTCGGTGTTGATGTCCGCCGAATAACTGACCTCGTACTCGGATCTGAGCCTGGCGGCGAAAACCTCCACCTGGTCACGGTATGAGAGACGTTCGTCGGGAATCACAAAACGCCGACCTTCCGGCGTGCGGAATTGCCCCTGACCTTTCTCGAATCCGATCAAGGAAGCCCGCATGACCTTGCCGTCGACACTGGTCCAGTCCCGCTCCGGAACCAATTCCCGATCTTGCGCGAATAAAGTGCCGAGAATCGCGAGGATCACGTATCCAAGCAGCGGCCCTGACAAAACAGAAAGGCGTCTCATTTCCGGAAGGGCGACACGATGCAGAGTCCGCCCGCCAACAACAACCAAAAAAAGCCCGGCCGCCCTGGTATCCCGGTTTCTACCGGGAGCACGAATTCACCTTGTAACCGCACCGGTGCAAGCGTCATTGGCGGTGTCATGACCACCCAACTCAACCTCCCCACCGGCCCGCTCCTCGTTCGTCACGAGGGTCACGCCGCCCGAGAACGCAGCGCCTGCGGATGGCGGGATCGGCTCATCAGTCACGAGGATGCCCCACTCTCTCCCGCAGCCTGGGCGCATGCCGTCGACATGGACGGAGCCAGGATGCACTACCACAAGCGCTCCACCGAACTCTACTATGTGCTCGAGGGCGAAGGCTGTGTGGTGCTCGACGGCGTTGAGGAGGCCGTGAAGAAAGGATCACTCGTCCATATTCCTCCCGGTGTCGTGCACGGGGCGAGGGGCCGCATGCGTGTTCTTGTCGTGGGAATCCCGGACATTGCAGAAGACGACTATTACGAGGCGGAGGAGTGATGCCTCCGAACGGCCTCGCTCACCCCAGCGGTTCCAGGTCGATCCAGCGCCGCTCGGCCCAGCTTTGCAGGCCGGCCTCGGCAAGCTGGACGCCTTTCGCTCCTTCCATCAGATCATAGGGGAAAGGCTCGCCAAGGGCAACGTGGCGGAGGAAGAGCTCCCACTGGATCTTGAAGGCGTTGTCATAAACCGTCGCGTCGGGCACCTCCTGCCAGCCCTCGTAGAAATTGATCGGCTGGGGGATGTCGGGATTCCAGACCGGCTTGGGAGTGGTTCCGAGCGATTGCACCCAGCACTTGCGGAGTCCGACGACGGCCGAGCCGTGGGTGCCGTCAACGTTCATCACAAACAGATCGTCGCGCCTCACGCGCACGTCCCAGGAGCTGTTGAACTGGCAAACGACACCGTTCTCCAGTTCGAAGGTCGCGTAACAACTGTCGTCGGCGGTGCAATCGTAGGGTTTCCCGGACTCGTCGAGACGCTCGGGAATGTGGACCGCACCCAGGCAGGAAACACTTTTGATCGGGCCGAAAGTGTGGTCGATGAGGTAACGCCAGTGGCAAAGCATGTCGATGATGATGCCGCCTCCGTCTTCCTTCCGGTAGTTCCAGCTCGGTCGCTGGATAGGCTGGTCGGCGTCGTGACCGGTGAAGACCCAGTAGCCGAATTCGCCGCGCACCGAGAGGATGCGTCCGAAAAAGCCTTGGTCGATGAGCAGCTTCAACTTGCGGATGCCGGTGAGCCAGAGCTTGTCCTGGACGACGCCGTTTTTCACTCCGGCTTCGCGGCAGAGGTTCGCGAGCCGCACCGCCTCGGCCGTTTCGACGGCGGTCGGCTTCTCGCAATAGATCGCCTTGCCCGCCTTGGCCGCCATCTCGACGAAACGCGCCCGGTGCAGAGTCGAGCTGGCGTCGAAGAAGACCTGGTTGTTCGGATCGGCGAGGGCGGCGTCGAGGTCGGTGGTCCAGCGCTCCACGCCGTACTTCGTCGCGAGCTCGCGCAGCTTGTGTTCGTTGCGGCCGGTCAGGATGGGGTCTACCTGGATGGTCTGACCGGGTGAAACCCGGATGCCGCCCTGCTCGCGGATCGCGAGGATCGAACGGACGAGGTGCTGGTTCGTGCCCATGCGTCCGGTGACGCCGTTGAGGATGATGCCGATGCGGTGATTGCTCATGAGTTGGAAAGGTCTTGAGGAGGTGGCAGAAAGTTCGGCGTCACGGAGCGGTGACTGCAGTGGCCTTCCTTCGAGTAGAAACGCTGGATCTGGAACAAGTGACCCGAAGTCGTCTCGACGATCACGGCGATGGCCTGTTCGTCGTTGTAGCGCACGTAATCACCGACATGAACGCGGATGGCGGCTACTTCGGCGCCGGGAACGATTTCGCTCAAATCGACCTCCTCGGTTTCCGCCGGGGTTTCGATCACGAGGCTCGGAGTTTGTCCCTCCTTTCGAAAGCGCACTTTGCCCGCCCCCCCGGTGACCTCGGCGCCCTCGTTCAATTCGAGTGGTTCGGTGGAAAAATGGGATTCCCAGAGGCGGATTTTTTCCTGCTCCCGCTCGAAGGCGATCCGTTGCTGCACGGCTTCCAGCTCGTCCGACTTTTTCGGCGGGCGGATGCTGGGGTCCCGAAGCCAGGGAAAAAGTTCGGCGGTTGGGTCCTCCGCTTTGACGGGCGTCCGAGATCCCGAAAGCCAGCTGTTGATTTCCGCGGCAAGCCCGGTCGCCGCCGCGAGGGCTTCTTCGGCGGAATGGAAATGGCCAAGCGGGGAGGAAAACCACGAGGGTTTCCGGAAGGCGTAGCGGAAAAAGCCGAACAGTCCCAGTGTGGGGCGCTCCAGCGCCGCCCCCCGATGGAGTCGCGCGGTGTATCCTGCGGTCGGAGTGTTCGCGAAGCGGACGAGCCGATCCGCCGAGACGGAGAAGAGGACAGGCGTCTCAGCTCGCTCGAGACGACGAACCAACGGAACGGCATCCCGCAACCAGGCCGTGTGAAAGGCCGCGGTCGAGATCAGCAGGCCAGCGACCGCGATCGCCCCGATCGCATAGATCCCCCACGCCACGATTCCTCCCGTTTTCACAAGCGCGCCCGCAACCAGCACCAGCGCGAATCCACCGGCGGTGGCGACCAGAAAAAACAGGGGCAGAAGAAAGATCGCGAGAGTGAGGCTGGTCGCAGACGCTGGTCGGCTCAGCTCGAAACTGAGTTCCGTCTTCTTGATGGTCCACGGCTCTCCCATGCTTCAGCAGTGTTCTTGATAGGCCTCGAGGATCGAAGCCAGAAACCCATCCTGATCCGCAGCCCACCAGCGGTTTGAGAAGATTTCGACTTCGTGGAAGCCGGTGAAACCCGCGGCTTCCACCATCGCGCGCATGCCCTTGAGGTCGATGCAACCTTCTCCCATCAGTCCGCGATCGTTGAGCAAGTCCGTCGTCGGGGTGAGCCAGTCGCAGATGTGGAAGGCGAAGAGACGATTCTTTTTGCCGGTCAGCTCGATCTGAGCGGCGAGATCGGGATCCCACCAGACGTGGTAGGCATCGACGGCGAGCCCGACCAGGGGATGATCGAGCTCGTCGCAGACGGCGTTGGCCGAGGCCATCGTGTTGATGGCGCTGCGGTCGTCGGCATACATCGGGTGAAGCGGCTCGATCCCGAGTCGGATGTTGAGTTCCTCGGCGAGCGGCAGGACTGCGGCGATGCCGTCGGCGATTTGTTTGCGGGATTCGGCGAGCGATTGTCCGGGCACGGCGCCGCAGACCAGGACGACGAGCGGGGCTCCGAGTTCTGCGGCCTCGCGAACGGTGCGGCGATTTTCCTCGACGGCCTCGGCGCGGCCTTTGGTGGTTTTGTCAGGAAAAAACCCACCTCGGCAGAGCGAGACGATCTCTAGATTCCGCGAGCGGAGTTCCTCGCCGACTTTCGAGGTGTCACGCCCCTCGAGTGCCTGGCGCCAGACCGTGATCCCTCCGATCCCGGCCGCAGCGAAATTGTCCATCGCCACCTCGATCGGCCACGGTTTCGTGGTGATGGTGTGGACGCAGAGTTTTGAGTCACGAGACATGAATCGGAGTGAAGCGGAGATGGACGGAGTGAAGCGGAGTCAATCACAGGGAATCAGGCGAGGCTGAAATTCTTGATCCCGAGGCGCTCGGCAACGCGCAGCGGGCGAACGAGGGCCTCGCGCATGCGATCCGCTTCGTCGGCAGGGCGGACGTCGGGGCAGTCTGGATGGATCTCACTGGAAGCGATGAGGCCGAGCAGCTTCAGGACATGCGCGGTGCTGTGTTTGTAGGCGGCTGCGCTGCCTTTCGCGTCGAGCCGGAAGACGGCGTCCTCGAGAGACTGGAACGCTTCGAAAAGCTTGTAGACGCGGGTGTCGAGCGGCGTGGAGGTCCACCTGCGCTTCGCTTCACAGATGAGCGGGCAGGCGGAGACTCCGGCACCGATAAGGAGGGGAAGCCCCATCCTGATGGCCGAGGCGATGCCGAAGTCGTCACCGCTGTGTGGCGCGAAGTCGAGCTTCCGGTCGCGGCACATCGCGGCCCAGTAAAGGAAATGCGGTTCGTCGAGGGTGGAGATCTTTCCTCCGACGAATTTCGGGTGATTCGCGAGTTCGTGCAGCAGCCAGGGTCCGTAGGGCGTCGCCCAAGGCACAAAGGCCGGCTCGAGGGCATGAACGATGCCAGGGACGGTGAGCATCTCCGCGATTTCGAAGTAGGCGTCTCGTCGCTTTTCGGTCTCGAGCTCGTTGAGGAGCTTCGAGGTCATGATCATCATTTCGACCTTGTCGAATTCCTGGGCGATCTCGAAATGCGGCCGGTACCATTCCGCGCGGAAGCTCTCTCCGGACGCGCCCACCGCCGTCGAGCCGCAAATGATGGTCGGCTCCGGAAAGGAGGCCCGAAAACGGCGGATGACCTCGGAGTAGAGATCGAGGGAAAGATTGAAGATATAGCCGGTGTCGGCGTTGAGGACGAAGGCGATCTCGACGCCGGCGGCCTCGGCGCAGTCGATCATCCAGCGGATGCTGTTCTCGAATCCTGCCCAGTCGGGTTTTCCGTCAGTGAAGGGCAGGAGAGTGGCAACGCAGAGGCGCGGGTTGGATTCGTGATCGACGAGGGCCTCTTCGGGCGTGTGCGCCCAGACGGTTTCCTCCCAGGAGGTGGCGGGGGTCAGATCGGCGGGATCGGAGATCATGAAAAGAAGGCTAGCAAATCGAATCCGGAAGAGTGAGAATTATTTCGTCCCGATTAGCACAAAACCGATGTCGATTTCGTGAGGAAACGCGAATTTCAACCCATTCTCCTGGAGAACCTCAGGATCCGCTGGCCCGGCTTCACGATCCGGAGGGTGGCCCTCAACCAGCACATGCCCCGGGTGGAGCGGCTTGGAGAACATGTCCATCGCTTCGCCCAGATGCTGCTCTACCTTCGCGGCGAAGGTCGCCAGCACCTTGGCGGGCAAGCGATGCCGGTGGAACGGGGAACCGTCCTCGTGATTCCTCCGGGCCGGCCGCACCGGTTCGAAAAGACCCGCCCGGTCCGCCCGATCTGCCTGGTGATCGACTTTGAGTCGGAGAAGACTCTCGACTGGTCCGGACGCGCCGTTATGGGTGCCCGCGATCTCGCCGCCATCGAACGCTGGCTCCTCGCCCTGCATGAGCAGCAACGCTCCCACGACGACTTCTCCATTCAGACGGCGGCGCTCATTCTTCGTCTCCTCGCCCGGCTTGAACGGGCGGTGAACGGGAACAAGAACTCCGTTCCGGAAGGGCCGGTCGCGGCGTCGGTGAGGTCGATCGTCTCGCGTCGGGGTTTCAACGCCTTGACCCCGGGGAACGTCGCCGCGGATCTCGGACGCACTCTCGATCACCTCAACCGCCAGCTTCACGCCGAGACCGGCGCCACCACCGGCGGTCTGCTCAACCAACTCCGCCTCGACGAAGCCACGCGACTCCTGCAACGCTCGGACGGGTCGGTCGGAGATATCGCCGCAGCGGTGGGAATGGATGATCAGAATTATTTCTCCCGCTGGTTCCGCAAGCAGACGGGCCAGACGCCGACACGGTGGCGGGCGGCGATGCGATGACGAAAATCGCGCCCTCCCACGGTTCAGGGTTTCCCGGGAGCCGCGTTCGCCGGGGCCGACTTGCCAAGTCCCTGGGGACGCGAGGTGGTCGGCTTGGCGATCTTTGTAGCGCCTTCCGGCAACACGAAGGGGAGAATCCCGCCGCCTTCGAGTTCCCTCAGTTTCACCTCGCGGACTTCCACGGTGTTGGCGTTGCCGCTGTGAAGCTGGAAGGCCAGCAATCCCTCGAGGGCGCGGCCCTTCTCGTCGCAATCGGTGAGACGGGAGGTAAGCCGGCCATTGATCCGGTGCTCGAGGACGTTCCCCTTCGCCGTCACGGTGTAGGTGTTCCACTCTGAAACATCCACCTCGACCGGTTCGTGCTCGGCCACGAGCCAGCGCTGCCCCTCGGGATCAAGCATGACACTCTTGCCGTTGAGTCCAAAAATCCCGCGGCCCTTCTCCTCATAGGTCATCCCGGTGTGCTCGATGGCGGGATGAACATCGCACTGATATCCCGCGATCGCCCAGGGCCCGACTTCCGGAAGGGAGCGGCTGCGATACTGGATTCCCGAGTTGTTGTCTCCGAGAACGCGCATCGTCACCGTCAGTTCGAAATCCTTGAGAACCCCTCCCCGCCAGATCAGGAAATCGTTGTGTTTCGGCGTTCCCGGACCGGTGCAGGTGCCCGTGATGACTCCGTCGGCGACTTTCCAAAGAGCCGGATCGCCGTCCCAGCCATCGAGATTCCTGCCGTTGAAGAGGTCCACCGCTTCCCCGGCCCGGGCGAAACCGGGAAGAAGGAGAAAGACGGCGGACCAGACGAGCGTATGGGGAAGGGACATGGGTTTTCAGAGGATTCGCAGAAGCGATACCCGAACCATTCCCCCGCGACAAGGACAGGCCCGCACGCAAAACCGGGCCTGGGTTCGGGAGGAGTCGTTTCCGACCTTGTCACGACCGCGGCCTTCGGGCAAACTCCGACACATCATGGAATCGCACGAAGTTCTGAAAGAGGCCTTTGACGGCCCCCACGCGAGCCCGAAGGAAATCGCCGCCTCACTCGGCGTCTCCCTCTCGCTCGTCTACAAGTGGGCGCAGCCGGCCGAAGGCCTTGGATCGGGAAGCCGGAACCCGCTCGACCGCGTCGAGGAACTCGTCAAACTCACCCGGGACCCTGCAATCATCGAATGGCTCAGCCAGCGGGCCGGCGGTTATTTCGTGAAGAATCCCAAGAACTGCCCCACCAGCGGCTATGCGGTGGTCCCGGCGACCCACCAGATCGTGCAGCAATTCGCCGGCCTGCTGGATGCCGTATCCCGCGCCGCCCTCGACAACCACATTTCCGTCGAGGAGTCAGAGGAAATCCGTATCGTCTGGGACAAGCTCAAGGCGTATTGCGAAGGTTTCGTCCGCTGCTGCGAGGAAGGCAACTTCGAGCCGATCCAGCAGGAACTCGCGGTGCGACGATGATGGGCCCGGTCGATTCCGCCGAGATTCCCCCGAGGTGTTCCGCCGAGATCGACCTGGGGGCGCTGCGACACAATCTGTACGTCTGCAGGCAATTCGCCGGCCCGAACTGCAGGCTCATGGCCATCGTCAAGGCCGATGCCTACGGTCACGGACTCGAAAAGGTCACGGCCACTCTCGCCGGGGAAGTCGACTGGTTTGGCGTGGCCAACCTGGAGGAGGCACGACAGGTACACCGGTCGACCGACGGCAGGGAGACCGGCATTCTCGTCCTCAGTCCAGCGACTCCGTGGGAGATCGAAGCCATCGTGCGCGAGGGTTTTTCGGGTTCCGTTTCCCTTACGGAGGAGGTCGAAGCCTACGCCGAGGCGGCACGGCGCTCCGGATGCGCGGCTCGCCTCCACGCGGTCGTCGACACCGGCATGGGAAGGATGGGATCCCAACCTTCCGCCTTTCCCGAGCTGGTCGAGAGCATTCACTCACACCCGGGCTGCCGACTCGAGGGCCTCGCGACCCATTTCCCCTCTGCCGACGAGGACGCCGCTTTCACCCATTCCCAGATCGGTAGCTTCAGGGAAATCGTCACGCGGTGCGCTCCGAAATCCGGTTGCCAGGTTCATCTCGGCAACAGTGCCGGCATACTCGCTTTCCACGGCGAAACGGCATTCGCAACGCTCGCGAGACCGGGGCTGGCCCTCTACGGCATTTCGCCGATTCCCTCTCTCGGCGAGGCATTGCGCCCGGTGCTGAGTCTGAAGACCCGTGTCACCCTGGTTCGGGAAGTGCCGGCGGGATCGGGCATCTCCTATGGCAGAACCTTCGTCACTCCGCACCCCATGCGGGTCGCCACCCTAGCGGCAGGTTACGCCGACGGTTATCCGCGGCACCTGTCGAACTCCGGAGCGGAGGTTCTCATCCAGGGCAAACGTTGCCCGGTTCTCGGACGAATCACAATGGACCAGACCGTCGTGGACATTTCATCGTTGGATCAGGTCGCAGCCGGGGAAGAGGTGGTCCTGATCGGACGTCAGGGCGAGGAGTGGATCAGCGCGACCGAACTGGCCGAGCGGGCCGGCACGATACCGTGGGAGATCCTCACGGGTCTTTCCACCCGCGTCCGGCGGATTTATCGGTGATCCACCGGTCCTTCGGCAAAAATGGAAGAATCAGGCAGAAGGCTTAGACAGAAATCCTGTGCCGCATCGCTCTACCGAAAGAAGGATGAGCGAAACACCTGACAGCCGCGGCGACGACGACGACCTCGAGGCCCTCCTGAAGCGGCTCGCCCCGAGCCCTCTCGACGTCGGTTTTGTCGGGGAGCTCGAGCATGAGCGGAAGCGGCTCGAGTTCCAGCGCGACCACAGTCCGGTGCGCATGCAGTGGGCCCGAGTGGTCCCGCTTCTCCTCCTGTGCCTGATCACCACCTTCGGCTTCGCTCTCTTCCGCTATGGAGATCGCCTTCAAGAGTCCCGGAAAGGGACGATTGCCCAAACCGAAACGACCCATCCCTCTTCCGTCCCCACGGAAGAATCACGGCCGCAAGAGTCGGTTCCGAATTTCCTCCCTGTCTCCGCCCACGGCACCATCGTGAACACCTCCGCCGGTGGTCTCATCGAGACCGACAGCGGCATGCGCCAGCGTCTCCAGGTCGAGATCCAGGATGCCTATCACTGGCACGATCCCGAGAGCGGCACCAACATCCGCTTCTTCCGCCCCCGCAGCGAAGAAGTTCTCGTCCCCCTTCCCCAAAACTGAACGAACGATCCTTTCGCCGGCCCTCTCCGGCAAAAAAACCCCGACCCCCAACCCATGATGAAGTATTCAGTCCTCTGCGCCGTCCTCGGCGGACTGTTGCTTGGCAGCCCGCTCCACGCCGAAGAATCGGCAAACCCCCAGTCTCCGAAGGAAGACGGAGCCCGCCCTTCCGGCCACGCGGATAAGAAAGAGAAGCCGCGTCGACGTGACCCCAAGGTGGAAAAACCCGCCTCCCGCCCTCACCCCGCCGGTGAAAGGGAGTCTCAGCCTCCCGTCCCCGGAAAGCGAACCTGGCTCGGCATCTCCACCCATCCGGTGGAGCCCCCTTTGCGCGAACATCTCGAGCTGCCCGACGGCTTCGGCATCCAGGTGGTGGAGGTGATGCCCGATTCCCCTGCCGGGAAAGCCGGGTTGCGCGGCAACGACGTGCTCGTTCGCTTCGACGACCAGCGGCTGATCTCGCCCGACCACCTTTCCCTCCTCGTTCGAGAGAAACGCAGCGGCGACCGCGCCACCTTGAGCCTGATCCGCAAGGGTAAGGAAGAGTCGCTTGAAGTGACCCTCGGAGAAGCGGACGAGGCGGTCTTCGGCCCATGGGGCGAGCGCCCCGCCTGGTCTCCGGGGAGGCCTGTTCCGCCGGATTTCGGACGTGATTTCGGCGAATGGCAGGAGCAGATCCGGCGCCAGCAGGACGAAATCCTGCGCCAGCAGCGGGAGTGGATGGAAAAATGGCAGCGCCATCAGCCCGGCAAACTTCCCGACCCGGACCGTCGAGAGGTCCCGCCCCGTCGGAACGAGGACAAACCTGAAGCGGGAGGTCCTCCTCCGGTGAGCCTGTCACCCGGATTTCCCCTTCATGTTTTTGGAAGCGAGGGGGTCCTCAACATCGACAACGAGAAAGGCGAGCTGACCCTGACCCGGAAAAACGACGATCATCACCTCGTCATCAAGAATGCCGAAGGGAAAGTCGTCTACGAAGGACCCTTCGACCCGGACAAGGGCGTCGAAGCGCTCCCCGAACCTGCCCGCGACCAATTGGAGCTGATGAAAATCGATCACCTCCAGATCCGCGTGCCGGATGGTCCCGCCCAACTGCCCGAGAAAACCGCCGAGCCAAAACCCGGTCCGGACCCCCACGGTCCCGGCGGAATTCTCTGAAAAGCGGAAAAGCGAAGGGACGGGAATCTTCTTCCCGTCCCCCCACCAACTCTGAACCAAACTAAGTATCGGCAGAAGCACCGGAGTCCGGCGGTCATACCGACGCTTGAGGGTTATCAGAAGCGAATGGTCCCGCCTATGGCTTGATCATGGATTTTCGAAAAAAGGGAGGCTTTTCAGCCTTCCTTTTGGTTTCATGAATCTCCCGATCCAGGACCTCAATCCTCCACCACCTCGGGCCAGTTCGTGTGGAAGAACTCGCCCTCGGGCTTGTCGGTGCGCTCGTAGGTGTGCGCGCCGAAGAAGTCCCGCTGGGCCTGGAGCAGGTTCGCAGGCAGACGCGCGGCCCGGTAGCTGTCGTAGTAGCCGAGCGAGGCACTGAAGGCGGGAATCGGAATTCCGTTGGTCACGCCGAGGGCGACGATCTCCCGCCAGTCGGCCTGGTTCCGGTTGAGGATGTCGAGGAAGAAGGGATCGAGCATCAGGTTCACGAGCTCGGGATTGCGTTCGTAGGCCTCGGTGATGCGGTTGAGGAAACGGGCCCGGATGATGCACCCGCCTCGCCAGATGCGGGCGATGGCGCCGAGATTGAGCC
>JAGRPC010000467.1 GCA_020439925.1 Verrucomicrobiia bacterium | reverse complement strand
AGCTACGCGAGGGGATCGAATCGCTGGCACACCTGGACGAAGGCGGAACTCGCGATGCTGGGCAAGGTGAAGGACAGCGAGGTGGCGCGCCTCATCGGCATCCCCACGGCCTGCGTCACGGCCCGGCGCCGACTCCTGAAGATCCCGGGCTTCCTCGGGGGCAAGGGGCGTCGTCCGTCCTGCCATTTTCCAGCCGAGGATGAGAAGGCGATGGCGCTGCTGGGGACGATGCCGGACCGTTATGTGGCGGAGCGGCTCCATCTCACCTCCGACGTGGTGCGGAGGAAGCGGAAATCCCTCGGCATCGCCCCGTGGAGCCAGAACGAGGGCCGACGGAAGGGGATCTGGACGGACGAGGTGGTGGAGCGGCTCGGGCGGGAGCGTTGTTCCAAGATCGCCCGCGACATCGGGGTCAGCAGCGAGCGGGTGCGCCAGAAGTGCAAGGAACTGGGAATCGTTCCTTTCGTCGTCCGCGAGTGCCGTCGGGAAGGCCTTTCCGGGAAGAGCGGGGACGGGGGCGGCGAGGGTGGCGCAGGGGAGTCCGGCGAGCCGGGGAAAATAAACGGAATTTAATCTTCCCGGCCGGTTGACTCGACCGGATTCCCGCCTAGGGGTGAAGGCACCAATTCACGGGTCAAACACCCCTCGTTTCCACCATGCGGGAGATCTACGAAATCAGCGACCGCTTCATCGAGGCGGGGGACGCGAACGGCCTTCTCTACGAGCCGCTCGCGGGAGGGCTCACCTACCGCCGCACCCGGCGCTACGAACTCGACTACGAGGGGGACCAGGCGTCGATGGAGGCCTTCGTGAAGAAGACCCTCCTCGACGAGATCAGCCAGGAACTGCACGCCGGCGAGGACGCGGCGCTGGAGGGATATTCCTTCGCCCTCGAATACGGCATGAAACCCGGGGCCCTCGATCTCGAAAAGGAGGCGATCCTTTCCTACTACCGCGGCATCCCGTCCCCCGGATTCGAGCTGAAGGATCTCCGCATCCGCCAGCGCATCTACCTCTTCGGTGGCAAGGGCGATGAGTCGGGACGTTTTGTCCGCGACCTCTGCAACGCCGCGATTCACCAATGGAACGTCCTCCCCGGCCATGTCTGATCCCGCGACCCTGAATCCCCTCGAACGCATCGCCGAGGCTCCGGCGGATCACTACCGCGTCCTCAAGATCTCCGATCTCGACGGCGAGCGACTCCTCGAGCTGAGCAAGTTCATGAAACTCTCGCTCTCGCGCGAGGACATGCTCGCGATCCAGGCGATCTACGCCGAGTGGGACCGCGAACCCACCGACGTCGAGTTGGAGGTGATCGCCCAGACCTGGAGCGAGCACTGCAAGCACCGGATCTTCGGCGCGACGATCGAGCACGAGGTCGACGGCAAGGCGGAGACGGTGAACTCGCTTTTCAAGACCTATATCCGCGACGTCTCGCAACGCATTTTCGACCGCAAGCCGGGTTTCGTTCTCTCGGCTTTCCACGACAACGCGGGTTTCATCCAGCTCGACGACGAGCTCGCGGTCTGCCTCAAGGCGGAGACGCACAACCACCCCAGCGCGATCGAACCTTACGCGGGGGCGAACACGGGTCTGGGCGGGGTCATCCGCGACATCCTCGGGGCGGGGAAGGGGGCGAAGCCGATCGGCTCGCTCGACGTCTTCTGCTTCGGCGCGCCGGACACGACGATGGACCACATCAAGGCCGACGACGTCATCCACCCGCTCGGGGTGATGCGGGGTGTCGTCCGCGGCGTGCGCGACTACGGGAACCGCATGGGCATTCCCACGATCAGCGGCGCGATCCAGTTCGACGATTCCTACATCTACAATCCGCTCGTCTTCTGCGGCACCGCCGGGGTCATCCCGATCAAGGACATCGAGAAGAAGATCGAGGCGGGCATGAAGGTGATCGCCGTGGGCGGTCGCACGGGTCGGGACGGACTCCACGGGGCGACCTTTTCCTCCGCGGCCCTCGACACGGAGAGCCACGAGGAGGACCAGCAGGCCGTGCAGATCGGGAACCCGATCGAAGAGAAGAAGGCGGCCGACTTCGTCCTCGCGGCGCGCGACAAGGGGCTCATCGAATTCATCACCGACTGCGGCGCGGGTGGATTCTCCAGCGCCGCGGGCGAGATGCTCGAGGAATGCGGCGGGGTCATCGACCTCGACCAGGTGAAGCTGAAGGAACCCGGGCTGGTGAGCTGGGAGGTCTTCATCAGCGAAAGCCAGGAACGCATGGTCCTCGCGGTGAAGGAGGAGTCCCTCCCCGAACTGCGCAAACTCGCCGACCTCTACGAGACCGAACTCACCGAACTCGGCAGCGCCGACGGTTCGGGCATCCTCAAGGTGACCCACCACGGCAACACCGTCTGCGAACTCGACTGCACGAAACTCCACGACGCTCCCACCCGCCACCTCAAGGGGCGCTGGACGAAAAAGACCGGACCGGTCGATGCGCCGGTTCTGACCAAGCCGGGCGAGGCCCTCCGCGATCTGTTCACCGACTTTGCGATCGTCTCGCGCGAACCCATCATCCGGGAATACGATCACGAGGTGCAGGGCAACACGGTCCTGAAACCGCTCGCCGGCGCCTCCGGCGACGCGCCGCAGGACGCCTCGGTCCTCCGCATCAGCGGCAGCAAGCGGCTCATGGCCATGGGCGTGTCCCTCCTGCCCGAGTGGGGCAAGACCGATCCCTACGCGATGGGCGCCGCCTGTGTCGACGAATGTGTGCGGCAACTGGTGGCGGCCGGAGCCGATCCCGGGCGCCTCGCCATCCTCGACAATTTCTGCATGGGCAATCCCGACGCCGAGGAGGAACTCGGCGCGCTGGTCGAGACGGTCAAGGGCATCGCCGCGGTCGCCGAGGTCTACGGCGCTCCCTTCGTTTCCGGGAAGGATTCCTTCTACAACTACTTCGAGACGAAGGAGGGTCCCGTCTCCATTCCCGTGACCATCCTCATCAGCGGCATGGGCATCGTCGAGGAGGAGAGCCACGTCACCGGGGCCTCGCTTCGCAAGAGCGACAGCCTCCTCGCGATCATCGGGCACACCTCGGGCGACCTGGGCGGTTCGGTCTTCGCACGCCGGCATGGCCTTGAAAACGCCTCCGTTCCCGCGACCCGCGCCGAGGAGGCCTGGAAGTGCTACGTCCAGTATCACGAGGCGGTGAAGAAGGGATACATCCGCTCGGCCCACGATGTCAGCGAGGGCGGCCTCGCGGTGACGCTCGCGGAGATGGCCTTCTCCGGGAAGGCCGGTCTCGAGATCGACCTCTGTTCCCTGCCCATGGACGACGATGCCTCGAAGGCGGCGATGCTCTTCGGCGAGTCGCCCTCGCGCCTCGTCATCGAGGTCGCGCCGGAAGACCTCGCCAAGGTCGCCGATCTCTTCGAGGGGCTGCCCTTCGCGGCGCTGGGACGCGCCACCACCGAACACGCGAACCTCCGGGTCGAGTGGGGCAAGGAAACTCTCGTCAACGAACCTCTCGCCGACCTCAAAGGACTATGGAAGACCGGCCTTGCGCGCTACTACTGAAATTCCCCGGCACGAACTGTGACGCGGAGACGGCCCGCGCCCTCGAGGCGGTCGGATTCGTCACCGAGGTGCTCCCCGTCTCGGCCCTCAAGCCGGAGAAGCTCGTGGGCGTGAGCCTGGTGGTTCTGTCAGGCGGATTCAGCTACGGCGACTACGTCATGTCGGGCCGCATCGCCAGCCTCGTCACCGAGCAGAAGATCGGAGAGACCCTGAAGGACTTCCGCGACAACGGCGGTTACCTCCTCGGGATCTGCAACGGCTTCCAGATCCTCACCCAGCTCGACCTGCTCCCCGCGGGCAGCCTCGTCGAGAATGCGAGCGGGCGTTTCCAGTGCCAGTGGGTGAAGCTGAAGAATCTCGCTCCCAAGAGCCCCTTCCTTTCCCAGTGTCCCGCCGAGTTCGAGCTGCCCATCGCCCACGCCGAGGGGCGCCTCGTGACGAAGGAGGCCGCCGAAGCCGCGGGTTACGTGAAGAGCGGTGCCGCCGCGCTGGTCTACGGCGACGACGTCAACGGCAGCTTCGAGCGCATCGCGGGACTGCAGGACGAAAGCGGGCGCGTTTTCGGGCTCATGCCGCATCCCGAGCGTTTCATGAAGGCCCGCGACCACTACGATCCCGATTGGGAAGGCCAGGGAGAAGGGGACTGGGGCAGTGGTTATTGGATTTTCAAATCGCTGTATCAGGCGATCAAGGAGGGGGAGGTTTGATGAGTGCTGTCATGGTGGCGAAATGTGGCATGGGCTTCCAGCCCATGCACCGTGACAAGGCTCACTTGGGGCTGGAAACCGTGAATCGCTATTTCGCTCGCCCGTTTCTTCACCATGGGACCTTTACGGTTCTACGGCGTCCATTCACGATGCATGGGCTGGAAGCCCATGCCACTATTTGAGATCCAGTTTAACTTTCCAATGAGCAACGAATTCACCTACAAGGCCGCCGGGGTCGACATCAAGGAAGCCGCCGCTCTCGTCGGCGACATCGGCGAACTGCGGCGCTCGACCGAAGGAAAACGTTCCCTCATGGGAGCTTTCGGCCTCTTCGCCGCGAGTTACGATCTCAGCGGCTACAAGGAGCCGGTCATCATGACGGGCTGCGACGGGGTCGGGACGAAGCTGGAGCTCCTCCTCGAGCACGATCTCCTCGAAATCGCGGGCAAGGATCTTGTCGCGATGAACGTGAACGACATCCTCACGACGGGTGGCGATCCCCTCATGTTCCTCGACTACGTCGGGATCGGGCGCATCGACAAGGACAAGATCAAGCGCCTCATCGCCGGCATGGCCGAGCATCTCGCGAGCTGCGACTGCATCCTCGCCGGAGGTGAAACCGCCGAGATGCCGGGCATCGTGCCCGACGGCATCATCGAGCTGAGCGGATTCTGCGTCGGCGCGGCGGAGAAGTCCGAACTGATCGATCCCACCCGCATCGCCGTGGGCGACGTGCTCGTCGGTTACCCCTCGGACGGCTTCCACGCGAACGGCTGGAGCCTCATCCGTCGCATTCTCAAGGTCAATCCCGGGCTCATCACCACCGAGGAGTGGCCTTCCTTCCTCGCCCCGACGCGCCTCTACCACGATGTCGTCGCGGGTCTCAAGGAACGGAAGATCGACATCAAGGCCATGGCCCACATCACCGGTGGCGGTCTCCCCGAGAACCTCGAGCGCCTCCTCGACGGCAAGGGCGCCGACATCACCATTCCCCGCTGGAATCTCGGCGCGGTCGGTAAGGTGCTCTCCTTCGTGGCCGACGAAGAGGCCGTGAACACCTTCAACATGGGCTGGGGCTGGGTTGCGATCGTTCCCGCCGGGCAGGTCGAGGCGGCCACGTCCTTCCATCCCGGGGCCCGCGCCATCGGGACGATTACCGACTCCGGGCATGTGAAGGTGACCGTGGAAGGCTGACGATCCGAGACTTTCCCCATGAGCGACCCCCTTCAGCACGAATGCGGCATTGCCTTCATCAGGCTGAAGAAGGATCTAGCCTACTACCATGATCGCTACGGGACCTGCCTCTGGGGGTTCCAGCGCCTTTATCTCCTCATGGAGAAGCAGCACAACCGGGGCCAGGACGGCGTCGGGGTGGGATGCTGCAAGCTCGACATGCCGCTGGGGCAGCCCTACCTCTTCCGGGAACGAAGCGCCGACCGCGATTCGCTCATCCGCGTGATGGAGGACCAGCTCCGCTCGATGCGGAAGCTGGAGCGCAAGGGCCTCCTCGATCCGCACGATCCCGAATCCTTCAAGCGGAATTTCGACTTCGGCGGCGAGGTGCTCATCGGTCATCTGCGCTACGGCACCTCGGGCACCTTCGGGAGCGGAGGATGCCATCCCTACGTGCGTCGGACGAATTACCCCACCAAAACCCTGATGGTGGCGGGCAACTTCA
>JAGRPC010000466.1 GCA_020439925.1 Verrucomicrobiia bacterium | reverse complement strand
ACGTCTGGCTCTCTCCCCGCATCCTCGAGAATCAGGCCAGGCGGGTGGCCACGCTCCTCAAAAAGGAACTGCCCGGCGAAGCCGCCTCCGCCATCGATGCCAATCTCGCTTCCTTCACCGCCGAACTGAAGACCGTCGATGCCGAATTGAAGACCGCCCTCGAACCGAAGAAGGGACGCGCCTTCTACGTCTATCACGGAGCTTTCGCCTATTTCGCTCAAGATTACGGCCTCGTGCAGAAGGCCATCGAAGTCGGCAACCGCAAGCCCACTCCGAAACAGGTCGCCGCCATCGCGAAGCAGGCGAAAGAGGAGGGAGTCACCACGGTCTTCGTCCAACCGCAGTTCGACCAGTCGAGCGCAAACGCTCTTGCCGAAGCGATCGGAGGTCGCGTAGAGACCCTCGATCCGCTTAACAAGGACGTGCTCGCCAATCTCCGCAAGATCGCGGGAACGATCGCCGGAGCTCCCTGAAGAGAATGCCGGCAAGGCGGGTGACAACGGGCCGTCCGCATGGTATCTGCTCTCAGGGAGTCAACTGAACCCTCTGCAACGGAATCTTGAACCCTCCCTTACCCAGCCAGGAGAGTAATGCTCCCGCCATCCTGGAATGCCGCAGGGTCTCCTTCTCCTACGGACGATCCCCCGTGCTTGAGGACGTCTCCTTTACCCTCCACCGCGGGGAGTCGCTCTGCGTTATCGGCCCGAATGGAGGAGGCAAATCCACACTCGCCAGGCTGGTGCTCGGCTTGCTTGAACCTGTCAAGGGATCCATCACCGTCCTGGGAAAAAGTCCGCGTGAAGCTCGCACCTCCGTCGGTTATGTGCCTCAGGCGATGCGATTCGACCCACAGTTTCCCATTTCCGCCCTCGATATCGTCCTGATGGGCCGCCTTGACCGGATCCGCTTCGGTCGTTTTTCAAAGCAGTGCCGCGAGGTCGCCGAGACCGCCCTCGCCGACGTGGGTTTGTCAGGCTATGGCAAGCGTCCGTTTTCCGCCCTCTCCGGGGGCGAACGCCAGCGGGTCATGGTTGCTCGGGCTCTCGCCTGCGAGCCCGAGGTTCTTCTCCTCGACGAACCGACCGCAAACATCGACCTCACCATCGAAGCACAGTTGATCGAGACCCTGGCCTCCCTGCGTCACCGCATGAGCATCCTCATGATCACGCACGACCTCGACCTCGTCTCCTCCATCGGCGACTCCGTCCTCTGCGTGAACCACCGCGTGCACCGTCATTCCCTCCCGCTCTCCGGCGAGACCATCAAGGAGATCTACAGCGGCCGCCGCCGCCTCGAACACGATCGGCGCACCCGTCACCAGCAAGGGGACCACTCCGCCTGCAAGCATGACTGATTTCCTCGGAGACTTTTTCGACGCGGTGCGGACCGTGCCGCTGATCCGCTACGCGCTCCTCGCCGGGATCGTCTCGAGCCTCACGTTCGGGGTCGTGGGTTCGCTCGTCGTGGTTCGCCAGATCGGCTATGTCGCCTCGGCGATTGCCCACAGCATCCTCGGGGGAATCGGCGCCTCGGTTTACTACAGCCGCGTCTACGACCTCCCCTGGCTCACTCCCATGGTCGGAGCGATCGCCGCGGGACTCCTTTCCGTCGCTGTGATCGGCTGGGTTACGATCCGCTTCAAGGAGCGCGAGGACACCATCATCGGCGCGATCTGGGCCACCGGCATGGCCGCCGGCCTTCTTTTCCTTCACTACTCTCCCGGGAAAAGCGTCAACCTCGAGAGCTTCATCTTCGGCAACATTCTCCTCACCTCAAAGGGCGATGTCGTTCTTACCCTCGCCCTCGGTGTCGTCGTTCTCGCCCTCGTCGCGCTTTTCTACCACAAGCTCGTCTCCGTCTCCTTCGACGAGGAATTCGCCCGACTCCGCGGCGTTTCGGCGACCGCCTACTACTTTCTTCTCCTCACCCTCACGGCGATGTGTGTCGTCCTCATGGTCCGTGTCGCCGGCCTCATCCTTTCGCAGGCTCTCCTCATCCTTCCGGCCGCGACCGCCTCCCGATTCTCCCGATCGCTCTGGATCATCATGGTTTCCGCCGTGGTCCTCACCGCGATCTCGAACACCGCCGGGTTCGCCCTGAGCTATCAATATGACATTCCCACCGGCCCCTTCATCGTTCTCCTGGCCGTGGGATTCTACGTGCTCTCGTTCTTCATGCGGCGCAAGACCGCATAACCAAGTGGATGCCCATCCCCTTCGACAACACCTACGCGCGCCTCCCGGAGAGCTTCCACGCACGCGTCGACCCGACGCCGGTTTCCTCGCCGGAATGGATCGCGCTGAACCGGAACCTCGCGGAAGAACTCGGGATCGACCTCGCGAGGCTCGACTCCGAGGAGGGATTGGCGGTTTTGTCAGGGAATCTCGTGCCGGAAGGCGCCGAACCTCTCGCCGCCGCCTACTCGGGACACCAGTTCGGCGGCTTTTCCCCCGTCCTCGGGGACGGTCGTGCCCTCCTTCTCGGTGAGGTGATTGACCAGGACGGCCGACATCGCGACATCCAGCTGAAGGGTTCGGGACCCACCCCCTTCTCGAGGCGAGGAGACGGGCGTTCCGCCCTCGGGCCGGTCCTCCGCGAATACCTCGTCTCGGAAGCCATGCACGCGCTCGGAGTCCCGACGACCCGCGCCCTCGCCGCCGTCTGGAGCGGAGACAAGGTCTATCGCGAGGAGGTCGAACCCGGCGGGGTCTTTACGCGCGTGGCCAGCTCCCATCTCCGCATCGGCACCTGCGAATTCTTTGCTTCGAGAGGAGATCTCGAAAGTCTCGGAACCCTCGTCGCCTATGCCCTGCGGAGACACTACCCCAAACGCGCGGACGCGGAAAAACCTGCCCTCGCCCTGCTCGAGGGAGTGATGGAACGCCAGGCCCTCCTCGTCGCTCGCTGGATGGGGCTCGGGTTCATCCACGGAGTGATGAATACGGACAACATGAGCCTCTCCGGTGAGACCATCGACTACGGCCCCTGCGC
>JAGRPC010000465.1:566-3681 GCA_020439925.1 Verrucomicrobiia bacterium | reverse complement strand
TTCATTCAGGACAGCGAAGCGCTGCGGCCGATCCTGAAAATCCTCATCGGTCCGGCCGCCGCCCTCGGCGGGAGCGATCTGCCGGGAGCGGACGAACTGGAGGCGATACGCGGGGCGGAGAATCCTGGCGAGAACGCCGCGCGATGGATCCACTGGTATGCGATCACCATCGGGATCTACGTCCTCGCGCCGCGGGCTTTTCTCGCCCTCGTCTGGAGATGGCGCTCAGCGGTCCTGGTCCGCTGCCTGCCCTATCGGGAAACCGCGCCGCGTTATTTTGCCCGTCTCCTGGCCACCTCTTCCGGCAGCTCGCGGCGAGTGGCGCTGGTGCCCTATGGAATCGATCCTGACAAGACTGCCAGGTCGTCGCTCGTGCGGCGGCTCGAAGACGAATGGGGTAGTGCCGTCGAGGCGGTTTGGCTGGAGCCGGTCGCGTTCGGCGAGGAGGAAAAGATTTCCGCCTTCCCCGCGGAGGTCGCCGAATGGATTCCCGTCTTTTCCCTGGCGTCCACCCCGGAACGCGAGACCCATCTTCTGGTTTACGAGACGCTTTCCGGCGGCGCCCCCGCGCCGGTGAGGGTGATCCTCCTGGAAGCCACGTCGTTCGACCGGAAGGCCTCCGGTTTCTCCGACGCCGGGAAACGCCGTTCCGAGCGGGTGGCGGCGTGGACCGGTCTCTTCGAGGGCGGGGGAGTGTCTCTCCTCGTTGCCCCGGAGACGATGAGACCTCTCGCAACCGTCGATTCCTGATTCATGCCCGAGAACGCCGATCACGAGCTGGTGCTCAGCCTCATCTCCCACACCAATGTGGGAAAGACGGCCCTCGCCCGCACCCTGCTCCGCCGCGATGTCGGGGAAGTCGCCGACAGCGCCCATGTCACCCTCGTGCCCGAGGCCTATCCGCTCATCGAGAGCGGCGGGCGTCGTGCGCTGCTGTGGGACACCCCCGGATTCGGGTCGAATCTCGCCAAGCTCGCCAGCCGGCTCCGCGCGAGCGACAATCCCGTGGGCTGGATCCTGCACCAGGTGTGGGACCGGGTCACCGACCGCTCCCTCTGGTGCAGCCAGGAGGCGATCCGCAACGTGCAGTCCGAGGCCGATGTCGTGCTTTACCTCGTCGATGCCTCGCAAACCCCGGCGGAAACGGGTTATGTCGATCTCGAGATCGAGGTGATCGAGTGGATCGGGAAACCCGTCCTTGTCTTCCTCAACCAGACCGGCGCTCCCGATTCGGCGCGCGACCGGAAAAACGAGGAGGCGTGGCGTTCCCATCTCGCGCGACACCGCATCGTGAAAAAGGTCTCCACCCTCGACGCCTTCACGCGCTGCTGGACTCAGGAGCACGAGATCTTCGTCGAAGCTTCGGGGGTGCTGTCAGGAGGCAAGCGCGAAACGGCGAGGCTTCTCTCTGAGGCGTGGGTCTCGCGCCAGCTCGACGTCTTCGAGGATTCGGTCGCGATGATGGCCGACCTCGCGTGGTCGGCCCTCTCCGACACCGAGGAGCTCGGAGCCGCGACCTTTGTCGACAAACTGAAGCAACTGGTCCGCAAGGGCGACCGCGACCGTGACTTCGAGCGGGCCCAGCGGGCCATGTATGCGCGCCTCTCCGATCGCACCAAGGAAACGGTGAACCGCCTCATCGCCAGGCACGGGCTTTCCGGGGAGACGGCGGAGGTGCTCGCCGCCTCGTCCCGCGAGGCCTTCGCGGTGAAACGGAATGTCGAAGAATCGCTCATGGCCGCGATCGGCGGTGTCGGCTCGGGGCTGCTTGGCGGGCTTGCGGCGGACCTCGCCGCCGGCGGTATGACCTTTGGCGGGGGCGCCCTCGTTGGCATGCTGCTCGGAGGAGCGACCACTTATGCGCTGACGAAGGGCTACAACCTCACCCAGACCGGCACCAACAAGGTAAGGTGGAGCGAGGCTCAATTTCTCGAGCAGGTGAAATCCATCCTTCTGCTCTATCTCGCCGTCGCCCATTTTGGCAGGGGGCGGGGCAACTGGCTCGACGAGGAACACAAGCCCGCCGCCTGGCAGGCGCGGATCGATGAAAAGGTCGACGCCGGAGGAAACTGGAAGTCACTCTGGAAAGACGGAGCCAGGGGAGTGGATCCAGCCACCTTGAAGAAGAAGCTGGCGAAGGAATTCCGACGCGTTCTTGTTGACGTGTTAGGAGATCTCTACCCCGAGAGCAGGGAGCTTTTCTGAGGGTGGGGGCCGTCGCCTCACTTGGGCGGGGCCTCGTAGGGTTTCGGTTCCTCGAAGGAAAGGGCGCCCTGCGTGCTTGTCTTGCGGCGCCAGATTTTCCCGCCGTTGGCGACGTGGAGCCAGGCGTGTTCCGGGCCGGCGAAGCAGCAGCTCACGAGCGGCAGGGCTGGATCGGGAGGAGGCAGGACTCCGCAAAGGCGGCCGGTGGGATCGAAGATCTGCAGCCCCTCGGCGCTGGTGACGTAGTAGCGCCCGTGGATGTCGGTGGTCATGCCGTCGCCCTTGGAGACTTCGGGAGTCTCGACCGGGGTGACGAGGGTCATGTAGTTGCCGGGACGGCTCAGGGTGCCGTCCGGCTCGATGCGGAAGACCCAGGTGAACTTGCCCCCGTGGTCGGAGACGGCGAGCGTGCCCTGATCGCGGGAAAGGGCGATCCCGTTCGGCTTTCCGACCACCCCTGAACTGACCACGCTCATGACCCCCTGCGGGTCGATTCGGCGAATCTCCGAAGTCGGGGTCATCGAGAAATAGAGATTCCCGTCACGGGTCACGACGAGGTCGTTCGGACGGACCTCCTTCGCGAGTTCCACGAGGGACTTGTCCTTGCCGAAGACCACGACGCGCTGCTCCTTCGCCACGCAGGCGTAGAGCCGGCCGTCGGCTCCCCATTTCAAACCGCTGATACCGGGGGCATCGGGAATGAACTCGGAGACTTTCCCGTCCGTGCCGACGCGGTAGACGGCGTTGCCGCCCTTGACGTCGGAGAAATAGAGGTTCCCCTCCGCGTCGGTGGTGAGACCGTCGGTGAACTCGTAGCCCTCGGCGACGAGTTCCCACGCGGAATCGGCGGGAAGGATTTGCGAAAGCGGCATGTCCTGGGCCGCAAGCGGCAGGACAAGGAAGGCGATGG
>JAGRPC010000465.1:0-482 GCA_020439925.1 Verrucomicrobiia bacterium | reverse complement strand
CGCCAGATCCACCGCAGGGTGTCCGGAAAGATCGCTCCTCCGTGGCGTCCGCTGTGTCTGCCCGTTCCCATCACGAGCTTGTGGTCGTAGTTCGCGAACTTCAGAGCCGCCTCCATCTGGAGGTTGGCGAGCGGCCAGTTGCCGTGGAGGTTGTCGAGGTCGTTCTCTCCCTCCTGGAGGAAAACGCGGAGGGGTTTTGGGTCCGTCTTGCGGATGAGGGCGGGATAGACGTGCCCCCCGCGGATGTTGGTGAAGCTGCCGATGTGGCTGATCACCTTGTGAAACGCGTCGGGACGTTCCCAGGCCACGGTGAAGGCGGCGATCCCTCCCGAGCTGTTGCCGCAGACGGCGCGGCAGTCCGGATTGGCCGAAAGCTTCACGCTTTTGCACACTTCGGGGAGGATCTCCTCGATGAGGAAACGGGCATTCTGGTCGCTGAGGGTGTCGTATTCGAAACTGCGGTTCTTGCGCGGCTCCTGTCC
>JAGRPC010000464.1 GCA_020439925.1 Verrucomicrobiia bacterium | reverse complement strand
CGGAGAACCTCGGTCCCACTGCGACCCACGAGGTGCTGGGCATAGAAGCCGACCGCCCGGTCCAGGGTCATGAGGCTGTCGCGAATGTCCGAGATGAGGTCTCCGGTGCGACCGATCGCCTCGAGGTAGGAGCGGTGCTGGATCCCCCCTTTTGCCCGGCTCGCGCTCGGTTGGAAGATGCCCTTGGAGATGGGAGTGACGGTCCGTCCGGCCCGCTCGATGATGTCGGCGAGACGATCGACGAGGGTTTCGAGCAGACCGAGAAAGACGGTTTCCGAGGAGTCTCCTCCGATGGGGGTACGGGTAGCCCGGGTCGTGAAAATCCCGAAGGAACGAGGGTCGTGATAGCGGATCGTGATGAGCCGTCCGCCGATGAGGACAAAGGTCACCGGACCCATCTGGGTATTTTCCTCCTCGGTGTTGGCGGGGAGCTGGGCGGTCATGAAAATCCCGCCGTCCTCTTCATAAAGCCGGCTCGAGATTTCGATCTCCTCCATGTCCTCCCGAGTGGGGAGCTCGATGTCGAGCAAGGATTCCAGACCCGTCTCCTCATCCCGCGTCGGGGAGAGCAGGTCCACCCAGACGGCGGCCCGATAGTCTTCGGTCTCGACGAGACGTCCGTGCTGGAGGAGGTAGGCCTTGGGCATCGGGATTGAGAAACGTTTGGATCAATCGGGTGTTCCGCCTCCCTCGTCGCCGCCCATGGCGACCCAGACGAGCAGGGCGGCTCCCATCACGAGACGATACCAGGCGAAACCATTGAAGGAATGGCTCTGCACGAAGCGAATGAGCCAGCGCACCACCACGAAGGCGGATATGGCCGAGACAATCGTTCCGAGTGCCACCATGGGCCAGTTTTCGTTGGCGGCACCACCCTCCTGGATGACCGAGAACGTCTGGTAGGCTCCGGCCGCCATGAGGGTCGGCACCCCGACGAGAAAAGAAAACTCGGTCGCCTGGGGACGTGCCGCGCCCATGGCCATGGCGATGAGGATGCTGGCCCCTGATCGGGAGGTGCCGGGAAAGACCGCGGCCAGAATCTGGGCAAGCCCCACCGCGACGGCGACACGCCAGCCGATGTGTTCCTCGCCCTGGTGGTTTTTCCTCCAGCCCTCGACCCCGAAGATGACAAAGGCCCCGATGAAGGTCGCCCACGCCACGGGGGCCACTTTTTCGGGGAGCTCGATGCCCAGCTTCTTGATCAGGACGCCGCCGATCGCGGTGATGACAAAGGCCGTAGCCAGCTTGCCGAGGTAGTCACGAGTGGAGGAATCGCCAAGGCTCGTGGCCAGTCCCTTGACCCGGTCCGCGAAAACGGCAATCACGGCGACGACCGCACCGCTCTGGATCACGATGGAGAATAGGTCCGATTGCCTGGGCAGCCAGCCCAGGTTCTGGGGGATGAGGAGGTGGCCGGTCGAGGAGATCGGGAGGAATTCGGTGATACCTTCGATCAGTCCGAGGATCACGATGGCGAGCCAGGTGGGGAGGGATTCCATGCAGGAAAGGAGAGCCCCTTCATCGTTTCGGGTGCGTGAAAAATCAATCGGTTTGGTGAGGCACTTAGGCCTGCCTTTGGTGAACCAATACCCTCTCTTGGTTAGAAACGTTGTACTGCCCCCGTTTCATCCACTCCCGCAGCGAGTCCCTGAGAAAGGCGACGCCTTCCTTGGCCTTCCCAAAATCCGCGTGGCCATATTCGAAGCACCAGGGGCCGCGGAACCCGGCTTCCCAGCCGATTTCGAAACAACGACGAAGGTTGTAGGCATCGTGCTCGCCATGGGGTCCGAGGACTTTCGCCTTGAAGTCGCAGGTGACGGCTCTCGGGAAGGTGAGCTCGAGTCCGCGAAAACGAACTTCGTCGGAGATCCAGTTGCCCGTATCGGGCCCGAGGGCAATCCTCTCCGGACCGACCACATCGGCAAGGCGGAGAATTGCATCCGCTTCCTCCATGGCCCAGCCGAAGTTCTCGAGGAGCACGGTAATGCCCCTTTCGCCGGCATAATCGATCAGTTCGTCGAGGGCGGATTTCATCCTGCCCGAGTCGGGTCGCTCGGACCGGGGAAGGGGACGGACCCAGCGGCATCCGAGGATCTTTGCGGCGTCGATCGACTGCCGATACTGGCGCATGGCTTCCGCCCGTTCCGATGGGTCCTTGGAGGCCATGTCGACCTTCTGGTTCATCTTGAGGTTGGTGGCAACACAGCCGCTCTCCTCGACCCTTGCCCGCAGCTCCTCCGCGTAGGCGGGAGCGAGTGAGGGGAAGTTCATCGTATTGAAATCAATCACCGTCAGGTCGAGCTCTTCCCGTAGCATCCTCGGAAAATCGACCAGTCGGATCCGGCCTCCGGTGTTACGCTCGGAGATGTGGGGTGAAAAGGAGGCCGTCACCATCCCCAGTTGACCGGCCAGTTCCGGCACCTGGGCGACCTGCGGTTCAAAACCGTCCCCTGCCCCGAGGAGTCTGACCCCGAGGTTTCCGGCCAGTCCGGCCGTGGCGGTGAAGAGGATCTCGCGGCGGGAGGGAAGGTGCATGGGGATAGGGGAGGAGGTTTCGCGCCGGCGGTCGCCGGTTCATTCCTTCGGTTCGGGCCAGTCGAGATGATGGTGGAGAAAGGCGTAGGTCGCCTGGCCATGGATGGAGTGGGGTCCGACAAACCATCCGATCTCGCAACGGTCGAAGAGACCGAGTTTCGCCTCGTAAAGATTCCGCACCTTCGCAAACTCGAAGGCGACCTGTTCGTCGGGGGCGACCCCGTCGAAATGGCCGCGCTCGACCATGAAGGGACGCGGGCAGATGAGGGCGGCCATCTCGGCGTAGTTGCAAGTGCCGCCGAGGTTCCATTCGAAGATTTCGTACTCGCCCTTGTTGGCATAGCTGTATCGCAGCGACTCGGTGTCGGTGGCGGCGTTCTTCCAGACCCACTCGTTGAAATCCGCCGAGCAGATCGAGAGACAGTAGCGTTCCACCAGCGGCGGGATGCGCATCGCCGACTTGCCGCCGTAGCTGAGCCCGTAAAAGGCGATTCTGTCAGGATCGACGAAGGGTTGGGCGGCGAGCCAGTCGGTGATCTGGCGGTGCTGGGGGATGATGATGGAGAAGAGGGTCTTCCCGATCGACTGCGCCTTGAACTGCTGCAGCCTGAAGAGGTCGAAGTATTTGTATCCGTTCTGCGGGGCGAAGGTGATGAAGCCACGCTCGGCAAGGCGGGTGGCGAAGGCGGCGTAGGCGTTGTGTTTGGCCTCGCCGATGACATCCTGGGGCGTTCCCTCGAGCCCGTGCTGGCAGACGACGACGGGGCGTCTTTCGCCCGAGAAAAGATCGAGGTCTTTTGGCAAGGTCAGGATGCCGTAGGCGATCACCTTTTCCCCGCCGCTCTCCATCACGTCCAAAAGCACCTCATAAGACAGGGTCTTGTCGCCGACCTGATAGGGTCGGGTGCGGACGTTTGCCGGGAGCAGGGGCCGTTCGAAATCACCGATGACCTCGGTCCGGAACTTCTCTCGATAGGGCTCTATGGTCGCCTTGAAGTTCTCGAGGGAGTCGGTCTTGAGATCGGCGAAGTAGCGTTTCCGGTCGCCCGCGGCCTCGATGAGGGCGAGGCGGTTGTGGAGGACGAGTTCGTTGGTGCGGTCGGGATGGGCCGGCAGGGGGATTCCGGCGGCCTCCTCGCGAGGACGCGCCTCCATCCCGAATCGGCCGAGGAAACGCGAGACCGCCTCCTCGGACAGAGGCACGTCGCTCTTTACCAGATCGGGCTTTGCAAAGGGCAAGAGAGAGCCGAGCCGCGCCAGTTCGGCGGCGACTTCGGCGTCGGAGGGGGAGGGGAGCCGTCCGGGCTTGCCCGGAACCTTGCCGCGGTTCTCGAGGTCGAGCTCGAGATCGGCCGCGGCCCGGTAGCCATATGCCGGCTCGGTTCCATGTTCGATGACGAGGGCCCGCGGCGCGACGAGGCTGGCGAGCTCGGCGTCGCCGAACTCGCGGAGGAGACCGAAGACATTGCGATCGGCCGGTTCCCTCCAGAGGCGTTCCCTTGGTCCAAGGGCGCCGCTGACGAGGGCGGCGTCGATGCGTTCGTCGAGGGCAGCGGCGAAGAGGGCGAGACGTCCGCCTTCGCCGTGGCCGACGATGCCGAGGGGGCGTTTTGCCTCGCCTTGGCTGGCTTGGAGATAGTCGATGGCCGCGAAGGCCTTCAGCAGTTCGTAGCCGACGAGGGTCCGCCCGAGGAGAAAGGCGGGACGCTGGATCCATTCCCGCCGGCTGAGCTGGTGTTCGTCGAGCCCCCGGTCGACGAGGCGGACGACGGCCACCCGGCAGCCGCTGCGGGCCAGCGCCGCTGCCCCGACAGGGATCAGCTCCGCGTCGTCGGCGTCGGGAAGATAGACGACGTCCGCCCGCGGATCGCCCGGAGAAAGGAGGACGCCGTCGGCGTGGACCTGGCCGAAGGCCTTGAGCCGAAGCTGGTAGATGAGGCCGTCCTTGTCGCCCCAGGGATTGGCCATCAAGGGGAAAGGGGCGAAGGCATAGGGATCGTCGATCGGCTCCGCCCGCTTCTCCCGGTCGATCCCCAGCATCCGCGCCAAGCTCTCCCGATTCGGCTGCACCGATTTTGCGTAGGCTTCCGGCGAAGAAAGATCGCGTTTCCAGAACTTCTCTCGCTCCTTCGCGGCCCTCTCGATCTCGCGGTCGAGGAAACGGTCGTTGGCCTCGTGAAGCAGCCGCGAAAGGTCGCCCGTTTCCGTGAGAGGCTCCGTGCCGGGCAGGGGGGCGGTGGCTGTGGCTGGCTTCAGAACGGGCCAGGGCGGGGGATCCTGTCCACGGAGGGGTACGGCGGCCAGGAAGACGAGGGCGGCGACGAGCGGTCGGAGCGGGGTCATGCCCGGATTGGATCAGAAAGGGCCCCGGATGGCAGCATTGCCCTTCGGCGCATTGGCGTCCTTCAGGAAAATCTCCGCACGGAACGGTAAGGTTCCGCGGGTTTCGGAGAATCCCCCTCCATGCAGGCCGCCCTGTCTTTTCCCGCAATCTTTCCTCGCCCGACGAAACGGGATGGAAACTTGCGACCCTTGGTGAGTCGGTTAGTCTGTGGGGGACCCTCCTCATCCCTCGTCGTGGCGATTCCCGATACCCGACTGTCCCTGCTGATCCGCCTGCGAGAGCCGGATGATGCGGCGGCATGGGAACGTTTCGTGGGCGATTACGGACCGCTCGTTTACGGTTTTGGCCTGCGTCGCGGAGTGCCGGTCGATCAGGCCGACGACTTCACGCAGGAAGTGATGCTGCGGGTCACGAAGTCGATCGGCAGGCTCGACTACGACCCGGCCCTCGGAACTTTCCGTTCGTGGCTTTTTCAGATCGCGCGCCATGTCCTGCTCAATCGCCTCCGCCATGCGGGGCGGCGTCCGGTGCTGGAGGGGGGACCGGAATGGATGCGGAGTGCGGAGCGAGGACTGGGCGCCGGAGCCGAGGAGCAAATGCGGCAGGAGTGGGAGAGGGAGTATCGTCGCCAGATTTTCGCGAGGGCGGCCGAGCGGGTCGAGGCGGCAAGCGATCAGGGGATGTGGGCCGCCTTCTGGCGGACCGCGGTGCTGGAGGAGGATCCTTCAATCGTCGCCGCCGATCTCGGTATCGAGGTGGGCACGCTCTACGTCAGGAGGTCGCGGATGCTCGCGAGGGTGCGGGAGGCGGCGGAATCGATCGCGAGGGAATGGGAACGCGAGGCCGGGGAAGGCAACTCAAGCGGCCCGACGATCCGATGAATTGCCCGCTTCCAGAGCTGCTGCGGAGTTGGGCACAGGGGGAATCGTTTCCTCCCGATGACGCGGAGTGGGGCGCGCATCTGGATGTTTGTCAGGATTGCCGGTCTCGTGTGGACGAGGCGATGGGGGCCGCTCGCGAAGCGCTTGTCCTCCACGGTTTGGCGTCCTGGAGGACGGAACAGGAATTCTGCCTGCCGACCTTGAAGACGGTGTTGGCACGTGATTTCAGGGTGACGGTTGTCCCCGATTGGACGGAGTTTCCTTTCGTTGAACACGTGGAGGGAAAATCGCTCTCGGGTCGCCTGGGTCGTCTCGAACTGAAGGAATGGATCGGCGCCGGAGCGATGGGAGTGGTCTTCCGGGCGGAGGATCCGGCGCTGGAACGGGTGGTCGCGGTGAAGGTGCTGCGTCCCGAATATGCCGGCGACGAGAAGGTCGCGGCACTGTTTCTGGACGAGGCGCGTGCGGCAGCAGGATTGCGTCACGAAGCGATTCTTCCGATCTACGATGTGTTTGAAGAGGCGGGGGAAGATGGCGTCAGGGCCGGGTATGTGATGCCCCCTGTCGACGGAGGCACTCTGGCGGACCGGATTCGGGAAGGCGGCCCTTGTTCCACGGGCGATTTCGTCCGGATTCTAGGAAGGATCGCCGCGGCCCTGGAAGCCGCTCATCATGCCGGGATCCTCCACCGGGATGTGAAACCGGCAAACATTCTTCTGGAGAAGGACGGACCGGGAGTGTGGCTCTCCGATTTCGGCCTGGCCCGCGCCGCCCGGCACGGTTTCGGGTCCGGCAGCCTTGTCGGGACGCCGGGTTATGTGGCCCCTGAGGTCGCTTCCGGAGGCGAGGGAACCGCGGCTGCCGATTGGTATGGATTGGGGATGGTGGCGGTGGAATTGATCTGTGGGACCTTGCCCCCTCAGGGAACTGACCTGGAGGGCTTCTTAAGGAATTCAGTGCATTTTACGGACGATTCCAACGTCCCGGTGATCGATCGACTCCTCTCCTGGGCGCTTTCACTGGCAGACCCCGATCCCTTGGCGCGTCCGGCGAGTGGGGCGAAGACTCTCGCCGACGCTCTGGCCTCGGCTGATTTGCAGGCGGCACGAGAGGAAAAGGCCAGGGATCGGGGTCGCAGATGGGCTCGCACGGCAGCGACCTGGGCAGTCCTTCTTGCGGTGGTGACGGGAAGTGAAGCCCTTCTCGGCTGGAGGACGGCAAACGCGCTGCTTTGCCGACTGGGGGCGGACAAGGTGTCGGTTGATGGCCGGCTCGGAACCTTTGCCTCGGTCGGCGAGGCGCTGGAGGCGGTAGCCGGAGACGCAACGGTCCGGGTCAGGAACGGGGATGCGGTTTTTGCAACTCCATGGCCGGTTCTGGAAGGGAGAAACCTCGTTATTCAAGGGCATGGGAGTTCTGGCAGTGAAGGAGCCGCGGTGGCGAAGGAAGAAAGAATCCGCGTAAGGGGCGGATCTCTCCGACTCGTGGGTCTCGAACTGAGACCACGGAAAAGCCTCCCGAGTCAGTCCGGCTTCATCGAGGTGGAAGGCGGCAGTCTTTCGATCGAGGACTGTTCCATCCGTCGACTCTCCAATTCGGTGAAGGGGGCGGTGGGGGGCGGGTCCCTCCTGTTTCTGGCCGGAGACGTGCGGGTCGAGGTGACGAGCAGTCACTTTCTGACAGATCGAGAGGGGAAGGCGATCCTGGCTCGGGGAAATGTGGGCACGTCCAAGTCGATCTTGATTCGAAATTCCGGTTTTGCGGGAGGCGGGTTTCTTCACGTCGTCGCCAGCGATCCCGGAAAAGGTGAGGAAGCGGGTGCGATCGATCTGGAGATCACCGATTCCGTGGTGATCTCCTCGGCCGCGATCCGTCTGGGACGGAACGGATCGCAAACGCGACTCGCGATCCATTCCCTAAGGAACCTCTGGCAGGGCAACGAAGTCCTTCTCAGCGTGCGCGAAAACGATCCCGTGCAGGTGAGGAATCGCTTGAATTTCAAAGACGAGGGATCGCTTTTCGCCGTTGGTGGCGATCGTGCCGTGGAATGGGATGCTTCACCGCCCGCCCCGGGGGTGCAGTCCTCCGGCGATGGTGCAAAAGCCCGGGAGGACTGGCAGTCATTCTGGGAAAGGGATACGGGAGGAGAATGGGTCGATTGGATCGTACGTTTTCGTCCGGGTAAGGAAGCAATCTGGAACGAAGCGCTCTCGCTTGAAGGCAGGGGCGGTTCCGTGGTCGGCTTTTTGAAATCGTTTTCAGGGTAAAGGCTCTGCTCCTTCCGGAAATATCCGAAGGAAGGGTGACCGGTGAATGATTGGTCTGATCGCTGCGGAAGAGGAGGCAGATCGCGCGGCGGCTCCCAATCGTCTCGAGCCGAATTGCCCAATCTCCTCGATCCCTAGTCGGGAAGGACTATTTCGCCAGGGTCGGAGGTCCACGATCATTCGGCCATGAAACCTTCACCGATCGCTCACCGGTGCCCCTCTCTCATCCTTCTCGTTCTGGCGCTGCTCGGCTCCGGGAAGGGGGAGGCAGCACCCCTCTACAAGGTTCGCGCCGAGTTCCCGCAAACAAACGGCAAGGTCAACTGTATCGCGATCGACGAAACCCATGGGATCGTTTACATCGGCGGATTTTTCACCGAGGTGGGCGGGGTTCCTCGAGGTGGAATTGCCGCGCTCGACGCCAAAACCGGCGCCTTGCTTCCCTGGGACGCAAGCACCGACGGGATCGTGTTTACGATCGCGCTCGATGGCGATTACATTTATGTCGGAGGTCTCTTCACGCAGTTCGGAGGATTGTCCCGGAACAACGCCGCGGCCATCGACCGGATCAACGTCGTGCTGCCTTGGGCCCCTGAACCCGACGGATACGTCCGCGTCATCAAGGTGACTTCGTCGGTCATCTATTTGAGTGGCGATTTTCTCATCGTGGGAGGGGAGAACCGGACCTACTTCGCTGATGTCGAGAAGGAAGGAGGTTCCGTGTTGAACTGGGCTCCGGAGGGCCCCGGGGAAGCTCGAGCCATGGCGATCAGCGGGTCGAACCTCTATCTGGGAGGACCTTTCACCACGATCAACAACACGACGAGGAACCGCCTCGCCGCGGTTTCCAATGCCGGGAACCTCCTTTCCTGGAATCCGGATGCCGACGCCCCAGTTTCCGATCTGTATTTCGACCGCAACGCCCTTTATGTCGCCGGCTCGTTTACCCAGGTTGGCGGGGCTCCCCGGCAGCGCCTCGCCTTGCTGAATCCGTCGGGGGTTCCTTTGCCCTGGGCGCCTCAGGCCGATGCCACCGTTAAGCACCTGACAAAGACCGGCAACCGTATATACGCCGGAGGCAATTTCACCGAGATCAACGGTCAACCCAGGCCGGGTCTGGCTGCGATCGACGCCGATGGCAGCCTGCTCGCGTGGAACCCGGCGGCCGAGAGCCTGGTCGAGGCCATCGCCGTGAGCGATGGAACCGTCTACGTCGGGGGGGATTTCGATACGATCGATGGCGTCCCCCGGAAAGGGTTTGCGGCAATCTACGATCCGGCGCTGCTCCCCAAACCGATCTTGTCCCTGAAGGGAAAACGGTTCCAGAGAACTTCGCGGTCATCCGTGCTTCTGCATGGCTCGTCCAAAAACGCGAATCGAGTCGAGGTAAAAGGCCGGAAGGGGCCTTTCCGACCAGCCAAAGGGGCCGCGAACTGGTCCTTTCGTTCGCGGCTGAAGCCGGGCCGTAGCCGGTTCACCATCCGAGCCCTCAATGTGGCAGATGCGACATCCGCTCCGACACGGGCGATCATCGTCCGCAAGTGACGGAACGCGTTCCGCCATTGGGCCGACGGGAATGCCCAGATGGGCCGTCACTGGCGATGCCCCCGGGCATCACTTCTCGACGCTCGCGCTCCCCACAGAGAAGGCGCGCGTGGGGCGGAGATTCCACGTCGCATTGCCTCACATTCCCAGTCCGTAGCGCAGGAGGGCTTCCGACTCCTGCCACACGGCCGGGCTCGTGCCTCCGAGAATCACCGCCACGACGGTTTTCCCATTGGCGGTTGCGGAGGATACCAGGCATCTGCCCGCCGCGTTGGTTGTGCCGGTCTTGAGGCCGGTGCAGTAAGGGAAGTGGCGAAGGACCTGATTGGTATTCGTGAGCGTGCGGACCGTGCCGTTGGCCATGCGGAACGAGTAGCTCTGCGATCCACAGATCTGACGCACGGTGGGGTTCCGGAGGGCGGCGAAACCGAGCCGGGACAGGTCGCGGGCAGTCGAATAGGCGCCCGGAGGCGAGGGCAGTCCGTTGGAATTCGTGAAGTAGGAGTTGTTCATGCCCAACTGCCTCGCCTTCGCATTGAGATTGGCCACGAAGGCGGATTCGCTGCCGGAGTGATCGCGGCCCAGCGCGCGCGCGATGTCGTTGCAACTCCTCACGAGGACGGCGTGGAGGAGTTGGTCCCGGGTGTAGACTTCACCCGGCTTGATCCCCATCACCGTCGGTTCCGCCCAGGTGTCGGCCTCCTGAATGGTGACCGGGGCACTCAGATTGCCACGCTCGGAGACAAGAAGGCCAATCAGGAGCTTCTGGGTGCTTGCCGCTGGCAGGTGCGCGTCGGCGTTTTTCTCGAAAAGAACCCGGCCAAAACCGTCCACGAGGATGGCTGCTCTGGCCGTGACCGTGGGGGCACCCCGCGAAGCGGCGGGAGATCCGCTGAAAGAGATCGGCGTCGGCTGCGGAGCCTCGACTGAACCGGGGCTTCCGGAGAGAGAACCCGTCGAGGCAGGAGAGGAAGCGCCAAAGCCTGCCGAACTCGGATCGGGGTAGCGGGGGGCTGCCCCAGGCTGCGAGACTTGGGGAGGAGTCCGGTAGACCGCCTGCTCGTTCGATTGGCATCCGAAAAGCCCCAGCGCCAGGACCGCGGTTGCCCCCGCCTGGGAGAGGCGGAAGCGGAGCCGTGAAAACGGGGAGATGAAGGCCGAGACGGACATGGACCCGATGACTCTAAGACAATTCCCCGGGAATGCACCCCGAAACCTTCACCTCATTCCCCGGGTTTCAGAATCGTCTCGATTTCCTGAGAAGGCGAGGTACCGAGGTCGATCGCCGCATAGTAGTGCCGACGAGCGAGTTCCAGTCGTGGAGGATCGGCCTCCAGATAGGTGATGGCGAGGTTGTATTGCGCCGAGGCGTTCTTTGGATCGATCTCGACGGCTCGCTGCAGTTCCGTCAACGCTGCGCCAGGCCAGCCGTAATCACGGGCCACCGCCGCAAGAATGACGCGGGTCTCCGCATCGTCCGGTGCCTCGTGAACCGCCCGGGTGAGGCAGGATAGGGCGAGGGCAAGTTCTCCTCGCTGGTAGTGAATCAGACCGAGAGTCTGCCAATTGCGCGCGATGTGCGGGTTCAGCGTGGTCGATTTTCCGAGATTCCCCGCCGCGGCGAGAAGATTTCCCAGCTGATGTTCCGCCACTCCGAGGTTGGCGTAGGCGAGGGCGTTGTCGGGCGCGGCCTTGACCATTTTCAGATACAGATCGCGGGCACGCTCCCAATCGCCGTCCGCTACCGCGAGGGCGCCTTCCTTGGCAATCTCGGCGACTTTGGGAGGCAGAGAGACATTCTCCTGGACTCGGCCGAGGTTCATCGGGCCCGGTTGCGACGGTTCTCCGGTCGATGGAGGGGGAGCGTCGTCCGGCGTGGAGCCTGGATCACCGGCCCTTTCTACGGGGGGCTTGTCCCTTGAAGTCAGGCGAAAGCCCAGATTGCGAACTCTCTTGACCGCCTCTTCTCCGGCCTTCGAGGGTTCGGCTTCGACCGGAGGGTCCTCAGCCTTTTCTTGAGCCACGATGGCGGGGGGCGCAAGATTCAGCAGGGCCAGACCAATTCCGCCCAGCAGCGGAGGAAGAAAAAATCGGGATGGGAAAGGCATGTCGGTTGGGGAACCATTCAGCTTTCTGAAATAAAAGACGAATTTCTTCTTGCGCACGATCAATTTCGGCAAATGTTCTGTAAAACACTGTTCAAAATGAAATTAACTTCACGTCAGCAGGAAGTCCTCGACTATCTCCAGTCCGAGCATCGTCGCTCCGGAATCATGCCCTCTACCCGGGAGATTCAGGAGCATTTCGGGTTTGCCAGCCAAACCGCCGCTGTCAGCCACCTCCGTGCTCTCGAACGGAAAGGGGCGATTCTGCGGCGTGAGGGAGACGACGAACGCCGACGCGCCCGCTGTCTCATTTTCGCAGACGCCGCCGAGCGCGAGCCGATCATGGATGTGCCGGTTTTCGGTTCCATTCCCGCCGGCTACAGTGATGATTCTGCCCCGGTCGCCGAAGGGACCCTTTCGGTGGACGTTCGTTCGCTTGGGCTCAACGAACGAGCCAAGACCTACGCGCTCCGCGTTCGGGGCGAATCGATGATTGGAGCCCACATCATGGACGGGGATCATGTGATCCTCGAATACCGCGAGCCGCGGGACCTGGACATCGTAGCCGCGCTCATCGACGGCGAGACCACGCTCAAGCGTTATGTCATGAACGGACGGCGGCCCTACCTCAAGGCCGAGAATCCCGACTACCCCGATCTCATTCCCGCTCACGAGCTCGTCATCCAGGGAGTGATGGTCGGCTTGGTGCGAGGTTCCGTGAAGCGCTGGTAAGGGCGCTGACGTTGTTGATTAAGCGCGTTGTTTCCAACGCGCCGCCGTGGGGTCAAGAACGGTTGCAGTTGCGGTTTTTCTCAAACCGCACTGATTCCTCAAGCCTGTTGCGGGGTCGCTCCCTCGATCTTCGATTGTTCGGTATCGAGAACCGCGCGGCGCAGGTTCGTGCCCGAGCGCTTTGCCCACCAAAGTACGATCGGTGAGGCGACGAAAAGCGACGAGTAGGTACCAACGACCAGACCGACGAGAAGAATCAGGGCGAAATTTCTTAGAGCCGGGCCTCCGAAGACCGCCAGAACCAGCACGGTGAAGAGAGTTGTGCCGCTCGTGAGGATGGTGCGGCCCAGGGTCTTGTTCAGCGAATAATTCATGATGTCCTTCACTTCTCCGCGCTTGGTCTGGAGGCCTTCCCGCACCCGGTCGAAGATGATGATGGTATCGTTGATGGAATAACCCGCCACGGTGAGGAGTGCACCAACCGAGATCAGGGTCAGCTCCTGTCCGAGAAGGGTGACCACGCCGAGGGCGACGATGACGTCGTGAACCAGGGCGACGATGGCGCCGAGAGCAAAGGCGAATTCATAGCGGATCGTGACATAGGCCATGATCGCGAGCATACCGACGAACATCGCGAGGCCCGAGGTCGTGAGCATGGACTTGCCGACGGCGGACCCGACCGAGCTGACGGTGGTGTCCTCGAGTTTGACGCCGAGGTCCTTCTCGAGCTGGTCCTGGACCTGGGTTGCGGTGTTGTCAGGAGTGCGAACCAGGAAATACTCGCCTTCGTCACCGACGGCCTTCTGCTCCTGCACAATGGGGGAGGCGCCGAGGTCGAGATTCTTGAGCGATTCGAGGATGGAAGTCTTGGTGAGACCGCTTTCGCCCGAGTGGATCGTGAGGGAGTCGCCACCTTTCAGTTCGACGCCGCGTGGGTCCAAGGCGGGAATGGCGATCATGGAGACGATCACTGCGGCAGCCGAGAAGATCATCCAGAACTTGCCTTTGGAGAGGAAGTCGAACTGCTTTTCGGGAACAAAATTCATGAAGGTCAGCTTCTTGAAGAAGCTCGCATCCATGATCCAGCTGAAGCAGACCCGGGTCACGATGAGGGCGGTGAAGAGGGTCGCGAAAATGCCGATCATGAGGGTGACGGCGAATCCTTTCACCGTGCCGTCAGCGACCACGAAGAGGATGATCGCGGTCATCAGCGAGGTGATATTCGCGTCCATGATCGAGGAGAAGGCCTTCTCGTAAGCGGCTTCCAGAGACGCTCTGAGGGACTTGCCTGCGGCCATTTCCTCGCGGAGGCGCTCGTAGATGAGGACGTTGGCGTCGACCGCCATCCCGATGGTCAGGATGATCCCCGCGATTCCCGGAAGGGTGAGGGTGAACTGGAAGAGCGACATCGTTCCAAAGATGATCGCGATACAGATGCTGAGCCCGATCAGTGCCACCATGCCCGCAAAGCGGTAGTAGAGGAGGATGAACAGAAGCGTCAGGGCAAGGCCGGCGATGCCGGCAAGGATGCCTTGCTGGACCGAGGCCTTGCCCATGGTCGGTGAGATGTAGTTGGAGAACGCGATCTCGATGGGGTTCTCGAGCGGGTTTTCAAGGGCCGAGGCAAGGGCAAGAGCTTCTTTTTGCGTGAAGCTGCCAGTGATGGAGCAGCCGGTGGAGAAGGGCTCCTGAATCACCGGGGAGGAGAGAATGACGTTATCGAGGATGATGGCGAGGGGTTGGCCCTGGTTCTCCAGGGTGAGCGGTCCCATGATCTTGGCCCCCTCGGAGGTGAAGTCGACCGCGATGGAGTCGCCTTTTTCTCCATAGAAGTAGCCGCCCTTGGCGACGTTCTTGCCGGACATGTCGCGCTTGATCTTGACGAGGCCGTAGCGGGTCGGGAGTGGTTCGCCGTTGTCGTCCTTCTCTTCCGCGTAGGGCAGGGCCTCGTAACCGGGGACGACCTCGGCGCCATTGGCCACCTGGACGCCCAGGAACTGGCTCTGCGGATGGAGGATGGAGAACTCGAGCTGGGCCACTTTCTCAAGAGTCGCCTGCACCTTCTTCAGTTCTTCCTGACCCACGCCGGGCATCTGCAGGAAGATACCGTCGTCACCCTGGGGGGCGAGGAGCACTTCCCCCGTTCCCATGTCGTTGAGACGCTTCGTGAGGACTCCGATGGCCTGTTCCTGCGTGCTGCTGGTGACTTCCTTTCCTTGACCGGGGCGGATCTTGATCTCCATGGAGACCCCTCCCTGAAGTTCGATTCCCTGCTGCATGCCCAGGCTCTGATAAAGCCAGAGGCTGAGGGCGGCTACCGCGACCGAAAGGACGGCGCCGACGATGCGCTTGCGACGGGAAGCCTCGCTTGCGAAATACATCACGAACAGGGCAAGGAGCCCCAGACCGAGAAGGAAGACCCAGTTCCCCGAGATGGCAGGAACGGATCCGGCGGCAGGCGCGGCCTCATCCGTCGGCTTGGAAGCGCTGATGGTTTCCACTGCCTTGTCTACCGCCTTTTCCACCTCGGCAGCTGCGGGGAGGGAAACCGGGGAGTTGCTGCTAGGAGCGGAGGGAGCATCGGTCGCCGTGGCCGCCGGAGCCGGAGTGGAGGCTGCGGGTGCGGGTGCGGGTGCGGGTGCGGGTGCGGGTGCGGGTGCGGGTGCGGGTGCGGGTGCGGGTGCGGGTGCGGGTGCGGGTGCGGGTGCGGGCGTTTCAGCGGCCGGGCTCGCTGGAGCGGGGGCTGCGGGTGCCGGAGCTGGC
>JAGRPC010000463.1 GCA_020439925.1 Verrucomicrobiia bacterium | reverse complement strand
CGAGATGAGAGTGGTGATTGACGAGCAGGACGGAGAGACCCTCTCGTGCGGCCGTCACCGCCATGGCGATTCCGCCGGGTGTGGCCTCATAGATGCAGAGATCGTAATCTGCGGGGGGAGGCGCGGCGTGCGAAAGGAGGGGAAGGCAGACGAGGAGGAGGATTCGTTTCATGGAGTTTCCGGTGGAAGTTCACTCCCGCTTCCAGACCAGTCCCGAGGTCTCTACGATGACCTCTTTCCCGCGGATAACGATGTCCCTGTCCTGATGGTGGATGAGGCAATTGGTCACCTTGTGTGATTTTCCATCGAAGAAAAAGGCGGCATTGGTGTTGTGGTGCAGCTCGCAGTTCGTGTAGCTGGTGACGCTCTCGTTGACATCGGCGACCCCGCCGGCGGAGGATCCGTTCCAGGCGATCTCGGAGTCGAAAACGTCCATCTGCACCGTCTCGTGGGCGCTGATGCCCTCGTCACCGTTCGAAAAAGCCTTCACGTTTTCGAGGCGGATACCGACGCGAGCGCCGTGGATGTTGAATCCGTCGTTCGCCGCATGCATGGCGGTGATGTTGCGCAGGGTGAGGTGGGAGCAGGCGATGACGACGCAGCTCTCCAGCTTGGATGGGGGACGAAGGATGCGGGCCTTTCCGGGCTTCTTTTCCACCGGCCACCGGAAGTAAACCGATCCGTCCTCCGCCCAGCCCATTTCACCCGGTCGCAGCTTTTCCGGAGCGGTGTAGCGAGGTGCTTCAGGTTGGGGCGCCGGCGTTGCCGATCGATCTCTCGAGATCCGGACCGGTATTTCGTCGAGAAAAAGACCGGCACGCTGCACATCGGCGACGGGAGGCAATTCCGGAACCGGTCCCCGGGAAAGCCACAGGTCACCTTGCTCGATCCAGCCGTGTCCGGTGATGTCCACGCCGAGGTCGATGACGAGGCCTTTCCCGTCGAAAATCGCGGGAGCCTCGGCCGTGCCGCCTTTCGAGAGGATCAGCGGGGTGCGACGCACTTCGTCGGCCTTTCCTGTCGTTGCTAGCACGGCAAGACCGAGCAGGAAAAACGAATAGCGACCGATGGATCCGCTCATGAGAAAAGAGAGTTCAAGGTTTCGCCACCTTCACCTGCCGGAAGCCGATCGAGTCTCCGAAGACGAGGAAATTGAGCGCGGCTTTCGGGTGATCGAAAACCGGGTGCGTGGCGCGTATCGATTCGCCGTTGATCTCGGCAAAGACCTCGTCGCCCTTGAAGGAAATGCGGATCGGATACCATAGCTCCGGCTGGAGATCGAGGACCTTGCCGGCGAGATGCTCCACCGCTTCTTTCGGTTCCCCCTTCGAGGGATTTTTCGAAATGCCGAACTTGGTGGTCGAGACCTCGATCCGGAAGCTGTGCTCGCGCCCCTCTGTCTCGATGCGAAGCGAATGACGGTCTGCGCCCCGGAAGGAGATCTCGTACTGAACCGCTCCGTCCTTGAGCGACACCGGAACCCGGAGCGTCGCCCCGTTGTCCTTCTGTGAAGTCTGTTTCCCGAACAGTCCGTCGTCCCCGGGAGTCCACTCTCCCTTTACGGCCGACCAGGGAGCCGGGGGATTCTGTTCCAGCGACTCATCGAGAGTCACGGTACCCTGGAGCGGCGAAAGCGGAATCGGAGTCACCGACTTCTTCTCCACCACCGGGGGCATCTCGCGGCTGTAGCCCCCGTCACGATAGCGCACGAGGAGAGCTTTCATCTCTTCCACGACATCGGGGTAGTCCGTGGCAACATCCCGGGTCTCGGCGGGATCCTCGAAGGTGTGATAAAGCTGCGCGTGGAACTCGTCGGAATGCTTCTTGGCCGAGGCAGCGTTGACGTCCGTCGCCGGAACGCCCTCGATCCATTTCCACTGGCCTTTTCGGATCGCGTAGACTCCGTCCGAACTGTGCACGATGACCTCGTTGCGGATCGGTTCCTTTGGCTCGCCCAGAATGGCGGGGAGAATGTTGTAACTGTCCTCGGCCGCTTCGGCGGCGGGGGGCAAGGGTTTTCCAACGATGGCCGAGGCAGTGGCGAGGAGGTCGACGAGACTGACCATTTCGTGCGAGACTGACCCGGCGGAAACATGGCCCGGCCAGCGCACCAGAAAGGGCACCTTGAAACCGCCTTCCCAAATGGTGTGTTTCCGCCCGCGCAGGTCGCCGTTGACCTTGAGACCCGCCTTTTGCGCGATCTCCTGGGCGCTGCCGACTTTTTCGCCGGTCACACCGCCATTGTCGGCAGTGAAGATGACCAGCGTGTTCTCTGCAAAACCCTTCCGATCGAGCACGTCGAGCAATTGTCCCACGCTGCGGTCGAGTTCGTGAATCCAGTCACCATAGGGTCCCGCACCGCTCGATCCCGCGGTCTCCGTGGAAGGGGTGATCGGATTGTGGGCGGCCACGGGAGTGAAATAGAGGAAGAAGGGTTCGTCCGCCTTCTGCTGTTCGATCCAGTCGACCGCCTTCCCGGTGAGCACCGGCATGACCCGGTCGTTAACGCGGCGGGGTGCGTCGAGATCGAGGATTACCACTCCCTTGCGCGCATTTTCGAGATCCTCGGGTCGGTAGGTCGGCTGAAAATCCGAAGTCATCGCCACCTCCGGGATCTTGACTCCCTCGGGGATCTTGCCCGAGCGGAGGCCGTAGACGAAGCGATTCTCGACAAACACGCCGGTGACATCGCCGTGGTTTGCCGGGACGGAAAAGTGATAGTCGAAGCCGATGTCGAGCGGGCCCGGGGAGAGTTCGCCGGAATAATCGACCCGCCAGTTCGGATTTCCGTCGGAGTTTCCGTAGCCGAGGTGCCATTTGCCGATCGCGGCCGTGTGATAACCCTCGCCTTTTAGGAGTGAGGCCAGGTTCAGTCGGGTCGGTTCGATGTGGAGCGGAGAAAAGACACCCAGGACGCCGCTCTTTTCCGTGGTGCGCCAGCAATAGCGTCCTGTCAGGACCGAATAACGCGTCGGTGAGCAGACCGACGAGGTGGTGTTCGCGTCGGTGAAGCGACGTCCCTCCTTCGCGAGGCGATCGATGGAGGGGGTCCGGACAAGGGCCGGGTCGGCCCCGTAGCAGCCCGCACTCCCGTAGCCGAAGTCGTCGGCGAGGATGACGATGACATTGGGATGTTCTGCCGCCTGCAGGGCAACGGAAGCGAAGAGAGTCAGAATGAAGAGGATGGCCTTCATAAAGTTCAGGGTTTTGGTTTCGAGGATTTCCACTCTAACACCTGCCCGTCTGCCAACAGGCGTTTTCTCAGCGCGATTTCCTCGACCTGCTGGACCGGCACCCCTGCATCGATGGCAAGACAGGCGGCGGTCGCCGCGCTCTGGCTGGTGATCATGAAAACCGGCTCCATCCGCAGGCTGGCGAAGGCCGTGTGGCTTGCGCTGAGGGCAAAAGTCACCAATAGATTTTCGCACTCCTCCGGTTTCGGGGTGATGGCGCCGTAGCCAATCGCGTAGGGTCCGGCCCCGCCGCGTCCTCCCGCGACCTTGCCCTCGCGTGTCACCACTCCATCCTTCACGATGCGCCGGATCTCATGAACGTCGGTGCCGTAGCTGCCCAGTCCGATCGAATTCGGAGCGAGCTCGCGTCCGAAGGTATGATGTTCGGTCAGGACGAGGGTCCCGATCATGCGGCGCGCTTCGCGCACGTAGATCTGGTGCGGCCATCCCCCCGTGTCGACGAACTCGTCCTTCGGGAGACCGAAGCGCTTCATGTCCGTCCGCACCTTTTCCGGGACGCGCGGATCCGTGGCGAGAAAGTGGAGGAGTCCCCGATGATAGTTCTCGTGTTCCCTCGCGATCTTCTCGCGCTCCGCGTAGGAAGCTTCCGGCCACGCCCAACTCGCCCCGGGCAGGTTGCCGCCGAAGGTCGCGGTGTTGAAGTCCCACTTGTCGTTCGGCAGCGCGTCGTGCTTCGAGAACCAGCGCAGGTCCATGTCGTCACCATTCGCCAGACAGGCCTCGATGAAGCGGGCGACCAATTCGTAGCGTTTCGGATCGTAGTCGGCCGGGGGCTCGATCGGGCGCGAGTTCGCCGGATCGGTGGTGAGGCAGAGCCGGTAGCAATAGGCTTGCACGCCGGGTGCGGGATCTCCCGCGTTGCCCGATTCGCCTGCATTGACCAGGGGCAGCAATCCACTCGCCGGGTCACCCTTCACCACGTAAGGGTCGAGTGGGAAGTCACGATCCCAGACGCCTTGGCCGCCTGGCACCCGTCCGTTCGATCCCGGCATCAGATGACCGGTGCGCGGCGTGTATTTTTCCGTGTAGTGGATGCCGTTGTAGGTCTCGCCGTATTTGGCGTTGCCCTCGCG
>JAGRPC010000462.1 GCA_020439925.1 Verrucomicrobiia bacterium | reverse complement strand
TCTGTGATCTGTGATCTGTGATCTGAAAGTCAGGGGGCCTTGGCGGGTTCGGCGGCGGGAGCAACGGCAGGGGTTTCCCCCTTCGCCTTCGGCACGACGACGGCCCCGGCGCGCACTTTCTGGAGGTGGCTGACGATGAGTTGGTCCTCCGCCGTCAGGCCCGACTCGAGGACCTGGTCGGACCCCTCGCGGAATCCGGTGGTCTCGACGGGGCGACGTTCGACGCGACCGCCCTCCCCGGCGACGAGTACGTAACTGCCTCCGAGATCGCGCTGCACCACTTCCGCAGGAACCCGGATGGCCTTCGCGTCCGCCGCGGCGAAGCGGGGCAGGGGAATGCCGACCCGGACGAAGAGCCCGGAGGTGAGTGCTTCCTCGGGATTGTCGAACACGGCGCGGGCGCGGATCGTGCCGGTGTTCGGATCCACGGCGTTGTCGAGGAAGTCGAGCTGTCCCTCGACCGGATAGGTGTTGCCATCCGAGAGCGTCAGGCGGACAGGGATGGCTTCCCTCTCTTTCGCGCCTTCCCCCTCGTCCTTGAGGCGCCGCATCGGGAGATGCTTGAGGATGTCGCGTTCGTTCACCTCGAACTCGACGAAGATCGGGTGATCCTGAACGACGGTGGTGAGGAGGGTCGCCCCGTCCGCGCCGACGAGGTTGCCGACATCGACCTCGGACTTGGAGACCCGTCCGTCGATGGGCGAGATGATGCGGGTGTAGCCGAAGTCGCGATCGGCATCGGCCACCTCGGCCTGGGCGATCTTCACGAGGGCGTCGGCCGCCTTCATTTCCGCCTCGGCGGCGGCGACATCGATCGCGGAAACCGCTCCCGAGGCAGAGGCCTGTTTCCGTTTCTCGTAGTTGGTTGTGGCGATCTCGAGATCGGCCAGGGCCTTCGCTTCCTGTCCCTTCGCGGTGGCGAGGGAGGCCTGGAACTGCTCCGGTTCGATCGTGAAAAGGACCTCACCTTTCTTCACTGTCTTGCCCGGACTGAACTTCACTTCCTCGAGGAAACCCTTCACCCGGGCGCGCACTTCCGCTCGCGCGTAGGAGACGGTTCGTCCGGGCATCTCGAGGTAAACGGTGACCGGTCCGATTTGGGGTGAAATCACTTCGACCTCGAGCGGGGGAGGGGCGACGAAGGTGTTTTTTTCACCGCAGGCGACGAGGCACAGGATCGGGAGGAGGCCGGTCGCGGCGAGGAGGGGAAGATGAGGGACTCGCATGGCTTTCGTTCCCTAGAGGATAACGATTCCTCCCGGAAAGAAAGCAAAAAGGCCGTGATTTTCCGATCAGTCGGCCAGCTTGAAGACGATGACCTGGCGATCCTGGGCGCGGAGGAACTCGGGTTCGTGGTCGCCGAAACGGGCCTGGCTTTCCCCGTGTCCGACGGCGAGGAGGCGTCCGGGGTCGACCCCGCGGCTGGCGAGGAATTCGAAGATGGCATTGGCCCGGCGTTGCGAGAGAATGAGGTTCGCGTAATCCGATCCCTCGGCGGAGGCATGACCTTCCACGACGAAGCGGTCACCGGCCAGTTCGGGACTGGAGAGGGCTTCGGAGAGGCTGAAGAGGTACTCGTAGGAGGCGCGGTCGGCGAGTTCGATGCCGCCTTTCACGAACTTCACGGTGTTGGTGGAGAGCTGCGAGCTGGCGTCGACGCGATAGGAGATCTCGGCCGGGTAGGGACCCGCGGGGTAACCTCCGCTCGCGCCGCCTTCACTGCTGAGCAGGAGCGGGCTGCCGCCGGGAACCTGAGGGCGCGGGGGCACGGGACGGCCTTCGGGGACGATGCGTCCGGCCTTCGATTCCACGGAGTGAGGATGGGAAGGGGGCGCGTGGCCTTCGGCGGGCGTGTTGCCCTTCTTCATGAAGGCGATCTTCGAGGTGGGTTCGTCCGACTCGTGAACGGTGACACCGTCGGCCGGAACCCGCCCGCGCTTGAGCGTGGGCGTGGCGTTGGCGGCCAGTCCCTGCGGCAGGGCTTCGGGAGCGATCTTCGAGCGGCGCTCGACGACCGGGGCCGGTTTGGAGGCGGGCTTTTTCGCGGGAACGGAAAGGGAAGAGACCGGCTTCGATCCCGCGAGGGTGGCCGATTTGGAGGCGGTGCTGTCGGAGGCGGAACCCTTGGAGCTTTCCCCCTGGCCGCGCAAAACGGAAATCATGCGGGAGGCTTCGGAGCGGAGGGGCTGCGAGGGTTTCGGGGCAGAGGCGCCGAACTTGAGGAGGGGAGTGTCGCGCACCGGGAGGACTTGTTGGGCTCCCGCCGCGAGGGGGAGGGACGCGGCGAAAGCGAGGAGGGGGAGGAGGCGATTCGTGTTCATGACGCGGAAAGGAAAGAGGGACTCCGGGGAGACGCGCGGAGGTTCCGGACTATGCGGCGAGCGTTTCGAGATTCTTGGTGCCGGTCTTCTTCGACGGACCCTCCGCTTTACAGGCGGGCGAGTTCCGTTTTAGGGTGGAAACCCATGAAACGCTTTGTCCTCCTGCTCGGTTTGGCGATGAACCTGTCTTCGGCATTTGCCACCGACTACCGCGGTGCGGTCGGGAAGCTCGAGGCGGTCTTCTCGCTCGATTGGCATTACGACGGGAGCGTGAGCGGCGTCTATTCCCATCCCTCGCGGCCGGGAGTTAGCTACACTCTCGAGGGGAGCAATCCCGCGGACGGCGAACTCTACCTCGAGGAGTACACCGGGAACACCCTCAGTGCGAGGTGTTACCTTTCGAAGCGTGTTAGGAACGGCGCCATCGTCTGGAGCGGGGAAATGCGGAACACGGACGGACGGGTCCTCCCCATGTACTTCTCGAGGACCCGCGAGGCGAAGCCGGCGCCGGAACCCGCTCCCGTGGCGGTCGCGGAGAATGCCTATGCCGGATTTGTCGGTCGCCTCGAGGCCCGGTTCCAGCTGGCCTGGCAGAGCGACGGGACGGTGAACGGATCCTATCATTATCCCGACCGGCCCGGCACGACCTACCGGTTGCTCGGCAACAATCCCCGGGAAGGGGAACTCTACCTTTCGGAGTACACCGACGGTCTGCTCTCGGCGAGGTGTGTCCTGCACAAGCGGCTCGAGGACGGGCTCATCATCTGGGAGGGGCGCATGATGAACCTGGACGGTCGACAGTTTGCGATGGCCTTCGCCCGCGAGAGAAGCAACGCGGCCCCCGCCGTGGCGGTGGACAGCTACGAAGCCCGCCGCCTCGCTATGCTGGGCAAGCTTCCCGCCGAGGTGCGCTGGGATGAGTTCCCCCTCGCCGACGAAGCGATCGAACGGGTGCCCGTCGACCCGGAGGGCGGAGAGTATTTCGGGGCGAAGGTTCTTTCCTGCGTGAGTGACGGGATCGGCACGACCTTGAATCTCCGGGTGGCCGATTGGGATGCCGACGGCAATCTTCTCCTCGAGCAAGGGCGCGAGTTGCGCGTGCGGGTCGCCCGGTTGCTGCCGTTCCCGGAAGGGACCCTCGATGGCCGCAACATCAACCTGAGCTTCGACGGTGAAGGAGCGCTCTTCAGTCTCGAGCTTCCCGACATCGCCATCACCCACGTTCGCCGCTCGGCCTCCGGGAAACTGGAGGTGCGGGGACTGGTGGATCTCTTCCCGATCTCGGAAAGCCAGAACTGGAGCGAGGAGGAATATCTCGAAAGAATACGCGCCACGAAACCGATCGAGTTCCTTCCCGACAAGCTCGCGCTCGACCTCGTGCCCATGGGCGATGCGGACCCCGGCGCCGACGAGATTGTTTTCCAGACGATCCGTCTCGTGCGTGACTATGGGCTCTCGATCCAGGCGACGGCCGCCGGCCCCGGATCCCTCGAACTCGAGAGTGTCTCTCTTGATCCCGAACCGGTGGGAAATCCATGGATCGCGCTGAAGGGGCTCAAGGAAGCGATCAAGGCGCCGCCCTCGCAGGCGACCGGCCAGGCCGGGTGATTCATTGGTCGTATGTCGGAAGGGATGACGATCTTGGTAGCGGGCGCTTCCGGGGCAACGGGGAAGCTCCTGGTCAAACAACTGCTCGATCGAGGAGTGAAGGTGAAGGCCCTCGTGCGTTCTCCCGAAAGACTGCCCGAAGCGCTCAGGAATCATCCCGGCCTCACGCTGCTCGTGGCGGGCGTCCTCGATCTCTCGGACGCGGAGATGGCGGCGTTGGTCAAGGATTGCGGAGCGGTGGTGTCCTGCCTCGGCCACCCTATGACCTTCAAGGGTGTTTTCGGGCATCCCCGTCGACTGGTGACCGAAGCCACTCGCCGCCTGTGTGAAGCAATCCAGGCGAACTCCCCGGAAGAGCCGGTCCGGTTCGTCCTCATGAACACGGCAGGGAATTCCAATCGCGATCTCGATGAACCGGTTTCCTTTCTGCAGCGGTGTGTCGTCGCCCTGCTTCGTTTCTGCATACCTCCCCACGCGGACAACGAGGAGGCCGCGGACTACCTGCGCACGAACGTCGGGCAGCGGGATCGGTCGGTCGAGTGGGTGGCGGTTCGTCCCGACGGACTGATCGACAACGACGTCGTCACCGACTACGAACTTCATGCCTCTCCTGCCCGAAGCGCGAT
>JAGRPC010000461.1 GCA_020439925.1 Verrucomicrobiia bacterium | reverse complement strand
GCCGCCATCTTGTCCAGCGTCGGCATTTTGATCGGCCCGCCAAACGCGCTGCTCGCGCCGAAGCCGATGTCGTCAATGAGCACGATGACCACATTCGGCGCACCCGCGGGTGCCTTCACCTCGAAGCGCGGCGGCGCCTTCGCGTCACGCGCGTCGAGCGTGGTGATGACCGGCCGCTCGGGTTCGTGGATCGGCAGGACGGTGCGGTCCAGGTCTTGGGCATGAACTCTCGCCGGGCTTCCACAGGAAAATGCGGATGCGATCAGGATGGTGGAAATGCTTAGGGCTCTCATGTGTTTTGAGTCATTGAGTTTTCGCTGACGCTTGAACGTTATCTCGTGGTGGCCCGTGATTACTTCGCCACCTCGGGGGCCGGTGGGTTCCAGTCTCCCTCGATGGCCGCGGTTCCGGGTAGGTAGAGGCGGACCACATAGTTCCAGCCCTCGGTGATGGGGAGGAAATTGGCGGCGCTGGAATCCCCGCCAAAGTGGATCGTCATGCTGCCGTCGTCGTTCTTCTTGCCGGTCACGTTGTTCACGGAATAAGCGTTCAGTTCGTTGGGCGTGAAAAAGCCGTCCTTGTTATAAACCGTCACCGACCAGAAACCCTGGACGGGCACGTCCTTCGGCATGGTCAGGGTGTAGGCGGTCTTCCCATCATTTTTCTCCGGAACCACGCCAACATATTTCGCGCCGCGCGGCGGGTTGCCGCCCCAACCATAGGAGCTGGCCATCAGGTGAATGATCGGGTCCACCTGGCCCTTCTTCCCGAATCCGTCCGACAGGTCCGGGAGCTTGTCGGCCAGCACGTTGAGGGCCTTGCGAGTCTGCTCGAAGCTTTCCATGTCCCAATCCGGCAACTCGAGGGTCCCGGGAGTGGCTTGTTCGATCTTGATCCGATCCTGGAGCGCGTGGGCGGCTTTCATGTCCTCCGGGTCGTTGGGATCCGCGAAGGTTCGGAACAAGGCGAGGACATAGCGGGTCCCCACCGAATCCATCGTCAGAGTCACCTCACCTCCGCCGTGCTTCAGCACCGGCATGAAGTGGTCCTGACTGATGACCAGCAGCGACTGGAAGCGATCGGGAGAGTCGGGCTTGGTGATCGTGACCGGGGTGCTGAGATCAAACACCACCATCGAATAGAGCGTGTCCCGGTTGCCACGGATGGTGGTCTGGTTTTCCACCGAGTAAGGCTCGCGCAGGTGCAGGATCTTACCGACGCCTCCGGCCTTTTCGGCGTAACCTTTGATTTGGACATCGCTTTCGGCGCGGACGTAGTTCGCGATGGTCACGGGCACTCCTTCCGCTCGAATCGACGCCGGGAGCAGAGGGATCAACGCGGCAAGGGCCAGTAGGGTTGTTTTCATGGTCAGTGGGTGATTTCAGTGAAGTCTTCGCCTGGAGGATTCCAGGGATTGGTTTACCAAAAAAAGCGACGAGAGAGAATGTTAATCCAGTGAACCTGCGGAAGAGTGCGCAGAAGTGAACTGGCAAGGTTAGAAGGCGATTTCACGGACGAGAAAGGCGGACGACCTGGCGTGGTCGATGAAATTGCCCTCGTCTTCCAGCAGCGCCGCACCGAGCTCCTGCCCTTCGGGCGAACTCAACGCCTCCATCAGGTCTGTTTCCGATTCGAACCAGACTTCGGCGACCCCGTCGAATTCTGGCTCCAGGTTCCTCGACTCGCGGAACCCCTGATTCAGGAAGGTATCAATCGTATGGGATTGGACATACCGTTTCGCCCGCAGGGCACCGGCCCTGCCCTGGAAGAACGGTCCATGGCGGTTCAGCCAGTAGTCCTGGAATTGCTCCCGAGTCATTCCGGGTTTCCGGTGCAGGCACATGACGAGCTTGATCATGGGTTTCTTGGATTAGAATTTTCCGTTTTCGTTTTTCCATTCGGAGCGAGGAGGCACCGCTTCGGTGGTGTCCCAATGCTCGACGATCTTCCCGTTGGCGAACCGGAAGAGGTCGTAGAAGGAACTGTGCGTCCCATCGAGCGACCCTTCGGAGACGGTGAGCACGAAGTTTCCCTCGGCGAGGACTCGGTGGATCCTCTCGTAGACTCGAACGGGCCGATCGGCGCTCAGCGCCCTGTTCAGGGCAGGGAGACCGTCGCTCATGGAGGGATTGTGCTCGGTGTAGGAAGCGGAATCGACGTAGCGTTCCAATCGATCAAAGCGGCGGCCGACCAAGACTTCTTCCACAAAGGATCGGGCGAGTTCGCGGTTCTCCTCCGTTCGATCGAGGTCGCCAACCTCCGTGGGGCCATCGATCATGGTGTGCCCGGAGGGATTCGGATCGTCCACCCGGGTCTGGAGGTTGTCCCAGTGTTCGACCGCCCGTTCCCCCTCGAATCGGAACACCTCGAACCCGATCTCCCGCACATTGAAGTCGTAGTCGGTGTGGGCAAAGACAAAGTCCCCGTCCTCGAAGACGCGCACGATTTCCACCCGGGGAGCCGTCTTCGCCAGTCTCTTGAAAAGTTCCGCGAGACCCACATTTCCCTCGGCGGTGAGGGGATTGTGTTGAATGTACTGCCTCTCGTTCACGACCGAGGCAGCCTCCGGGTCACCGGTTTCAATGCCCTTCAGCAAGGTCTTGATCCGGGCTTTTCTGGTTGATGCGTTGAGAGCCACAAGAGAACGCGGTTAGAGGCTTGGCGGTTTGGAAACGGTCTTCTCAGGATCTGCCCTGTATTCTGCGAATCCATCGGCATTCGATCCGGGGGTATCTGTCCCCCATCAGGTGTTGCCAACATTTCTGGGATCAAGTTAACCTGCAACCCTCCGCACTTGTCATTTCATGCCACACCGAAGCCCAGTCCGATCGATCCCTCTGACGCGAAGCATCGTGCTGGCTCCCTTCGTGGCGTTTCTTGACCAAGGTGGTGCTTCCACGCGGAGGCACCTGAGAGACACGCGCATCGATCCGGAGATACTTCGATCTCCCGAGAGCTTCCTCGCCTTGCAACAGGCGGCCTGGTTTGTCGAACGGGCCGGCCGCCGGGAAGGGGTGGAGGATTTCGGTCTCCAGGTCGGCGCCGCATCTTCGATCCTGGATCTTGGATTGTTCGGAGATGTGCTGGCTCGATCGTTGACCCTGCGGGATGTGGTCCTCAAGCTGATTCGATGGGCTCCGATATTGAACTCCGGATTGGAAGTGAGTGCGGTGAATTGCGATGAGGACACGGTCGAGGTGCGACTCCGGGAACGGATCGAAAACTCAAGGCAACACGCCGACGACTTCTGCCTCATGCTGCTCCTGGATGCCATCCGCCTGGCCCTGGGATCCGAGTGGCGTCCCCGCGAGGTGAAACTCAGTGAACAAAGCTTTCGGTTTTCCGGGCGCTACGAGATCTTCTCCGAAGCCCGTTGCCTGCCCAGTTTCGAATACATGTCGGTACGTCTTCCCAAAGTGGCGCTGAACGAGCCACTGCCGGCCCGCCTCCGCGCGACGTCGGGCGATCCCGAGCAGTCCCTCCAGCAGACCTCGCCGACGACCGACTTCGCGGCGAGCCTCGCCCAGGTCGTCGAGAGCATGATCGGCGTGGAGCCTCCCACCATCGAGACCTCCGCCGAGATCGCCACCATCAGCGTCCGCACCCTGCAGCGGCGTCTGGCCGCGAGGGCGACCACGTTCGAGGAGGTGGTCGATCGGGTGCGCTTTGAGAAGGCCATCGCCCTCATGGCCCAACCCGACCACAAACTGGACCACATCGCCGCGCGCCTCGGCTATTCCGATCTGCCCAATTTTTCCCGGGCCTTCCGCCGGTGGACAGGCGTCGCGCCGGGACACTTCCGAAAGACGCGCTGGGCGATCGGGTGAAGCCCTCCTCTGTCTCTGGGTGGTGCGTCTCTCTTGCCGCCGCGAACCTTGGAGAATCTCGTTCACCGCGGCTGGAGCCGGGTCCACCGGAAAGGTCTGAGGGGGAGCGATCCGGAGAAATCCGCCGCTCACGCAAGCAAATCTTCCACGATCCTGCCGTGCACGTCGGTCAGGCGGAAATCGCGACCGGCATGGCGGAAGGTGAGTTTCTCGTGATTGATCCCGAGCTGGTGCAGGATCGTCGCATGGAGGTCGTGGACCTCGACGGGATTCTCGATGGTGTAGCGCCCGATCTCGTCGGTGACCCCGTGGACATGTCCCTTCTTGAACCCGCCGCCCGCGAGCCAGACGCTGAAGCAATCGCGGTGATGGCCGCGGCCGTTCTTCCCCTCGCGTCCCGGCGTGCGGCCGAATTCCGTGGCCCAGAGCACGATGGTCTCGTCGAGGAGGCCACGTTGCTTCAGGTCGACGAGGAGCGCGGCGGTGGGCTGGTCGACGTTGGCGGCGAGGTCGGCGTGCTCCTTCATCTCGCCGTGGGAGTCCCAGTTCGGCCGCGAGCCGGTGTCGATCAGTTCGATGAAGCGCACCCCCCGCTCGGCGAGACGCCTTGCGACGAGACACTGCCAGGCGAAATCCGCGCCCGGCCCCTTCACCTTGCGGTCGAGTCCGTAGAGTTTCCGGATGTGGGCGGGTTCGCCGGAAAGGTCGAAGGCCTCCGGCGCGGCCCGCTGCATGCGGAAGGCGGTTTCGAAACTCTCGACGCGGGCGGCGAGGGCGGTGTCGCGCTCGCGGCTGGAGAGATGTTTCGCGTTCAGCCTGGCAACGAGGTCGAGTTCTCCCGCGTGCAGGGGTTTCGCGGATTCCGGCGTCGCCAGGTTCGCGATGGGATTGTCTCCCGGGATCACCCGGGTCCCCTGGTGAACCGCGGGAAGGAAGTCGCTCGCGAAGACCTGGGTGCCTCCGTAGGGCAGGAAGGGGGCGATGACAACAAAAGCGGGAAGGTCGCGGCTCATGCTGCCCATGCCGTAGCTGATCCACGAACCCATGCTGGGGCGGGCGAAGGTCGGAGAACCGGTGTGCATCCCGAGGGTGGCCTCGCTGTGGTCGAAGTGCGAGGCGTTCATCGAGCGGACGAGGCAGACTTCGTCCATGACCTCGCGGAGGCGGGGAAAGAGGTCGCTCACCTCGGTGCCGCAGCGCGGGTTTCGCGCCGACCCGAACAGGTTGCCCATGAGCTTGTCCTTGCCGGTGCCGTCGCGTCCCTTCTCCGGCGATTTCGGATCGAAGGTATCGATGTGGGAGACGCCCCCGGTGGCATAGATCATGATGACGCGCTTCGCCTTGGCGACGGGTCCGCGCACCGCCGGCACCCCGTCGGCGAGAAGTTCCGAGAGCATTCCCGGCATCAGGAGCGAGCTGCCGAAGAGCGAGCGCAGGGCATGGCGGCGGGAGGTCATGTCAGTCGAGGTAGAGAAACTCGTTCAGCCGGAAGATCGAACGCGTCACGCTGGCCCAGGCGGCCTCGTCGTCCCCCGTCTCCTTCCTTGCTTCGGCGAGGTGACCGAGGAACAGTCCGGTCTCGTCGGCGTCCGGCCTGCGCGAAAGGGAGCAGAGAAAAGCGCGCTCGAGACGAGCTTCGTCCTCCGCTTCCGAGGCGAGGAGCGCTTTCGCGAAACTCTCGGCGGTCCCGTGGACGAGCGGATCGTTGAAAAAATAAAGGGCCTGCAGGGAGGTGACGGAACCGTCCCTCGTCGCGGTGCAGGCATTGGGATCCGGTCCGTCGAAGGTCTGCGGGTAGGGATCGGCGGTGAGGCGCTTCGTCATCTGGTAGACCGAGCGTTTGTTTGTCGGGTAATCCGCCTTGAAGGGGTGGTGCTGGGTGTACTTCCAGTCCTTCGACGGGGGAATCGGATAAGGTTCGGTCTGGGGGGAAAGATCGAGCGAGCCGCCGAGAAGGAGCAGGGTGTCCCGCAGCGACTCCGCGTCGAGACGCTGGCGGGGAAAACGCCAGTAGGCACGGTTGTCGGGATCGGCGGCGAGGTTCGTGTCGAGGTCGTCGCTGGAGAGCCGGTAGCTCCGCGAGGTGACGATGAGCCGGTGCAGTTCTTTCAGCGACCAACCCTTCCGGACGAACTCCGTTGAAAGCCAGTCGAGCAGCTCCGGATGGGTCGGCGCCTCCCCGCGAAGGCCGAAGTCGCCATCGCCGGGAACGAGACCGGTGCCAAAATGCCTCTGCCAGACCCGGTTCACGATGACGCGCGCCGTCAGCGGATTGGCCGGTTCGACGATCCATTGGGCGAGCTCCAGCCTGCCACTCCCGCCTTTCGCTATTTCGTCGGGGAGGACGGCACCACCGAGGATGTCCGGAAATTTCCGCGGGACCTCGGCCCCGGGTCGGTCGGGCTCGCCGCGCACCTGGATGCGGGCGTTCACCGGTTCTCCATCCTGCACGGCATAGGCCACGGGCAGGGGGGGGCGCTTCTTGAGGTGTTCGGCCAGCTTTTCCCCGGCCTTGCGCGCTTTCATGAGCATGCCGTCGAGTTCGTCGCGATCCTTCCGCTGTTCCTCAAGGCTCGACCGGGACTCGGCCTCCGCGTTCCGTAGCGCACGCGCCTCGCATTCGGCGAGCAGCTTGTCGAGTTCGGAGCTCAGCTTCTCCGTCTCCGCCTCGAAAGGTCCCCACTTTTCCTTCACCTCCTGCTCGGAGACCAAAGGGACAAAGTCACGCTGCGTTTGGAAAAGCTCGATCCCCGGGAAGGGATATCGCGTGCTCGCGAAGAACCCGTAGAGGCCGTAGTAGTCGCGCGTGGTGATGGGATCGAACTTGTGGTCGTGGCATCGTGCGCAACTGAGAGTCAGCCCGAGGACGGTGCGCCCGAGGTTGTCGATCGTGTCCTCGATGGTGAGGTGCCGCGGATAACGCTCGACGAGCGATCCAAACCGTCGTGATAGGGCGAGGTAACCGGTGGCGATGGTCTGGCGGTTCCGTTCCTCACCATCCTTCGCCGGAAGGAGATCCCCCGCGAGCTGCTCGGTGAGGAAACGGTCGTAGGGCAGGTCGGCATTGAACGCGTCGATGACGTAGTTGCGATACAGATAGGCCTCCGGGATGGGAAAGTCGGAATTGTCTCCCGCGGTGTCGGCGTATCGCACCCAGTCGAGCCAATGCCGGGCCCATCGCTCGCCGTAGGCACTCGAGGCGAGAAGCCGGTCGACGGCGCGGCGATAGGCCTTGTCGAATCCGGCGGGCGTTTTCGACTCCTCGAGGAACCTGACGACTTCCTCCGGAGCCGGGGGCAATCCCGTGAGATCATAGCTGAGCCGCCGCAGCAAGGCTCCCGGTTCAGCGGGAGGAACCGCCGCGAGCCCCTGAGCTTCCCGCTTCGCGGCGAGGAACCGGTCGATCGGATTCTTCCCCCACGCCGGATCGGCGACCGATGGCGGAGAGGACTCGCGAACGGGCTGAAAGGACCAGTGATCCGGCTTTGATGGAGTCTTTGTCAGGGTTCCGCCCGGGGTCTCGGGCCACTCCGCCCCGGCCGCGATCCAATCGCGGATCACCTCGATCTCCGCTTCGCCGAGACGGGGACCCTTGGGCGGCATTTGCTCTTCCTTGTCCTTCGAAGCGATGCGATAAAGGAGCTCGCTTTCGTCCGGCTTACCCGGGACCACCGCGATGGCCCCGGAATCACCCACTCCGAAAGCGGTCTCGCGCAGGTCGTAGCGCGTCCCGCCGCTCTGCTTCTCCGGTCCGTGGCATTCCAGGCAATGCGCCTCGAGAAGCGGGGCGATGTCACGGAGGAAATCGGGCGCGGCGCGGGTCCCGGTCAGGGGAAGCACGGAAAGTGCGGCGACGATGGCAATCCGTTTCATGCGGCGCGAAAGGATTCGCTGCGGGAGAGGATCTGACGCTTTCCGGCCTCCAGGTGGGCCACAAGCGCGGCTTCCGCGGCGTCCGCATCGCCGTCGAGAACATGACCGGCGATTTCCGCATGCTCGCGGACGCTCTCTTCGAAGCGCGCCCGATGAAGGGAGGAAACGCGCAGGATGACCAGCCGGATCTTGTCGTGGAGATGGCTCATCGCCAGGGTCACCTGCCGGTTCCCGAGGAAGGAGGCGAGGAGGAGGTGAAAATCGGCGTCCAGTTCGAGGCAACGTGCCAGGTCCCCCGACTCGAGGGCCCCCTCCTGATCCCTCAACGAACGGCGCAGGGCGGCCGCCTTGGTCGCGTCCAGCGTGCCGGCGAGCTTGCGCACGACAAAACCCTCGATGGCTTCGCGGAGTTCGTAGTGGTCGAGAATGTCAGCGGGAGCCAGCCCGCGGACCACGATCCCCTGCTGCGGGGAGATCACGACAAACCCTTCGGCCTCGATCCGCTTGAGCGCGATGTGCACCGGCGTTTTGCTCATGCCGAGACGGGCCGCCAGCTGACGCTCGGAGAGAAAGGAGTCGGGCGGAAACTCACCGGAAACGATGAGCCTTTTGATCTCTTCGTAGGCGCGGAGGTGCAAGGCCGAAGAGGACTCGGAGGAGGAGCGGGAAAGGGCGGGGGTCTCGGCCATCTTCAGGGGGATCGCGGAGACATATCTCACTGGTATACCAGCAAACGCAAGCACGGATTTCGAGCTCAACGGTGTTTATGGGTCCGACCTTCCCCCCAACGTTCAGGTGGAATGCCCCGGGGCCAGAGCCATCCTCCGATCCGTGAACCGCTCGGCGGAGCGCCTCTCAATAAGCGAAACGCTGCGCCTTCGGGATCAGGTCACCCATGCCGCCGTCAGTGATCCCGTTCCACGGAGACGGATCGGGAAACAAGCCGTCCCTTCTCCCCTCGAGAGTCGGCAGCGAGATCGATTCCAATTCGAGGCTCGAGGGGCCACCGACCGCGTCGTAACCCAGGACCAGGCCGGCCTCGCGAAACAGTCCGAGATAGCTGAAGAACCCATCCTCCATCACGGACTCGGGAGGCATCAGCGTGGTCGGAAGCACCTCGACGAAACGGCCCTCGGCATCCCTCAGGCGGACCTGGACAAAACCGTCCTTGCGGCGGCGGTAGTGGGTCACGATCCCTTCGGTTTGCAGATGGACGATCTGCCCGGCGCCGTCGAAATAAAGGGTCCAGGCCTGCCCCACGGCAAAGGGCTGGCCCATGTCCTGCAACGGCATGGAAAGCGAGACTTTCGATCGCGAGGGGACGGGCGGGGCATCCGGAAGAATCTCGAGGCCGAAGGTCGCGAGTGTCCGGTTGTCCCCTTCCGACTTGATCGCACCGACCACCCCAAAGGCCATGCGCCTCACCCAGCTCTTGCCGATCGTGGTTTCCGGAATGGTGCTGAAGAACTCGTCGAGACTCGTGATCTTGCGTTTCGGCGCTTCCCATCGCGTGGTTTCCGCGACCGTGAAACCGGCGGGAACCTTCTCTTCCTCCTGCGCGACCAGATCCGAACCCCCGCCAGGAAACACCGCACCCGCAGACAGGACCATCGCGATCCGAACAAGAAAGGAACGAACCATGCCCGATGGTAAGGAAAGCAAACTCCCGGGTCAATCCTCTTCGCCGGGTTGCTTCAGAGGAAGCGGCCAAAGGGATCGCCAGGTCCCTTGACTATCGCTACCCTCGTCCAACCTTGGCGTAGACTTGGCGCTCCGCCCCGACACCCCTTTTCCATGCCCCGCAACCTGCCGCTCTTCATCGCCTTCCGGCTGCTTTTCAACGCGCGCTACTACTATCCGATCTTCGCGGTGATCCAGCTCGACTACGGACTGACCCTGCCGCAGTTCGCGATCCTGAACACGATCTGGGCCGTCTCCATCGTCCTGCTCGAGGTCCCCTCGGGAGCCCTCGCCGACCGCATCGGGCGGAAACGCATGGTCGTGATCGCCGCGGTTCTCATGGTCGCGGAGATGGCCCTTCTCGCCTTCGTCCCGCTGGGGAGCAACTCCATCGTTTTCTGGGCCTGGGTGCTGAACCGGATCCTCTCCGGAGCGGCCGAGGCGGCCGCGAGCGGAGCGGACGAAGCGCTCGCCTACGACTCGATTCCAAAGGAAGAACGCGAGACGGTCTGGCCGCGCGTGCTTTCGCGTCTGATGCACCTGACCTCGATCACCTTCGTCTTTGTCATGCTCGTCGGTGCGGCGGTCTACGATCCCGAACTCGTCAACCGGGTCCTCGACTGGCTCGGGTCGGATCTCGTCCTCGCGAAGGAAACCGTCCTTCGCTTTCCCATTTATCTCACCCTTCTCCATGCCGTCGCCGCCGTCGCCGTGACGCTCTCGATGCGCGAGCCGCCGCTCGAGACGGAGTGCGGGGGCGAAGCCTCCCTCTGGTCCGGAATCCTCGCGGCGGGACGATGGATCGTCCACACTCCGGCCGTGTGCGGGCTCATTCTCGGGGCGCTCGTCCACGACAGCGTGTTGCGGCTTTTCACGGTCACCGCGTCGGAATATTACCGGCTCATCGGCATCCCCGTGGCCTGGTTCGGGGTGATCGGCGCGGTCTTCGCCGGTCTCGGGCTCCTCGTGCCGCGCCTCGCGGAAGGTCTCGTGAGAACGGGAACGCCGCGAAACAATTTCCGGATCGTCTCGTTGATCAGTCTCGTTGGACTCGCCGGAGTTTCCCTCGCGATTCCCCTCTGGGGCGTCGTCGTGGCGATGTCCTTCCGCTTCGCCTTCGGACTGCTCAATTATTTCACCTCCCACTACCTCAACGCAGCCGTCGATTCCCGTCACCGGGCGACCGTCCTGAGTTTTCGGGGCCTGGCCCTGAACCTCGGTTTCGGCATCCTGACACTCTTCTACGGGGGACTGCTGAGGGTCCTGCGGGACGGGAATCCCGTCGAGGGAGGAAACGACCCCGCCTACCGGGAGAGCCTTTTCTGGATGCCCGCGATTTTCGTCGTCCTCTGGATCGGCTGGTGGTATCACCAGCACCGTCGGGTTCACGAGGCTCGCCCTTGAGATTCATCGCGTCACTTCGAGAACCATCCGGAAACCGTAGTCATCGTCACGGCGATCGCGCTCGTCGTAGTCGCGAAGATCGGCGCGGAGGTCGGTTTCGGCAAAATTGTCCCAGGCTCCTCCTCTCAGGATCTTGAAGGCCCTTCCCTTCGGATCGCGGGTCTCGCGCAGGGAGGGGTTGGCGACCATGAGATCGGGGGGATTCAGCGCCGGATCGTAATCGTCGGCGAGCCATTCCCAGACGTTGCCGCCGAGGTCGAAGAATCCATGAGGATTCGGAGCGAAACTCGCGACGCGCGCGGTGCGGGCAATGCCGTCGTCGTAGTCGCCACCCAGCACGGATCCTTTCCAGTCCCCAGGAAGACCACGAATGGCGGAGTGGTCCCAGAAATTACCTGCGCCTGGCGGAGCCGGCCATTCGTCTCCCCACGGAAACCTCCGACCACTCCCGATGGCGGCGGACCATTCCGCGTCGGTGGGGAGCCGGTAGACGCGCCCTTCCTTCTCCGAGAGCCAGCGGCAGAAGGCGCTCGCCTCGTCCCACGAAACACAGACGACGGGGTGATCCTCGCCCTGCTCGAATCCGGGTTTCTCCCAGCCTCCGTCGACCCGCAGGTTCCACTCCGTCGTGAATCCCCCGTCCGCTTTCTTCTTCACCGCAAAAAGATGGGCTCCACCCCTTTGTGCGTAACCGGTCTCCCTGACAAAGGCACGAAAATCACGCACCCGCGTTTCGGTCCGGGCCATGAGGGTGCCCGCCTTTCCCGGAACCGGCACAAACTCGAGTCCGAGGGAATTTGCCCAGGGTTGGCTTGCGAGCGCCTGGCCCGGTTCCTTCGCCCGGCCGGGGATCTCGCCCCCTTCGCCGACGAAACGGAAGTCGCCGTAGAACTTGCTGTTGAACCACGGCTCCTGCTCTCCGCCGGTCCGATCGGAGACTTCGCCTCCGACGGCCTTGAACACCTCCTCGAAGGGTTTTCCCGGAGCGGGAAGATGGCGCAGGAGTGCCGAGGTATAGGGACTGTTGTCTCCCTCGCCGTCCTCGGCGGTGTCCCCGGGTGAAGTCGAAAACGCGATGAACATGCCCCGGGGCGCCCCGCCCGGCAGCGCGAGGCCCGCCGCGTCCACGCTGCGGCTTCCACGCCATGAACGGGAAAAGGGATCATCGCGGCAACAGTCGAGGACGAGAAGATTCAGCCCTGCCCCGGCGGACTCGAGAGCCGACATGAGGGTGTCCATCGCGAGGGTTTCGTCCGGCACCTCGTAGTCCCTCGCCATCTCCGCATCGACGGGGACGAGGTAGTTCCTTCCCGCGATCTGGACACCGTGACCGGCGTAATAGACCAGGGCCACCGCATCGGCATCGGGATTGGCTGGCAGAGAAGCCACAAAGTCGCGCAGAGCGGCCCTCATCGTCCTGAGGTCGGCATCGGTATGGAGGGAAACGGAGAAACCGAGATTTCCGAGCAGCCCCGCCATCGCGGTGGCGTCGTTCACCGGATTGGCAAGAGCGCGCGCATGGGCATAGGCGTTGTTGCCGAGAACGAGCGCGCTCCGGGTTCCCGCTTCGAGACGAAAGGCCGCCGTGGACACGAGAGTGGCGAGCAAGGCGAGTGAAAGGGAAGCGCGCATCGATACAAGTGGGTTCAAATCGACGGACGAACCAACTTTCCGGCTTTTGCGGGGTTTTTTGTGCCGGTGTGGAGGAGGGACACCGGATTGTGCGGGTTGAGTCCCCTTCCACCGAGCGTAACTTCCCGGCAATCCATGTCCCGATCCCCCCTCGTTTTTCTCGGTCTCCTCGCCGCCGGACCCATCGGTATCGGGGCAGCCGAGCCTCCCGCGTCGCTGACCTCCTTTCTCGATGCGCACTGCCTTGAATGTCACGACGCGGACGTGAAGAAGGGCGGTCTCAACCTTCTCGATCTCGCCTTTTCCCCGGAAAACCCCTCGCTCTTTCCCACCTGGCAGAGGGTCTACGAACGCGTTCGCGACGGGGAAATGCCTCCGGCCAAAGAGCCCCGACCCGATCACGCCGAGCAGGAATCCTTCCTCGCAGCCCTGGAGCAACCACTGGTCACCGCCGACCGCGCCGATATTGCGGAGAGGGGCCGTGTCCGCGGCCGCCGCCTCACCCGGACGGAGTACGAGAACAGCCTGCACGACCTCCTCGGCATCGATCTTCCCCTCGCGTCCCTTCTTCCCGAGGACCCCGAAACCCACGGATTCGAGACGGTGGCGGAGGGGCAGCAGCTTTCGTATCACCAGCTCTCCCGCTATCTCGACGCCGCCGACCTCGCCCTCGACGAGGCCTTCGGGCGGGCTCTGAAAGGCGATGCCACCTACCGTCGTAATCTGCTGCCCGAGGAACTCATCAGGAATCGCGGCGGGAACTACCGCGGCCCCGAGTTCAGGAACGGGAAAAGCATCTCGTGGCCCATCGGGCTCCAGTTCAGCGGGCGGATGCGCACCACCGCGGCGCCGGACTCGGGCTGGTATCGCATCACCCTGAAGGAAGTCGCCGCGATCAATCCCGGCAAAGACGGTGCGGTATGGGGAACCCTTCGCTCCGGCAAAGGCGAGTCGGACGCGCCGACCCTTTTCATGATCGGGCTTGTCGAGGCGGTGAAAGAGCCCCGTGACCTCGTCTTCGAAGCTTGGATCGAGAAGGGCCACCTCCTCGAATTGCGTCCGAACGACGCCACCCTCAAGAATGCCCCGACCGGAGCCCAGGGCGGGAACATTTCCTACAAGGACCGGGACCTTGCGAAGCAGGGATTCTCGGGCATCGCCCACCGGGGCATCGTGATGGAGCGCATCTACCCCAACGGCGACCTCGCCTCGGTGCGACGTGCCCTTTTCGGGGACGAAGGCCTCGAAAAGTGGAAGAAGGTGCCCGCCGACGCGATCAATCCGCTCGTGGCCAGGTTCGCACGCCGCGCCTTCCGCCGCCCCGTCACCGCCGGGCAACTCGCCCCCCATCTCCAGATCGCCGTTGCCGAGCTCGCCGACGGCGCCAGCCTCCCCGATGCCCTGCGCGCCGCCTATCGTTCCGTGCTGTGCTCTCCGCGTTTCCTCACCTTTGTCGAGAATCCCGGACCGCTCGACGACCATGCCATCGCCACGCGCCTCTCCTATGCCCTCTGGGCCGGCCCGCCCGACTGGAAGCTGCGCCAGCTCGCCGAGAAGGGTGAACTGCGGGACCCCGAGAAACTCGCCGGTGAGATCGATCGGCTTCTCGACGACGAACGATCGCAGCGCTTCGTGCGCAGCTTCACCGGCCAGTGGCTGAAGTTGAAGCAGATCGACTTCACCTCGCCCGACCCCCGCCAGTTCCGCACCTTCGACCCGGTCCTGCAGGAGTCCTTCGTCCAGGAAACGCGCGCCTACTTCGCCGGTCTGATTCGCGAGAACCTTCCCGTGGATCACCTCGTCGATTCGCGCTTCGCCTATCTCAACGGGCGTCTCGCGCGGCACTATCGCCTCGACGTGCAACTGGAGCCAGGCGGCGGCCTTCAGAAGGTGACTCTTCCCGACAATCCCGCCGGGAAGGCACGAGGTGGTTTCGCGACGCAAGGCGCGATCCTCAAGGTCACCGCCGACGGCACCCACACCTCCCCGGTGATCCGCGGCGTCTTCATCAACGAACGGCTCCTCGGTGTTCATATTCCCCCGCCACCACCCGGCGTTCCGGCGATCGAGCCCGATATCCGGGGTGCCGTCTCCATCCGCGACCAGCTCGCCAAGCACCGGCAGAGCGAGTCCTGTGTCTCCTGCCACCTCACGATCGACCCGCCCGGCTTTGCCCTCGAGAATTTCGATCCCATCGGCAGCTGGCGCACGAGCTATGGAGCGGGAGGAAAGGGAGCCAGGATCGATCCATCGGGTTCCACCCGTGAAGGTGAACCTTTCGACGGCGTCGTTTCCTGGAAAGCGATCCAGCGGAGCCAGGATAAAACCCTGGCCCGAGGATTCG
>JAGRPC010000460.1 GCA_020439925.1 Verrucomicrobiia bacterium | reverse complement strand
GATTTCCCGCCGAGATATCCCGACCACCAGCCGGCCACTTCGGAAACGTCTCCCGGGACCCGTTTCGCGAGTATCGTTTCCAACTCGGCCGGCACCGATGGGGAACGAGCCAGAGTGAGAGGCAGTTCTCCATTCTGTTTCCAGGTGCCCGTCAGAGAATCTCCCTCGACCGTGGCCTCGAAGCGGCCGCCGATGGACCCGAAGACCGCGCGGAAGATCCCGTCCTCGTGAATCACCTTGTCCGCCGGCACGCCCCTCCCGCCCTGCGCGAGACTATGGAGAACCACCTTTCCCGATTTCGAGATCCGGAAAACGTGGGGCAGTTTCACCTTTCCGGTATCGAGGGTTCCCTCCCAATAGCCCGAGAGCCGCGTGAAGTCACCTTTACTCCCCGATTCGGGAGCCGGACCCGTTCCGTTCATGAGGCGAACGGAGGCGGTTTTTTCTTCGAGAGAGATTCGAATCTCGCTCCGAAAACCGCCCGTGCCCCCATTGTGATTGAGTCCCTTTCCTCCGATGAACCATCCGAGTCCCACTTCCCCCCGTTGCGGAGTGGCGGCCAGCTCCATCGCCGCCCTGAGTTCCGCGGGCGTCTTCCCGGACCAGTAGGCCTGTGCAAAACGGGCGAGATCGCGAGTCGAGGAAACGATCGCTCCGGCACCGGCGAGAACGTCGAAATGCCAGTGCGGCACCTCCTTTCCGCCACTGTGACCGGTGGCGAATCGATTCTCACGGTCCGACGGAATCACTCCCGGTTTCCGTTGCACAAAGCTGTCTTTCATCCCGAGGGGTTCGAAGATCGTTTCCTTGACGATGTCCTCGTAGGGTTTTCCCTCCATACGCTCGAGGAGGTGCCCCAACAATCCCACGCCGAGATTCGAGTAGCTGGTTTTCCCGCGGTCCTTGAAGTCGGACAACTGGAATCCTTTCAGGTAGGCATACAGCCGCTCTTTGTCGTAGTGGGCGTAGGGATCGGTCGTGTCGCCCCCTCGGTCGAGGTTTGCAGGCAGGCGCGGCAACCCCGAGGTGTGGGTCGTGAGATCGAGCAGGGTCACCGCCTGCAAGGGAGAGTCGTCGGACAGCAGGTCGGCGGGGAGGTGTTTCGAAATCGGATCATCCAGGGCGGCCTTGCCCTTCAACACGGCATCGGAGAGAAGGATCCCGGTAAAGACCTTGGTGATCGACCCGATCTCGAAGAGCGTTCCCTCATCGACTTCGGGCCCATCGACGCGGAGTTTTCCGGCGTGCCCCGTCGTTGTGGTTTCCCCGGCGATCTCGACGATCGCGATGCCTTCGCCTTCGGTTTGAAAATCGCGATGATGCTCCTTTGCCTCGGCAACGGGGTCGGAATGTGAATCGCGAGGCAGGCTCAGACAAATCAGCAGCAGGACGCACCTTCTCATGCGGCCGATCATGAGGGATCCCGCCCGATCCGGCAAGCCGTAGTACGCCTTCGCCGGAGTCCGTCACAAGAGAAGCCCGGGCAGTGCTTTTCCAGGCTCCTTCTTGATGCCAGCCTGAAATTCCCGTCGGCATTTCAGGGGAGTCGTTCCGACAAAACGTTTGAAGCGTTTCACGAAAACGCTGGGATCGTAATAGCCACATTCCCCGGCGATACGGGCAATGCTGTGGTTGCTGTGACGGACGGCATCGAGCGCATGGAAGAGTCGCACCTGTTCGAGGAACTGGCCCGGACTCTGGTGCAGGCGACGTTTGAAAAGACGCAGGAAATGACGCTCCGAATAACCGCACGACCTGGCAAGAGTCGCCAGCACGAAGGGTTCGGCGTAGCGTTTGGTCAGGTGTTCGACCGCGGGAAGAAGGCGGATGAGTTCCTCGTCACCTCCCGCCACTTTTTCATACGGCTCGTTGATCGTGATCAACCCGATGATGCAACCGTCGCGGTCGCGCAGGGGATACTTGCTCGAAATCGCCCAGAGAGGCGTGTGCCGGAAAAAGATCGCCGCATGGATCTCGTTTACGAGGGGAAGCCCTTCTCTGAAAACCTTGAGATCATTTTCCCGGAAGTTCTGGGCTACGATCTTCGGAAAGAGATCAAAGTCCGTTTTGCCCACCACCTCCTGCCCGGGCTCGATGTGAATGGCCTCGCGGAGCCCGCGGCTCATATAGACGTAGCGGGAATCCAGGTCCTTGATCATGAAGAGGGCACCCGGGATGCGCTCCAGCACATCGAGCATTTCCCGCACATTGCCAAGGCGCTCGAAGAACCCATTCCGCTTCGGCTCCATGGCGGGATTTTACCATTTTTTGTCGCTTTGACCTCCTTGAAGGTGACCCGCATTCGCGGTTCCTTGGCCAAGCGATGATCAGACTGTCTGCCACAAGTCCGTTCGCAAATCGGATACATCTCACGGCTTGGATTCTTGCTCGCTTCGCTCGGACTTCTTTCCAAACCGGCCGGAATTCGCGCTACCGGCGTTGCTCCTCGGTCATGGAGCCCGCTCCACTCGCTCTTCGCGCCTTGGCATCACAAATTCCGACTCGGCCGATTCACGAACGGACTTTTGGCAAACCGTCCAACCCCTTCCACGGATGCCTCGCTCTCGCCTTGCTTGCTTCCGGCCTCGTTGTCCGGGCGGATGAATTTTTTGTGAAAGAAGTCGAACCCATCCTGAAAACCCGGTGCTACGAGTGCCATTCCCACGCGAAGAAGATCAAGGGAGGCCTCGTCCTCGATTCCAGAGGCGGATGGGAGACGGGGGGAGACAGTGGTCCCGCCGTGGTTCCGGGAAAACCGGAGGCCAGCCTGCTGATCCAGGCGGTGAGTCACGTGGAAAAGGATCTGAAGATGCCTCCGAAAAACCGGCTGCCCGCGACGGAAATCGAGCGGCTCACGGAATGGGTTCGTCGTGGCGCCCCCGACCCACGTTCCGACAGCTCCCGCGCCGCCGATTTGTCGATGGACGAGAGCTGGGAGGTTGAATTCCGGAAGCGTCTCGACTGGTGGAGCCTGAAACCGATGCGGGAGGTCGAGCCTCCGTCGATCGCTGACTCCATCTGGTCGAGGGAGACCGTGGACCGATTTATCAAGGCCAGGCTCGAAGAGTCGGGTCTCTCCACCGCCCCGCGAGCGGACGATACCGTGCTGCGCCGCCGCCTTTCGTTCGTTCTGACCGGCCTTCCACCCCTGGTTCACCCGATCAAGGACAGCTATGAAGAACAGGTGGAAGACCTCCTCGCCAGCCCTCATTTCGGAGAGCACTTCGCCCGCCACTGGATGGATGTCGTGCGTTACACCGACACCTATGGTTACGAGTGGGACAATCCCGCTAAGGGTTCCCACGAATATCGCGACTACCTCATCCGGGCCTTCAACGACGACATCGGCTTCGACCAGCTGGTGCGCGAGCAACTGGCGGGCGACCTCCTTCCCAAACCCCGTGTTCATCCCAAAACCCGGACGAACGAGAGCCTCATCGGACCGATGTTCTACCACCTCGGCGAACACCGGCACGGCAGCAGCCTGATGTTCAACGGAATCCACCAGGAAATGGTGAACAACAAGATCGACGCCTTCTCCAAGGCTTTCCTCGCCACCACCGTCGCGTGCGCCCGCTGCCACGACCACAAGCTGGAGGCCGTCTCCCAGCGCGACTATTACGCCCTCGCGGCGATGTTCACGACGCCACGATGGACCTCGCGCTCCATCGATGCCCAGGGAAAAAACGACTCCGCTATCGCGAGACTGGAGGAACTGCGGAGCGCGATCATTGCGGAGATGGCGGGAGAATGGCGGAGTCGACCCGCCATCGCGCCCTCTGCCTTGCGAACATGGGCGGAGGAAAACCGTTCTTCCCTCGAGACCGCAAAAGCAGGACAGATTGCCTATCCCGTTTTCCGGATCCTCGACGGCATCGCATTCGAACCACTGGCAATGGAATGGCGTGATGCCCGCGAGGCGGCGATCCGGACCAACGCCGCCTTCGAATCCCTTCCCCTTTTGGCGTTTCCGCCGCCGGGATGGGTGACGGAAGGGGCCGGATTCGAGCACGGCTTGGCCGAGGAGGCGACCCCTCTCCTCTCGCTCGAGGGAGAGGGAATTTTCGAGCGCTTTCTGCCGCAGGGCTGGCATTCCCATGCCCTCAGTTCCAAACTGCCCGCGAGCCTCCGAACGCCTCCACAGCATCTCATCCCGGGCCGCTTTGTGAGCCTCAGGGTCGCCGGAGGTCAATTCGGAGGGCACCTCGTGGTGGATGACCATGCCTTCCAGAACGAGACCGTGGCCTTCTACACGAACGTTTCCCCCGAATGGAAATCCTTTGCCGATGCGGAACTCAGGAACGGCGCACAACAGGTCACGATCGAGTTCTGCACCTCCTCGCTGAACCCGAATTTTCCTCCCCGCACCGGACTCGCCAAGGGACTGCCGAACGCGGATTTCGGATACGACAAGCGGAGCTGGATCAGCGTCACCGGGATCGTCACCCACGAGACCGGCGGCACACCCGTCGACGAGCAGGATGCCTTCACGGGGCTCTACGACGAAGGGACGGCGGCCGATCCATGGGAACGACTTGGTAACTGGTTTGACGGAGCCGTGCAACGCTGGACCGAGGGCAAATGCCGCCCCGGTGATCACCGGATCCTCGATTGGCTGCTCGCGAACGGATGGTTGCCCAACCGGATCGAGCCGGGCAGCCGAATCGACCAGCTCATCGCCGAATACCGACGCGTCGAAGGGGAGATCCCTTTCCCCCGAACCGCGAACAGCATGGACGAACGGGAGACTGCAAGAGCGAAGTATCCCCTCAACGTCCGGGGCAACGTCGACGTGCCGGGAGAACTCGTCGATCCCGCCTCGCTCAAGATGCTCCACGGGGAAGGGATCTCAAACCGGCTCGACCTTGCCGAATCGCTCGTCGAACCCGGGCACCCGCTCACCGCCCGGGTTTATGTGAACCGGGTCTGGCAATGGATCTTCGGCACGGGCCTCGTCGCCACGCCAGACGACTTCGGTCGCCTCGGCAACACCCCTTCCCATCCCGAGCTGCTCGACTGGCTCGCGAACGAATTCATCCGCGAGGGCTGGTCCACCAAGAAACTCGTCCGCCGCCTCGTCCTGAGCGAAACCTTCCGCCAATCGGGCCAGGAAACGGACGCCTCCCGCGAGCGCGACCCCGCCAACCGCCTCCTTTCCTTTTATCCGACGCGGCGCCTCGAGGCCGAATCCATCCGCGATTCTCTCCTCGCCGTCTCAGGTCGACTGGACCCTCGGCTCTATGGCCGCCCGATTCTGCCCTATCGGACCGCCGAGGACGACAAGAAGCGCCTCTTCTCCGGCCCTCTCGATGGAAACGGTCGGCGTTCCCTCTACCTGCAGATGTCCATCATGGACCCGCCGAAATTCCTCACCGGCTTCAATCTTCCCGACCTCAAGCTGCCCACCGGACGTCGCGACGTGACCAACGTGCCGACCCAGGCGCTCGTGCTGCTCAACGACCCCTTCGTCACGGGACTGGCTGAGGAGTGGGGGCAAACCCTGGCGGCGCAAACCTCCCTCCCGACCGAATCGCGCATCCGCGAAATGTTCCTCGATGCCTTCGCCCGGGAGCCCGGCCCAGAGGAACTGACCCGATGGCAGGACGCCCTAGAATCCTTCGGAGGCGACACA
>JAGRPC010000459.1 GCA_020439925.1 Verrucomicrobiia bacterium | reverse complement strand
CGCTGAGGCGCTGCATGAAATTGAGCACGGTGCGCTCGGCTTGGAGAACGAGCCGCGTGGGACCTTCGATGAGAGCGACGGTGGCGCCTTTTCCAGCCGGTGATCCGTCCGGGATGAGGGCGGAAAACTTCAGTTCGCCCTCACCGACCGCGTCGCAGACGTGGCGGGCCACCTCGCTCCCGGAGATGACACAGTCCTCCCGGGCCACAATCCGGCCCCGGGACCGGTGTCCTTCCTCCACGAAATAGCGGCTCGTGAGATCGCCGTGCTGGTTGAGGTCCTCCTCGAGGGCGAGTTCGACGAGGATGGTGGAAAGTCGGTTCATGGCTCGGGGGTGGAGGTGGGTCCGAGGGTGAGTCGGCGGAAATAGAGCCGGTCCATCGAGGGGGCGAGACGACGGTAGAAATCGATGAGGACGTCGACCTTCTGGTCGATGCGCGGATACTGGCGGCAATACTCCCAGAGTTCCGGATTGGTGAAAAGGTGGGCGGCGGTCTCGTTGAGATCCTGTTCGATGGAGACCTGGTTGTAGGGAGTCAGGAATCCGGATTTCATCAGCTCGAAATCGACCACGAGGAGGCTGCTGCCGGAGCCGCCCGTCTTCTGCTGTTCGGCGGCGAGAACGCGGGTGGCCTCGCTGCGGTCCCCGTTCTGTTCCTCGACGATGCCGGCGGCGCGGTAGGCAAAGGAAGGCTCGTTCGCCGAGGTCCAGCGATCGCTTTCGAAGGAGTCCTGATTCTGCTTCAGGAGGATGGAGGAGAACTCGTGGTGGAAACGCTGCTCGAAGCCTCGGGCATCGAAGGTCTCCCGATACACGAGGACGATGCGGCGGCTGTTGGCCATGTAGGTGCCTCCGTAACCGACATCGTAGAAGCGCAGGGATCCGACGACGGAAATTCCCCCGAGATAGCGATGACGAAGGTTTTCCGGGTATTTCGCGAGGGCGGCTTCGAGGATTCCCAACGCGGCGAGTCGGAGCTTGGAGTCGAGGGGTTCGAAGGAGGCGTTGATGGGAGCCTCGGTCCAGGCCTTGGGAAGGAAGCTCCGGTCCTCGGGAAAGGTGACGGTCGGTTCCGCCAGGAGAGTCGAACTCGTGAAGAGGGCCAGCGCGGCGAGCAGGGGAAGAAAGGGGCGCGGGTGCATGTCCGTTTCAGGAAGGGGATGGCGATTCACAAGTTCGCCCGGCGGGTCGTCTTTTCCAGCCACACTGCGAGGAGGGAAACGTCGGCCGGAGTGATCCCGCTGATCCGGCTGGCCTGGCCAAGGGTGAGTGGACGGATGGACTGCAGCTTGAGCTGGGCCTCTCGTTTCAAACCGGAGATCTCGAGGTAGTTGATGTCCTCGGGAAGGCGCTTCTCGTCGGCACGGCGTGTCTTTTCCACCATCTCCCCCTGGCGTCGGATGTAGCCCTCGTATTTGAGGTCGATTTCGACGTGTTCCCAGATGGACGGATCGTGGGCATCGCGAAGGTCGGCCGGGAAGGAGGTCCAGGTGGCTTCCGGACGGCGGAGCCACTTCGCGAGGGAGCCCTCGGCGGTATGGGTGGTCTCGAGGAGGCGGCGAAGGGTTTCGATCCGCCCCTGCTTTTCGCGGGTGGCGGCCACAAAACCGGGGGCGATCAGGCCGGCACGCTCCGCGGTTTCGCAGAGACGGAGGTCGGCATTGTCGTGGCGGAGGAGGAGCCGGTGTTCGGCCCGGCTCGTGAACATGCGGTAGGGTTCGTCGGTCCCCTTCGTGACGAGGTCGTCGATCATTACCCCGATGTACGATTCGTCCCGGCCGAGGACGAAGTCCGGTTTTCCGGCGACCTTGAGGGCGGCATTGGCCCCGGCGACGAGACCCTGGCCGGCCGCTTCCTCGTAACCGGAGGTGCCGTTGATCTGGCCTGCAAAATAGAGTCCGGAAACGGTCTTGGTTTCGAGGGTAGGGAGAAGCTGGGTGGGAATACAGTAGTCGTACTCGACGGCGTAACCGGGACGGATGATCTCCGCGTTCTCCAGTCCGGGGATCGCCCGGATGAATCGGTACTGGACCTCGAAAGGGAGCGAGGTGGAGACCCCGTTCACATAATACTCGAGGGTGTGACGACCTTCGGGTTCGAGGAAGACCTGGTGGCGGTCCTTGTCGGCGAAACGGACGACCTTGTCCTCGATGGAGGGACAGTAGCGGGGCCCGATGCCTTCGATCTTCCCGGAATACATCGGTGACTTGTCCAGGTTCTCGAGAATGGCCTCGTGGGTCGCGGCGCTGGTGTAGGTGATCCAGCAGGGGAGTTGTTCCACGTGGAACATCGGATCCGACCAGCGGTTGAGAGTGAAGAGATCGTCCGCGGAAACCGGCTCGAGATTCGACCGGAAGGAGAACCGGGGGGCAGGGTCATCGCCGTCCTGGCGTTCGCATTTCGATAGATCGATGGAGCGGCCGTTCAGTCGGCAGGGGGTGCCGGTTTTGAAGCGGCGCACCTCGAAACCGAGTCTCCGTAGATCGTCGCTGAGCGTGGAGGGGGCATCCCCCATACGTCCGCCCTGCTGGTTCTGCATGCCGACGTGCATGAGGCCCCGCATGAAAGTCCCGGTGGTGATCACCACGGCCGCCGCTTCGTAGCGGATGCCGAGGACGGTTTCGGCGCCCCGCACCCGGTCGCCTTCGACAAGGAGGGAGGCGATATTGCCCTGGTGAAGGTCGAGTCCCGGCTCCTTCTCGAGGAGCCATTTCATCCGGAACTGGTAGGCCTTCTTGTCGCACTGCGCGCGCGGGGCGCGGACCGAGGGGCCCTTCTTTGCATTGAGGACCCGGAACTGGATGGCCGTGGCATCGGTGTTCAATCCCATGGCGCCGCCGAGGGCATCGATCTCCCGCACCATGTGCCCCTTGCCGAGTCCCCCGATGGCGGGGTTGCAGGACATCTGTCCCAGGGTGTCGAGATTCTGGCTGAGGAGGGCGACCGAGGCACCGATCCGGGAGGCGGCGAGAGCGGCCTCGATGCCGGCGTGACCTCCACCGACAATCAGGACATCATATTTTTTGGGGTAAACGAACATCTTAAAATGCCGAAATGTTCCACGTGGAACACCGGGAAAATGCTGGCAGAAGTGAAAAAATCGCCCTTTCCCGTTTTCCTTCCAAGGCACTTTAAGCTACCGTTCGCGCCCTTCCAACTCCGGAGGGATTTTTTCTTTCGCGATGGCATCGAAAACCGCAAAACCGTCCACCGTTCCTTATGCCGATGCGCCGATCAATGCGGCGTTGACGCCGGAAAACAAGATCGAGTTGCTCCGGACCATGGTCCGTATCCGGCGCTTCGAACAGACCTCTCTCAAGTATTACCACGATGGCCACATCGGCGGTTTCCTCCACCTCTACATTGGTCAGGAATCCGTCGCCGTCGGGAGCATCTCGCTGCTTGGAGAACACGACCACGTCATCACCGCCTATCGCGACCACGGGCACGCCCTCGCCGTCGGGATGAACATGGACGAGTGCATGGCCGAACTCTTCGGAAAGAAGACCGGCTGCTCGAAAGGGAAGGGGGGCTCGATGCACTACTTCGCGCCCGACAAGAATTACTGGGGTGGACACGGTATCGTCGGAGGGCAGACCCCCCTGGGTGCCGGCCTGGCCTTTGCTCTCAAATACAAAGGTCTCAAAGGTTGCTGCCTCTGTTACCTCGGTGACGGAGCCATCAACCAGGGCGCCTTTCACGAGGCACTCAACCTCGCCGCCCTCTGGGATCTCCCGGTGATCTACGTCATCGAAAACAACGGTTATTCCATGGGCACCTCGCAGGCCCGTTCCTCGGCGTTTCCGAAAGAAGGTCTCGCCGCCCGCGCCGAAGGCTACAATATGGCTTGGGCGAAGATCGAAGGGGTCTCCCTCTACGAGATCCGCGCCGGAGTCCAGGAAGCCATCGACCGCGCCCACAACGAGTCGAAGCCGACGATGCTCGAGATTCTCACCTATCGTCACAAGGGTCACTCCGTCGCCGATGCGAATGCGGAGAAGTACCGCACGAAGGAGGAGATCCAGAAATACATGACCGAACACGATCCGATCGAGTTCTGGAAAAGCACTCTCATCGCCGAGGGCGTCATCACCGAGGACGATTACAAGCAGATCAACAAGGAGGCCGGTGCCGAAGCGGAGGCCGCCGCCGCGTTCGCGATCAAGAGTCCCTACCCCGACGAGTCGGAGATCTTCGACGACATCTACTGGGAGGTCGACAACCAGACCGAGGCCGGCCGCACCGGTCGTCACTTCTTCCACGGCTGAACTCCTCCCGCTGAACGGCCAAACCGCTAATTGCCAAACTGCTCTTTCGAATGTCCCGAGAAATCACCTATCGCGAAGCCCTCCGTGAGGGACTCGATGAAGAAATCGCCCGCGACGAAAACGTCGTGCT
>JAGRPC010000458.1 GCA_020439925.1 Verrucomicrobiia bacterium | reverse complement strand
TCGATCCCACCGTCCGGCCGGGTATGGTAGTTGAACTCGTTAATCCAATCAGTTGGCACCTCCTCCATCCACACCGTCTGCCAGATCCCGGAAACCGGAGTGTACCAGATCCCCCGCGGATTCAGGACCTGTTTGCCATGGAGCTGATAGGCCGTGTCGGTCGCATCGGTGACGCGGACGAGCAGGGTGTTCTCCCCGTCCTTCACCGCGTCGGTGATGTCGAAGGAAAAGGGCAGGTTTCCGCCCGTGTTCGAACCCACCTCGACGTCATTCACCCAGACGGTGCTCTGGTAATCGACCGCCTCGAAGTTGAGGAGGAGCCGGTTTCCTTCCTTCTTCGTCGCTTCGAAGGTTCGTCGATACCAGAGCGCATCCTCCGGCGTGAAGCGTCGCTCCACTCCCGAAAGCGGAGCCTCGATCGCGAAGGGCACGAGAATCTTTCCGTCCCACTTCTCCCGTGGAGGGGCCGAATCGGTCTTCGGTGTCACCGCATAGTCCCAGAGTCCGTTCAGGTTCGTCCAGTTCTCCCGCCGGAGCGCCGGACGAGGATATTCCCGCCAGGCGTTCTCCGGCGTCACCTTCTCGCCCCACTCCGTGCGCATCGCCACCTTCGGAACGATCACGTCGACGGAATGAGAAAGCAGCTTCGCGTTGAGTTTGCTGGGCGTTTGATAGGATCCGACCGCGTCCGGAATGTCCTGGCCGAGATAGAGACCCTTCACGGGCTGTTTCTCGATCAGTCCGGGGGAAGCGACACGGGCGACTTCCCGGTCGTCAATTGAGATCGTCATCGCTTCGGTGTCGAGCCGCCCCGTCACCGACACCTTGCCCTGCACTGGATCGGGCGCGGTCAGTTCGGTCAGCTTGCCGGCCTTCCGCACGGCGAAGACGGGACGTCCCTCCTTGAACCAGAGTGCGTAACCGAACTGGTTGCCGCCATGGGCGAGGGCCACTCCGTTCGGCTTGGGACTGCGCAGGGTCGCCGTGACCGAGAAGGCGCGGCCCTCGATCTGCGGCGGATTCGGCTCGGCGACCGCCTTGGGATTCGCTCCTCCGCCCCTCACCGGAGGCTGACCCTCGGCGCGCGGATAAACACCGACGCGGGCCGCCCAGGTCTCCCACTTTGCGGCGAGTTCCTTCACCTTCTCCGGCTTCGCGGACGCGAGATTCTTCAGTTCGGTGCGGTCCTTCGCGAGATCGTAGAGCTCCCACTGTTTCGCCTGGGTTCCGTCGGGCATGGCGACATTCACCCCGACCAGTTTCCAGTTTCCCTCGCGAACCGAGGCGTTGGTTTCATGCTCGGCAAAAAGCGGACGCCCCCGGTCCAGCGGAGCCCCGGTGAAAGCCGGCCGAAGGGAAATCCCGTCGAGCGGGACGGTTTTTGTGCCCTTGCGTTCCGTCGGGTAGCTCGCTCCTGCGACATCGAGCAGGGTCGGCATCACGTCGATCAGCTGGGCCGAATCGGGATACCAATCCGTGCGCGGTGAAATCCGCGCGGGCCAGTGCATGAAAAAGGGCGTCGCCGAGCCTCCCTCGTGGAGGTAGTGCTTGTAGAAACGGAAGGGGGTGCTCCCCGCATTCGCCCAGGCCTCGCCGTAGCTGTTGTCGTGCTCCTCGTTGCGCTTGGCGACGTCGCGGAACTCGCCCCGTCCCAGCATTCCTCCCTCCTGGCAGGCGCCGTTGTCCGAGAGAAAAAGGATGAGCGTGTTGTCGAAGGCCTTCCTCTCCTTCAGAAAGGCGACGAGCTTGCCGACGTTCTGATCGACCCGGTCGACCATCGCGGCAAAGATGGCCATCTTCAGATCCATTTCGTCGCGCTTGGCCTCGTCGAGTGAATTCCAGTCGGGGATGCCTTCCGTCTTCGGCGAGAGTGGCCACGAGGCGTCGATCAGCCCCAGTTCGACCTGACGGCGGTAGCGTTGCTCGCGGATCGCGTCCCAGCCCTCCTTGTAGTTTCCGCGGTATTTCGCGATATCCTCCTCGTGGGCCTGGATCGGCCAGTGGGGAGCGGTGTAGGCGAGATACAGGAAAAAGGGCACGTCCTTCTTCCCACTCATGTGGTCCCCGAGAAATTCGATCGCATGATCGGTGAAGGCATCGGTGGTGTAGAAAGGACGATCGGTGGTGCTCTTCGGGTTTTCGTCAGGGTCGTTCCCGTCCGTCATCCCCCGGCTCCCGGTCGGCTGGAAAAAGCGGGTCGCCCCGCTGAGGCAGCCGTAGTAGCGATCGAATCCCCGCTGAAGGGGACGGTCGTCCAGGTCCTTCTGACCGAGGTGCCATTTCCCCGTCATGTAGGTGCCGTAGCCGGCCGACTTCAGGGCTTCGGCCAAGGTCACGCACTGCTCGTTGAGATGCCCCTGGTAGGCGGGCGGAGATCCCTCGCCGCGTTCACGATCCGGCTCGGAGGTCATCCATCCGATACCCGTTTCGTGCGGGTGCAGGCCGGTCATGAGGGTGGCCCGGGTCGGGCAGCAGCGACCGGCATTGTAGAAATGGGAAAAGCGCACTCCGCCGCGGGCAAGTCCGTCCAGGTTCGGCGTTTCGATTTCGCCCCCGTGGTAGCCGAGATCGGAGAATCCCATGTCGTCGACCATCACGAGAATGATGTTGGGCCGCTCCGCCGCCGGGGAAAGGGAGAGGAAACCAGCGAGGAACGCGCAGAGCAGAAATCGGGGATTCATGGGGAAAACCTAATCGCTTCGCCCCGCCTCTGGCGAGCCTCAAGCACGCGCCTTGGAAACTTCGGGCACGAGTTTGGAGGAATCGGGAAACGCTCCCGCCCCTCGACAATCTGGAATCGCCCGCTTGATTTCAAAAGCGAAATCGACCGAGAGCGAAACGCCGAGCCCTGATCGCGCGATTTTTCGGTCCATTGCCCGCGAACCCGTCATGCTTCGCCTGAAAAACGTTGACCCCGAGGTTGAATTCAGGCGATTCTCGCCCCCGATGGCCCTAATCGCCCCCTACCTCCCCCCGAACCCC
>JAGRPC010000457.1 GCA_020439925.1 Verrucomicrobiia bacterium | reverse complement strand
TGTCATTCCAGAACAGGCCCGCGAGTCCGGCGATGTCGGCCGTTGAATTCATCGCGAATTCGAGCCGGTTGCCCTCGCGGGTCCAGTGACCGGTGAGGTCGAGCGCCCCCTTCTCGTCTCGCACCTTCAGTTCCTCGATTTCGGCCCGGTTTTCCCGCCCGTCGAAGCGCACGAGGGCATCGAGGCCTTCGATCCGGTAGGCCTGCCCCCGCTTCGTGGTGGACGGAAGGGAGACCCGGGCCCGGGCCGTCAACGTCTCCAGTTCCTTGAGATCGCCGCGAAACTCGATCTCGACCGAGGGTTTCCCGCCGGAGAACTCGTAATTCTCCAGCTCGCGAAGAATTCGCACGAGTTCCCTTCGTTGCTGGGCCAGGAGATCCTCGTGGGACGAATCGCCCTTTTTCCCGCCGCCCTTCTCCTCGGCAAGTGGAGGACGGACAAGCGACCCCTTGAGGGACAGGTCGAATCCGGCCATCTCTGCCTCGGCGCGGACAATCTCGATCATGCTTTCGGTGATGACAATGCGTCCGGAGAGACCGGTAACGCGGAGCCGCCTCGCGTTCTGGCGGGTGGGATCCAGCGGCAGGGAAAGACTCGCCTCCTGCACATCGAGCGTGTTGATCGAGATCTGCTTGTCGAGGATGCGACTGAGATCGACATCGAGGAATACGTCGTCGATGAAGGCGATCTCCTGCGTCCGGCTCGCGTCCTGGAAAAAGCGCACTTCTTCGGCCACGAGCCCGCGAAAGGCTCCGAGGGTCAACTTGCCGATGTCGACATGGTAGCCACGCTCCTCGAATTCGTTCTCGATGGCGTTGCGCCAGCTTTCCGTAAATCCTTCCTTCCGGGCGTAGACCGCGGCCCACACCGCCCCGCAGGCCGCGAGAAAGCAGGAAAATACGAAAATCTGCCGGATCAGACGCATCGGTTGGGTAAGGAATCAGTCCTGGTTCGGACGGAAGGCGGGAGTTTCCCCGAAAAAGAGGGCTCTCGCAATAACGATTGGCGGACCGAAATCCTTGGCGAAAAGGATTCTGGATCAAAACCGTGGCCGAACCGCACCCCGGGCCTTCCCGATCGCCTGCTTGCCAAATCCAGCCCGGATCGACCTCCATCGAGCACAAAACGCTTTTTCGGCGGAAATTTCTGGCAAGCGATCTACTCTTCCCCTCCTTTCTCCATGCGCATCATCGCCGGCAGCGCGGGCAGCATCCCGATCCAGGTTCCCCGCAGTCTCACCCGTCCCACGACCGACCGGGTGAGGGAATCCCTCTTTGCCGTGCTCGGCGATCTCGTCGCGGAGGCACGCATCCTCGACCTGTTCGCTGGATCCGGATCGCTCGGGATCGAGGCCCTCAGCCGAGGAGCCGCTTCGGCGGATTTTGTCGAGTCCAACGCCGCCGCCTGCACCGTCATCCAGAAAAACCTCGAAAAGGCAAGAGTGAAGGGCGGTCGCGTCCACCGTCGGGATGTGTTTGCTTTCCTGGGAAGCCTCCCCGCGGCTCGTTATGACCTCGTCTTTGCCGATCCTCCCTACGCCAGGTCCGAGGCCGAACAGGAATGCCTCGAGAAACTGCTCAACTCCCCAGGACTGCGGGACTCGCTCGCTCCGGACGGCCTTCTCATCCTCGAAAGCCTCTCGTCCGCGCCCCTCCCGGAAACCTCTCTCTGGTCCAGCCGCGACGAGCGCGTCTATGGCACCACCCGCGTGAGTTTCCTCGTGACCCGTGACCCGTGACACGATGCCCCGCCCGCTGATTTATCTCCTCTACAATTTTCTCCTCCCCGTTGCTCTCGTCCTCGGATTGCCCTCCTTTCTGATCAAGGGACTGCGTCGAGGTGGACTGGCCCGTCATTTTTTTCAGCGACTCGGCTTTTTCTCGTCCGAAACCCTTTCCCGTTTCCGCGGGCGAAAACCTCTCTGGATTCATGCAGTGAGCGTGGGTGAGGTTTTTCTCGCCCTGAAACTGATCGAGGCCCTCAGAGAAACCTCACCGGAACGGCCCATCGTTCTCAGCACCACGACCACGACCGGTTACCGTGTGGCCGCGGAAAAGGAGTCCGACCTCCTCACGGTCATCCACAATCCCGTCGACCTGCCCTGGATCTCCTGGCAGGTGCTGCGGACCATCGATCCTTGTGCCCTCCTCCTCGTCGAGGCCGAGATCTGGCCGAATCTCGTCGCCCTCGCCAAGCGCCGGGGGATTCCCGTGCTCCTCGCCAACGCGAGACTCTCCCCGAGATCCGAGCGCCGCTATCGCAAGGCCCGCGCTTTCGTGGCCCCCGTCTTCTCCCTGCTCGACGGCGTCACCGTTCCCTTCGGGGAAGACGTGACCCGCTGGTCCGGCCTCGGCATTGATCCCGAAACGATCCTCGTCACCGGCAGTGTGAAATTCGACCAAGCCGG
>JAGRPC010000456.1 GCA_020439925.1 Verrucomicrobiia bacterium | reverse complement strand
CCCCGACCGGCCCGGTCGGGGAACGAACCTCAGGACTCGATCAGTTCCACCTCCTCCGGTGCGATCCTTAACGTGACGGCATCGCCGTAGCTCACGCCGACAAGGAAGGGCGCAAGGATCTCGAGCATGGTGGGCGGCTGAAAATGGTCGGCCTTGGTCTCGGGATGCGGCGTGTAGATCCAGGCGTCCACCTCCCTCCCGCAATGTCCGATCCGGCAGCGGGAAAAGGAAAAGGTCTCCGGCGGATGCAGATGCGTCCACTCGACCCGGTGGAAGGTATGGGCGGGATGCAACAGTCGAAAGAGAAAGGGAGACAGATCGACATTGAGGGTCGCTTCGTGAAATCCGGCGAGATCGAGCCCGAGCGCCGCAAAGAACGGCTTCTGCATTTCCACGGTTCCCCGAGGATAGGGGCTCTCCGCACCCCGGCCCGAGGCAACGCCGTGGCTTCGGATGATCACTCCCTTGACCTCGGGCCAGTGATCGGATTCGTGCACAGGAGAAGCATCCATGGTTTCGACCGCTGGTCTTCCTACCCGTTTCCGCCCCGGAACTCAAGCGGCTACGTGGAACGGGCATTTGCGGTCCCCCGATTCCTGCGCCACTTTGCGGGCATGGCTTTCATCATCAACGGCGCCCGCATCGGGGACGATGTCATCGAGGAGGAGTTCGAGTCCCTCAAGGAACACTACCTCCGCCTCGGCGAAGCGGTCTGTTGCGACCGCGATGCCGAGTTGCGCGCCTACGCTCAGGACAACGTGATCAACCGCACGCTCCTCGAGCAGGAGTCGGTGAAGCGCTTTGGAGAAATCGACGACGCGACGGTCGAGGCTCGCTTCGAGGAACTCAAGGCCGAACACGGCGGTGACCAAGCCTTCTACGACAATACCGGATTCAACCGCGGCGACCGCAAGGTCATTCTCGACAAGCTCAGGAGCAGCCTCACCGTCGACCGTCTCCTCGAGGCCGAGGTGAAGGTTCCGGTCAATCCGTCCGAAGAGGAACTCGAGAACTACTACCAGGAGAATCTCGACCAGTTCATGGGCCAGGAGGAAGTTCGCGTGAGCCAGCTTTTCATCGAACCCAGCAGCCACGAGGCGGCACGCGAGGCCTACGTGGCGCTGCGCCAGGTCCGCAAGGAACTGCTCGCGGGAAAGGACTTTGACGAGGCGGCGAGGGAGCACGGTTCCGACGAGGAACGTGAAATCGACCTCGGCTGGATGAAGCAGGGTCAGACCATGCCGGAGGTGGAGGCAATCACCTTCTCCATGGAGATCGGCGAGATCAGCCCGATTGTCGCGACCCACTACGGTTTCCACCTGTTCAAGGTGACCGATCGGAAGGAGGCGAAACCTATTCCGCGCGTCGACATCTCCGGTTTGGAGGAGCGTTACCTCAGCGACCGTCGCTCCGAAGGAATCGCCGATCTCATCGACCGGCTCAAGAGCACGAGTTCGATCGAGGAAGTGCCCGAAGAGGCCCCGGTGGCCGGACACTGATCAAACTCATCCCCCGAGCGGCGGAGTGGTAACGTCGGGAGTAACCCGCAGGGCGAGAGAATCGACTCTCCCCGGGAGAACCCTCCGGGTTCCGTTTTCGAGTTCCGGATCCTTGAAGATGAGCCGGAGTTCGCGTCGGTCGTACTGGATGTAGAGGAACTCGGCGACGTAATCAATCTCCTCATCGAGCAGACCCGTGAGCACGAATTTCTCCCCCGCCATCGGTCCATCGGGAACGATGACCCCTTCGCGGAGGAGGCGGGCCGTCGCCTCGACGCCTCCCATGGAATCGGGAATCACGTGGGCGACACCAAGGGCGGCGAGCGCTCCGGACATCTGGGAAATGCTCTTGGCGTTCTGAATCGCCGTCGCCTTCTTGGCAACACCCCGGATATTGCTGATCGTCGGCATGGCAAGGGCTGCCAGGATCCCGATGACCACCACGACGATGAGAACCTCCACGAGGCTCAACGCTCTGTCGCCTGGCTTTCGCAGGGGGGATCTCATGGGGTTCTTGGCGACTTTTCGTGTTTCTCAATGAAAACGGTTATTTCTTGCGAAAAACCTTGAAACCACATAAAAGTCGCGCATTCTAAATTATTCGTTTCGGCTATAATTATCAATAATTATTTTGGTTTCTCATTTCCGCATGTGCCTCAAGTCCAAGGTTGCTGCCTGGAATCTGCTCGGAACGGTGGAATCGCGACTCGTTAACCACGCTACAGCCCTCGCTTTGGTTCTGTTTTCGGCTGTTCTTGACGGAGCCGAGACGACACGGATCCGGTTCACGGCCCTCTCCAAATCGACCCCGGGAGGGCTTCGTTCCGATCTGGTAAGAGCGATCAGCCAGGATATCGGAGGCTACGTCTGGATCGCGACAGACCAGGGACTGCATCGCTTCGACGGCTTCCAGACGATCCATTATGCCCGAAACCCGGACTCCCCCACCAGTCTCCCCAGCGACCAACTGACGGCATTGGCCACCTCCCGCGGAAGCAATGCCAATGCCAATGGGCCTCTCTGGATCGGCACTTCGTCGAGCGGTCTCGCGCGATTCTCGCCGGCAAGCGGGGAAGCGATCTGGCTGCGCAAGGGATCGAACAAAGGCGAAAACCTCCTCAGCGATCAGATCACCTCCCTGGGCATCTCCGAAGACCGCTTCCTCTGGATCGGAACGGAGGCTGGCCTCAACGTGATGAACCTCGCCACCGAGAGCATCGTCGTCGCAGAGGGTCCACTCGGGGCAACGAGCATCGCCTCGATCACAACACTGGGCCCCAACCACGCCGAAATCTGGATCGGCACGACGGCGGGAGACCTCTACAAGTGGAACCAGACCAGCAAGAGCTTCGAGAAGTTCTGGTCCACCTCCGTCCCGGTGACTTCCGTGGCGATGGACACACAGAACCGGGTCTGGATCGGCACGGCCGGGATGGGACTGTTCAGCTACGCCCCCGACCACGGCAGCGAACCCAAGCGCTACCCGCTTCCCGAAAAGAGCCATATTACTTCGATCTTCATCGACTCCAATTCGGATCTCTGGGTGGGAACCCGGAGCGGGTTGGCTCTCTATGACCGCGGCAACGATTCGTTCATCACGTTCAACCACACACCTCGCCACGCCGACAGCCTCTGCGACGACCAGATCACGACCATTTTCGAGGACCGATCGAAAATGCTCTGGGTGGCCACTCTCGGAGGGGGCACCAGCCGCTTCAGCCTGGAGCGCCAGTGGTTCCCGCACATACGCCACAATGCGGAGCGCCATGACGGTCTCCCGCACCCGATGATCCACTCGTTTACGGACGACGGAAAAGGCAACGTCTGGATCGGAACCGGTCGCGGCCTCGCCCTCTGGGATGCCAGGAGCGACAGTTTTCTCGCCACCCCTTCCAACGAGTCGCTGGAGGCCGGCATCGCCTGTTTACTGAGAGACCAGGAAGGACGTCTCTGGATCGGAACCAATGGTGCCGGCCTCGTGGAACGATCCCCGGACGGCGTGGAGGTGATCCATCGACACGAGGAAAGCCGGTCCAATCCCCTCGGACACGACAATATCTCGGACCTGTGCGAGACCCGAGGCGGCATCGTTTTCATTGCCACCTACGGCGGCGGACTTTATCGACACGAACCGGAAAAGGACGAGTTTTTCCGCATCAAGGCCGATACCGTACCTTCGACCGATTTCATCCTCGGCCTCGCCGAAGACGGCACCGGCAACCTGTGGGTGGCCGCCCAGACCGGAGTCTACCTCCTCACTCCGGAATCCTCGACCTTGCAGACTCTCCACGATGCGTTCCCCAACGCCGCCCCCCTTACCAGCGAGCGGGTTTCCACCATCCTCCCCGACAGCAACGGAATCGTCTGGATCGGCACCCTCGACGCCGGCCTCGACCGTTTCAATACCTCCACCGGGGAAGTCGCGAATTTCAGCATGGCCTTGCACGGGCTTCCCGATGACCAGATCTCGGCGCTCATCAAGGACCGGAAAAACCTGCTCTGGGTGTCCACCCGCACCGGAGTCGCCCGACTCAACGCCATGCAGAGCGAATTCCGCGTTTTCGACGAAGAGGACGGCCTCCTGCGCTCTGGCTTCAACCGGGGCGCCGCGATCCAGGATACGAGGGGACGCCTCTACTTTGGCGGACAGGACGGGTTCAACATCATCGATCCGGAGAAACTCCCGCCCATGCCCCGCAGCCCGAATCCGATTCTTTCCAGCTTCGAATATTTCGGGAAGCCGGTCATTCCCCACGAAGGCGGGATCCTCGAAAAACCAATCGCCGCCACCGACGAGATCAGCATCCCCTTCGACCCTCGCCTGATCTTTTCCATCGGATTCGCGAATCTCGACTACCGCTTCCCCACCCGCGGGCATTTCCAATATCGCCTGACCGGTTACGACGACGACTGGATAGCCGCCGGTGAAGATCGCAAGGCCACCTACGCAGGTCTCCCCGCAGGCGATTACGAGTTCCAGGTGCAGAGTTCCCTCGACGGTCACAACTGGCCTGACGTCACCACTAAAGTTCGAATCATCGTGTCTCCTCCCTGGTGGCAGACCGGGTTGGCAAAGACCCTCGGCATCCTGGCGCTGATTCTCGCCTCGGCAGGAATCACCAGGTATTCCCTCCGGCATCGGGTCCGCCAGATGCAGCGTCACGAGGAAATGCTGACCGCGCAGCGCGACCGGGCCGAGGCCGCCCTCGCGCGCCAGCTTCAGAACCGGGTCCTCCTCGACCGCTCCTACCGCAACCTGCGAAACGAGACTCCCGGCGACCAGGTCCTGAGCGGCGCCCTGCAGGGCATCGTCGAGGATTTCCGGGCCACCCATTGCCTCGTCTTCCGCCTCATCAATCCGCAAACCGACGATCAGGACTATAACGAGGACTACGAGTTGAAACGCATCGGGCTCTGGAGCGCCCTCAACACGACCCAAATCGGAGAAAACGGCAACCTTCCCGAACTCGACCTCCACTCCCCCCTCGCCCGACAGGTGCTGGCGTCCAAGTCGGCCCTGACCCTTCCCAACTCGTCCGCACTTCCCGAATCCATCCTGCGCGTTTTCCCGGAGCGAACCCCCGTCTCCGCCCTCGCCGCGACGACGAGCTTTCTCGACAGCTCCAACGGCATCATTCTCCTTCTCCGGACGGGCCAGCACGAATCATGGACAGAGGAGGAGGGAAAACTACTCGACGCCCTCACCGGCCAGTTCGGCATCGCGATCGCCCAGATCCAGACGGCGGAGATCGAGGGAACCTATCGAGATCACCTCGAGGAAGCCCGTCACCACGCGGAGGTCGCCAACCGCGCCAAGAGCGATTTCCTCGCCAAAATGACGCACGAGCTGCGCACCCCGCTCAACGCGATCATCGGCTTCTCCACCATCCTGGCAGAGGACAAGACCCTGACACCCAAGCAGCGTGAAACGCTCGACATCATCAACAACAGCGGCGAGCACCTCCTCGACGTGATCAACGAAATCCTCGACCTCTCCAAGATCGAGGCGGGGAAAATGGAGAAGAACGACGAGACCTTCGAGTTCCTCCCCCTTCTCAAGTCCGTCTACGAGATGCTTTCGATGAAGGCAAACGAGAAACGAATCGCCTTCAACTTCTCTGCGCGTTCCTCCCTCCCCGGAGAGATCGTCACAGACCGGAGCAAGCTGCGCCAGATCCTCATCAATCTCATCGGCAACGCCATCAAGTTCACTGCACAGGGCGGAGTTGGAGTCTCCGTTTCCGCCGAACAGTCCGGCGAGCCCGAGACCATCGAAGGACGCCTCCGCCGCCGCGTCAGGATCGTCTTCGAGATCCGCGACACCGGCCGCGGCATCCGCGAGGACGAGATCGGCAAGCTCTTCGAGCGTTATTCCCAAACCGAGAGCGGTCGACGTTCCTCGGAGGGCACGGGACTCGGCCTACCCATCGCCCGCAGCTTCGTCCAACTCATGGGCGGCGATATCGAGGTGACCTCGGTGCTCGGCAAGGGCACCACCTTCCGTTTCAGCATCGAATGCGAGGAACTGGCTCCCGTCGAAGCCACCGCCGAGGTCGCCACGCTCGCGCTCGACGAGAAATCCGCCCAGCGCATCAACGGTTTCTCGGCCCCGC
>JAGRPC010000455.1 GCA_020439925.1 Verrucomicrobiia bacterium | reverse complement strand
AGGGATTATGAGTCCCCTGCTCTAACCGCTGAGCTACAGGCCCTTGTGCTTGATTCAGAACCCGTTACGGAAAACGGCCTGAGAAACTCGAAGGCATTACTACACCGCCGCCTCAATCTTGGCAACTTTTGGAATCGGTTCGAGGAGAGCCCCACTGCACCCGGATGACGGGTTCCCGGGAGACAACTCACTGAAACGCCTCGCGCAGAATCGCCAGGCTCTTCGGCACCGCCGTGTCGGCGTTCTCCTTGCCTTCCATCTCCAGGGTCACGTAGCCGGTGTAGTTCACCGCGGCGAGGAGGCCGGCAACGCGCCGGTAGTCGAGGTCAAGGGTGTACCATTCGCCGCCGCCGAAATAGGTCTTGGCCTGCACGTAGACGGTGCGCGGCGCGATCTGTTCCAGCTTCTCATAGGGCTCTTCGAGGAAGTTGCCGGTGTCCATCAGGCCGCCGAGCCAGGGGGACCTGATCGCGTCGAGGATGCGCAGCAGCCCTTCGGGCGTGCGGGCGAGGCCCCAGTGGTTTTCGAGCGCGAGCACCACGCCGAGTTCTTCGGCCCGGGCGAGGCAGCGGGTGATGCCGTCGATGCACCACTGGAACCCCTCGTCCTCCGTATACCCCGGGAGCACGGGCTCGACGCCGCGGTTCTTCATCAGCTCATCGAAGTCCCTGGAGGTGCCCCAGCTTCCCGTGTTGATGCGAATGCTCGGGCAGCCCAGTTCGGAGGCGATCTCAAGGCACTTCTTCGTGTGCTCGACATTCGCGGTGAGATCCTCGGCCTTTGGCTTCACAAAACTCTGGTGGGTGGACAGACAGCAGATCTCCACTCCGTGCAAAAACGCGAGACGCTTGAGCTTGCGCAGGTAGGCACGCCCTGCGGCATCCAGTGGCGCCTTCTCGACGATGTCCATCTGCCGGTGCAGAATGTCCACGCCGTCGAAACCGAGCGCCCCGGCCTTTTCGATCACGGTCTCGATCGACACCCTGGGATCGCGGAAGTGCCAGTAGGAGTAACTCGCGAGCCCGAGCCGATGACGGGGGCGGAGGGAGGCGTCTTGTCCGAAGGACTGACTCAGTGGCATGACGAGGCCCGTGCCTGCGGCGGCGGAGAGTGAGAGGAAGTTTCGGCGCTTCATGAGGGAACGGGGTCTATCAGGCGCGGGTGATCGCGGCAATCTTTCGAGCCGTCGGCATACCCGGTTCCGCCGCCGTGCACTTTTGCTCCAGGATTCGGCTTTCGGAACGGGGCTCCGGAGATGAGGTCTCGCCTCTTTTCAACGCGGCACAGACTATCAGGAGCGGAAACCCGTGGCAACTTCCCTGCTCGCTTTCCGACAAAAGTGACATGGGCACGAAGAGGCCGGGCTGCAGGATGGAGGCCCGGTGACGCAGCCCGGTCTCCCGCCATCATTCGCCGCGTTCAGGTGATTCCACCACCCGGCGACTTGTGCCTACGATGGTGACCAAGCACGGCCCCTTTCCCCTTCCATGATCGCACGTCGCCAGTTCCTGAACACCCTTGCCCTCTCCTCCGCCAGCGTGGCCCTGCCGGTCTCGCCTTCCTCGCTCCTGGCCCAGTCGAAGAAGGCGGCGAAGGGCACGTCGGACCGGCACTTCGAGGTGCGAGAGATCAAGCGGACCACGGTGAACCTGCCCTTTCGGGAGACACCGGCCCGTTCGATGAACAAGGAGATCCCCCACTGGGTCTACAAGGAGATCTTCGAGGTGACGCTCAGCTCAGGAATGACGGGGATCGGGGAGACGACCCTGTTCTACACTCACGAAGCGACCCGGGACGACGATGTCGCCCGGGCCACGGGAGGCAACGCGCTGGAGATCATGTGGGACGACGATCTCGGAGCCGGGCTGCAGATGGCGCTCTTCGACGCGGCCGCCCGAACCGCAGGCGTGCCCGTGCATGTCCTCCTGGGGCGGAAGATCCACGGGACGACCCCGCTTTCCTGGTGGAACATCGACACGCCCGCCGCAGACATGGCCTCGGAGTGCAAGCTGGCCTACGAATCCGGATACCTCGCCTACAAGACGAAGGGACGCCCCTGGTTCGACGTCGACGAGCAGATGCGGCAGTCGGCCGCGGTGGTGCCGGAGGTCTTCAAGATCGACATGGATTTCAACGCGACCCTGCTCGACGCGGAGAGGGCAGTCCCGATTCTCCGTCGCCTCGAGAAATATGCGCAGGCCGACATCTTCGAGACGCCGATTCCCCAGGAGGATCTCGAGGGGAACCGCCGCATCCGCAACGCCACGCGGGTCGCCATCGCGATGCACTACGCCCGACCCGCCCCGGCCACGGTGGTGCGGGAGGGAGTCTGCGACGGATTTGTGGTCGGCGGTGGTGCCACCACCCTGATGCGGGCCGGAGCCTTCTCGGCGGAAGCCGGGATGCCTTTCTGGCTCCAGCTCACGGGCTCGGCAATCACCACGGCCTGGTCCCTTCACTTTGGCGGCGTCCTGAGCAACGCCCTCTGGCCGGCCGTGAATTGCCACCAGTTGTACGTGCATCCGCTCCTGACGGAGAACATCGCGGTCAGTCAGGGACACGCAAAGGTCCCCGATCTCCCCGGCCTCGGATACGAACTCGATCGTGATGCGGTGGAGAAGTTCAAGTGCGAGAAGCCGGGCCAGCGACCCGAGCCGCGGAGGTTGATCGAAACCACCTGGGCGGACGGGAGAAAGATGTTCATGGCCAGCAACGGGACGGTGAACTTCATGATCGCCCAGGCCATGGCGGAAAGAATCCCCTACTACGAGGAGGGTGCCGACACGCGCATCGTTCCCGATGACGGAAGCGAGGAATGGTCGAAACTCTATCGGGAGGCCCAGGAACACCCGGTCTTCTCGCCCGATGCGCGGAAGCCGGAGAACAAGCCCTACAAACCACCGATCTAGGAAGGTCCGCGACGATGTTCCCGCAGCCAATCGAGGGAGAACAAGCCCTACAAACCACCGATCTAGGAAGGGATAGGGTGGTCCCATCACCCCTCACGCAAACACACCGGAGATTCCCCTTCCCCGGCTTCGACCCGACAGGGTAGCATCCTCGGGCAAACCCTCTCTGGTCTGATGGAACCCACCTCTCCGGCTCCGGCCACCTCGCCTCCGCCCCGCCTCCTCTCCCTCGATGCCTACCGAGGAGCGGTCATGATCCTGCTCGCGGTCAACGGCTTCGGTCTCGCGGCACTCGCGAAGAACTCGGACTCGGCCTTGCTGAAATGGCTGGGTTTCCAAACCTCGCATCCGGAATGGCTGAGCCATTTCCATCTCGTGGGTTTCGCACTCTGGGACATGATCCAGCCGGCTTTCATGTTCATCGTCGGGGTGGCCGTCCCCTATTCCTTCGCCAAACGTGCCGCGCTCGGTCAGAGCCGGGGCAAGCTCGTCGCCCATGCCTGGACGAGGGCCCTGTTCCTGATCCTTCTCGGAGTCTTTCTCACCTCGGTGCGGGCCAAGGAAACCCAGTGGATCTTCACCAACGTGCTCTGCCAGATCGGACTTGGTTACCCCTTCCTCCTGCTCCTCGCCGGACGAAGGGCTCGTACCCAGTTGATCGCCGGAGCGGCGGTGCTGGGGATCAACTGGCTGGCCTTCCTGCTCTATCCGGTTCCTGAGAGCAATGCCGCGGCCGTGGCGGCCGGGGACCCGGGGGCTCTCGCGGGATTCTTCGGGCACTGGTCGATCCACACGAACCTCGCGGCGGACTTCGACCACTGGTTCCTCAATCTCTTCCCGCGCAGTGAACCATTCGTGATGAACGCCGGGGGCTACACGACGCTGAACTTTGTCCCGGCCTTCGTCACGATGCTGGCGGGGCTGATGTGCGGCGAACTGCTGCGAAACGAGGCTTTCGTTCCGCTGGCGAAAGTGAAGCGACTCCTTCTCGCGGCCGTGGTCATGCTCGCCGTGGGAGTTATCCTCGGCGTGACGATCTGCCCGGTGGTGAAGCGCCTCTGGACGCCCTCTTGGATGCTCTTCAGCGGGGCCTATGTCACCGCCCTCCTCGCGGTTTTCTACTGGGCGATCGACGTGAAGGGCTGGAAAGGCTGGACCTTTCCCCTCGTCGTGGCGGGACTCAATCCACTCGCGCTCTACGTGATGGGCCAGCTCTCGAGGGGCTGGACGCTGTCCCAGCTGAAGATCCACCTCCCCGGATTCGTGTTTTCCGGTCCGTCCACCCCCGTGGTCGAAGCGCTTCTCCCCGCACTCGTGTTCTGGCTGATCGTGTGGTGGATGCACCGCAGGAAGATCTACCTGCGTCTCTGAATCCATGAAACTCCCGCCTCTTTTTCTTGCCCTGGCCTTTTTCGCCGGTCTCGCACCGGCCATGGCCTCGCCGCGCAACCTTCTTCTCGTCGTCACCGACAACCAGAACTGGTTCGATCTCGGCTGTTACGGCAACCCGATCGTCAAGACGCCGCATCTCGATGCCCTCGCTTCGGAAGGAACGCGGTTCCGCCAGGCCTTCGCGACGGTGGCCTCGTGCAGTGCGAGCCGGGCGGTCATCTTCACCGGACTCCTCACCCATCGCAACGGCCAGTATGCCCACACGCCCGCGGAGCACAACCAGCGGCTCCGCGAGGACGTCACGACGGTCTTCTCGAAGCTCGCCGACGCGGGCTACCGCAACGCCCTCATCGGGAAAACGCACATCGCGCCGCTGGAGAAATACCCGCTCCATTTCGAGTCGAAAGCCGGCAGCAAGGACATCGGGGCGATGGCGAAGGACGCCGCCGCCTTCTTCTCACAGGCAGACCCGCGCCCCTTCTTCCTTGCCTACTGCCTCGGCGATCCACATCCGAACGGGCGCGACGGCGTCGCCTGGGGCGCCCCGGAAACGCAGTCACCGGGATATGAACCGGTGAGCTACGACCCGGAGTCGATCAAGGATCCGGGATTCCTGCCCGACACCCCGGAGGTCCGGGAACAGATCGCGGCCTACTACTCGCAGGTGACCCGTGCCGACGCGGGCGTCGGCCTGCTGCTCGAAGAGCTTCGAAAGAGCAGCCACGAGGAGGACACGCTCGTGATTTTTGTCTCCGACCATGGCACCTCCGAACCGGGGGCCATGGGGACCCAGTATGAACCGGGGGTCCGTGCCCCCTTCCTCGTTCGCTGCCCCGGCCGGAAAGGGGGCGTAGTGAGCGAGGCCCTCGTTGCCTTCACCGACATCACCCCCACCCTTCTCGACTGGGCCGGGGTCGCCGATCCCGCGAAAGGAACTCACGGCCGCAGTCTCCTTCCCATCCTCGAAGAAACCAGCCCGCCGGGCTGGGACGAGGTGGTCCTCAGTCATGTTGCCCACGAGATCTACAGCTACTATCCGATGCGGACACTGCGTCAGCGGCGCTACAAGTTGATCTGGAACCTGACCTACGGGGCGGAGTATCCCCTGCCCGTAGACACCTTCCAGAGAAGGCTCTGGAGCGGAATCCGCGAGCGAGGCGACCAAACGATCGGTCCCCGAACCGTCGACCAGTTCCTCCACCGTCCCAAGCTGGAACTCTACGACCTCGAAGAGGATCCCTGGGAGGTCAGGAACCTCGCCGACCGGCCCGAACACGCGGATCGCCTTCGCTCCATGAGTGAACGACTCGTGAAACGACTGGAAGAAACCGGGGATCCCTGGCTCTTGAAATACCGTCCGGAGTGGTGAGGCGACGAAGTGCTTGGGCTGAAGCCCAAACCACTTTTTTCACGCCAGGAT
>JAGRPC010000454.1 GCA_020439925.1 Verrucomicrobiia bacterium | reverse complement strand
TGTCCGGCCCCGAGTCATCGACTTCTCTCGCTCCCTGGCATCTCCTGCGTCGTCGTCGGGATTTCCTGCGGGTGGGATCGTTGACGGCGGCGGGCTTGGCCGTTCCGGGGGAGTTGAGCCGCGCCGCAGGAGCGGGAGACGCTTCGTCGGCGGATTCGGTGATTTTCCTGTGGATGGCAGGAGGGGTGACGCACATCGACTCTTTCGATCCCAAGCCGGGGGCTCCCTCCGAGGTCAGGGGAAAACTGGGCGCGATCCCCACTGCATTGTCTGGCGAGATATTCTGCGAGACGGTTCCGAACCTGGCCCGGATTGCCGGTGATCTGGCGGTGGTTCGCAGCTATTCGCATGACAGCAACGATCATCTGCTCAGCCAGGTGTATACGCTGTCCGGCCACAAGGTCGGCCGCGAGCAGCTTTACCTGCATCCCAACATCGGTGGCGTTGTTTCCCATCTGCAGGGGCCGAGGAACGGCCTTCCGGGTTACATCGCGGTGCCGGGGATCACGCGTCCCGGCCCGCCTCCCTACAATTTCTTCGTCGGAGGCTGGCTGGGGCCCCACTACGGTCCTTTCTGTGTCGGAGGATTGCCCGAGCAGCCGGACTTCACGGTCGGCGAGAAACTCGACGATCCCCCTTCCCTCGTGGAGGAAGATCTTCGTCCCAGATCCCTCACGCCATTGACGGAACTGCCGCTTTCCCGTCTCGACAGCCGGCTCAAGTTGCGGGATAGCTTCGACCGGGCCCTGCAGGGACTGGACCGCGAGCCGAAGTTGGCGGCCCAGGACGGGGAATTCGAGCATGCCGTTCGACTGTTGCAGAATCCGAAGATTCGCGATGCCTTCGAAATCGAGAGGGAAACGCCGCTCACTCGCGATACCTACGGGCGTACCAAGATTGGAGGCCGATGCCTAATGGCCCGGCGTTTGGTGGAGGCGGGGGCCCGTTTCGTGATGGTGGACTATGGTTACGACCCCGACTACGGCAACGTCTGGGACAATCACAACGCGGCCGGACAGAAACATCCGCCGATTCAGGACATCGTTCGGCGGGGTTATCACCTCGCGGGAATGGATCAGGCGTTTGCGGCTCTCATCACCGACCTGAAGGAGCGCGGCATGTTGGAACGGACTCTCGTGGTCTTTCTGACCGAGTTCGGCCGGACACCCAAGATCAATGCGAATGGTGGGCGTGATCACTGGGGCGCTGCGGGCAGTCTCTTTTTTGCCGGCGGCGGCACCAAGGCGGGTCAGATCATCGGAGCCACCGACCGGATCGGAGGAGAGGTGAAGACGCACCCCTATTCACCCTCCGACGTGGCGGCAACCATTTATTCCGCGCTTGGCATTCCGCCGAACACCATCACCACCGACTTTCAAGGCAGGCCGCGTCCGATTCTGGAGAACGGTGTCCCGATTCGGGAGGTGATCTGAGCGGTCCGCCAACTTCTCCTCCGGTGGTAGTCGATCCGGAATTCCTTCCGGCGTAGCTTGGCTGGTTAACTCGTGCGATGACCACCTCTAACGTATCCTCACGGACGTCCACCGACTTCCTCCAATCCACGGTCCAATGGCGGGAAGGGGGCGTGGGGATGAAGACGCTATTGTCCACCGGCAGCAGTCGGTTTCAGTGGGAGCCAATCGGAGGTTTCCTCCATAGAATCGCTCTTGACTTTCGAGGCGGGTGGGTTCCTATGAAGGAGTTGATTTTCCGCGATTTCAGGGATTTCTGCCTTCCTGCGCTCCCATTGCTTCTCTGCCCGGAAACGGTGCCCAAGTTACCCACATGAGCCGCCACTTTTCCTCAGGCATTCTTGGCTGGTTCGGGATCTTTACCGCCCTTGTCACGGCCTCTCATGCCGAGGAAGGGGAGCGCTCGGGTTGGACGGTCACGGCGGGGGCGCAGGTTCGTCGCATCGACGTCGGCTTCCGCTTCGACACTCCCTCGCCGTTGGCTTTGAGGGGGCTTTTCTCCCGCCGCAGCGACGTCGGCCCGGGGGATGTCGGGGTGGTCACGAACGGATCGGATATCATCACCTATCTCGACGGGACGGTCGGCCCCAACCTGAATCCGGTCCGGGATCGCGATTCCAGTTTCTCGGTCGATTCGACCGCGCAGGTGGTCTTCGGTCTTCAGCCGCCGGGAGCCGACTTTTCCACTGCCGGACAGGTCACTTTCCACAGCACCGGGACCACCTACGACTACCCCGACCAACTCCAGTCCAATCCCTTTTCCGTCGATGACAGCGAGGTCGTCGTGAGTCCCTTCCTCGAACTTCAGAAGAATCTCTTCGAGGAGGAAGGGCTGTCCGTGGATTTTGTCGTCGGTTGGTCCTACCTGGAAAGTGAGCTTGGCGGCGGTCCTCGCACGATCGCTACCCGGACAATCACGGAGAGACGGACCGACAGTCAATACACCTACCTTTATTCCCTCCCGTCCGCCTCTGGTCCCCTGGGCTTCCCCCTGGTCTATTCCAATGCGGCGATGAATGGCGTCATCTACGATGCCGACGACTACAATGCCTTTGGAGGATTCGGTCCGGGAGACCCCGAGTATGTGATGGACCCCCAGACCCTGGCGGCGAACCAGATTTCCAACCGACCTGTGGCAACGCTGACGGCGGTATCCTCGGTCGACCTTGATGTGGATGCCCACGTCTTTCCGTTCCTGCTCGAGGTTCGGCGCGAGATCTCTCCCGGAACGTTCTTTTCCGCGGGGGCGGGTCCGACGCTGAATGTGATTTCCCACGACTTCGAGACCCGGACCGACTGGTATTTGAATGGCACGCCTCTCGCCACGGTGAGGGATTCCGACAGCGGAACCGACCTGGTCATGGGAGCGAGTGTCCGGACCGCCCTCTCCGTCGTCCTCGACGAGGAGGGGAGCCTTCTCTTCGAAGTCGGTGGCGGATACGACTGGGTGCCGACCCGAACGGTGGCCGCCGGCAATGCGGTGGCGGAAATCGATCTCGGGTCCTGGGTTGGAACCTTCGGTTTCGTCAAACACTTCTGACTCGCTGGTCGGGTAAAAACACCGGGAATGGCTCGGACTCCCGGTACCGGATTTTCGTTTACGGAAGCCACACGTTGACTTCGATCCTGCCGTGGCCCCGGAAAAGCTGTTTCTGGCGAAGGGGGTAGTCGTGGAGGCGGCGTGCGAGCTTGAGACGTCCGAAGGGTGTGCGCAACACGTTCCTTTTGAGTCGCACCGAGACCGTGCCCGTGCGGAGATACTCCTGCCCGTTGGAACGAAAGACCGCAAAAATCTTTCCCGTGTATTTTCCGAACGCATTGCGCCGGGTCCCCTCTCGTCTCATGGAAAGGGATCCACCGAGGAGTTCGGCACGCTCCTTTCCGTCCGATTCCAATCCGGCAGTCCCCCAGAAACGGATGATCCCACCCCGGTTTGCGCAAGCGTTGCCACTACAATCTTCGTCGGAGAAGTAATACGAATAGCCTTCGCCGTTCGGGAAATATCCGTAGGGACTGTAGTAATATCGGCCTGGATAGTGACTGACCTCTCCTCCGACGCCGCCCGAAAACGCGACCCTTCCCTTCATCTTGATGGCGCCTGATTCCGAGGGAAGCAGGAGAAGGGCAAGAGCGAGAAAAAAGAAGTGGCGAAGTTTTGTCGCAGGTCTTTCGAGGTTTCTTGCGGGCGAACAATTCATCATGACCCCAAGCGGTTCAGGCGAACGTCAAACTCGGAACGCACATACCCTTTCAGATCGGGACGGCATCGTCGAGAACGAGATCGATTTTTCCCGGGCATGCGCCCGCCTCGGGAAGTGATCAAGACTCAGGCGATCTTCTTGCTGGCGTTGATCCCCAGGGCGGCGAGGCACGCCACGAGGTAGCCGGCGGAAAAAAGGAGAAAGGCCTCGTGCCAGTCGCCGTTGCCATCCCATTTCTCCAGCACGATGGGGACGAGCAGAGGGGTCGTGGCGGCCCCGAGATTTCCCCACATGTTTCCCCATCCAAAGACGGCGGCGGTGTTTCTTCCCCCGACATCCTGCATGTAGGCCCAGATGGCGGGCACGCTCATGTCGGTGGCGAAGGCGATCACCGAAGCGGCGGCGATGAAGGACCAGGCCGAATCAAGGCGGAGACAGGTGAGGTAGGCGATCAGGGCAACGGTGTAGCAGGCGACCAGGGGCAGGGAGCGTCCCCACCGGACGCCGAGTCGTCGTGTCGCGAGATCGGTGAGCGGACCGCCGCAGAGCATCCCGAAGATCCCGGCGACGAGAACGATCGTGGACATAAGGCCGCCGATGGCGGGGTCCACGTTCTTTACGTCCTTGAGATAGGTGGGAAGCCAGGTCACAAGGAAGACCCAACCGATGTTGATTCCGTACTGCAGCGCACACATCAGCCACATCGTGCCGCTTCGCACGAGGGGGATCAGGGGCGGGAAAGGGGGCGCCCCCTTCGTTTCGGCATCGTCGCTTCCTTCCGTGATGAGCCCGCATTCGGCGTCATTGCAGAGAGGGTGCGCATCGGGCGTTTCACGGAAGTTTCTCCAAAACAGGAGCGCAACGAGGAGGCCGGAAGAACCGTAGAGGACGAGCACCCAGCGCCAGTCGAGGTAGTCCCTCAGGAGCAGGGCGGTCAGCATGGGGGCGATGGCTCCGCCGAGGCGGCCTCCGAAAGAGACGATGCTGCTGGCGGTGCCGCGAGCCGGGAGCGGGGTCCAGCGCTTGATGAGACTCCCGGCGGTCGGGTAGCAGCCGGCCTGGGCGAGACCGAAGATGAGTCTAGCCCCGATCAGCATGATAAACCCGGTGGCGAGTCCCGTGAGGGCCGTGCAGAGCGACCAGAGAACGATGTAGACCGGGAGCATGCGTCGGGCGCCGAAGCGGTCGGAGAGCCATCCCGCGGGCACCTGGGCGAGTGCGTAGGAAAAGAAGAAAGCCGAGAGGATCGCTCCCGTCTGGGTCGGCGAAAGTCCCAGTTCGTTTTTGAAGGAATCGAGTTTGGCGATCTCGGCGATGCAAATGCGGTCGAGGTAGAGCAATCCCGCCGCAAGGGTGGTGATGCCGATGATCCGGTATCGGACCTTGGTGGGAGCGGCTTCCGACATCACTTCTTCGAGATCCGGTGGTGATTCCGTCCCGCCTGGAAGAGATCGGGCAGCAGGGCCGTGCCGAGTCCGGGATCGGTCGGGGGAAGGAGGCGTCCCTCCTCGATCCGCGGAGGCCGGTCGATAAGCCGGTCGTAAAACGTGCGGATATGGGCGCGCACGGTTTCCTGAAAGACGACATTGGTCGAGGCCACCGCGCAGTGGAGGCCGGAGAAGAGGGTGAGAGGGCCGGTGCAGTCGTGCATCGTGGCGGGCACCTGGTAGGCCTGGGCGAGGTCGATGATGCGCCGGGTCTCGCTGATGCCTCCCGCCCAGGTCGGGTCGACCATGAGGTAATCGGCTGCCTGGGCCTGGAGCAGCGGGATGTAGGCGTTTCGTCCGAGCCGCATTTCCGTCGCGGCGATGGGCATTCCGGATTGTCTCCGGAAATTGGCGAGGGTCTCGACATTGTCGACGGGAAGGATGTCCTCGAGCCAGAGGGGACGGATCTCGCGAAGCGCCTCCGCGAGACGGAGGGCCGTGGGCAGGCGGAAGAAGGCATGCCCCTCGATCATGATCTCGATGCGGTTCCCGACCCGCTCCCGGATCTCTCGAAGGGGTCGCATTCCTTCCTCGATGTCTGCCGGGGAAAGGTAGAGGGCTCCGTGGCGGTGCACGTAGCGGTCGAAGGGCCAGACTTTCATGCCGGTGATGCCCTCCGCGATGAGCTCCTCGGCGAGGTCTCCCGCCGCGTGGATCGACGACCAGTTGTCCTGGAGCGGCCCGGGTTGTCCCTCGTCCCCGTAGCCGGGCCAGCCGGGATGTCCGGACTTTTCGGGGGCTTCTCCCTTCACCGCGCCGTATCCGGGTCCCCCGCAGGTGTTGTAGATGCGCACGCGCTCCTGGGCGGCGCCGCCGAGCAGCTTCCAGACAGGCTGGCCACAGACCTGCCCGAGGATATCCCAGAGGGCCACATCGAGGGCGGAGAGGGCCCGCATTTCCGCGCCGGGGGCCCCGAAGGCGGAGCAACGCTCATAGAGAAAGCGCCAGTGCGACTCGATGTCGGTGGCTTCGGCGCCGAGGAGACGTTCCGCCATCCAGTCGTGGATCAGCGCCTCGATCGCATGGGGGGTGTAGTAGGTTTCACCACAGCCGATGGTGCCATCCTCCGTGTGGATCCGGACGAGGATCAGGTTTGGCATGATCCCCGAAGGGATCACGGTTTCGATGGCGGTGATTCTGGACATGGATGAGGAAGAGGAGTTCGTGTTCAATCCCGGGTTCCGTGCAGCAGGCCGCGGATGTAACCAAAGGCGAAAAGGCGGCCAAGAATGGTGTAGCCGGGCTCTCCTTCATCCTCGCCCTCGAGTTGGGGAACGTGGTCCGGGCGGATCGGTCCGGTGAAACCGATTTCCTTGAGCGCGCGGATCGCCTCGGCCATGTCGGTGGGACCGTTGTCGTGGAAGGTCTCGGCGAAATTCTCGGCAGTTCCCCGGACGTCGCGGAAGTGCACGTAGCGGATGTGGTTCCCGAGACGTCGGATCGCTGCGGGGATGTCGACCCCCATCGCGGCGAAGGTGCCGGAGCAGAAACAGATCGCGTTGCACGGGCTGGGGACGAGGGAGACGAGACGTTCGAAGTTCTCGATCCGGTTCATGATCCGGTCCTTTCCGAGGAAATGAGGGAGCGGTGGATCGTCCGGATGCATTGCCAGGGTCACTCCCGCTTCTTCGGCCACGGGGATCGCCGCGCGCAGGAAGGCCTCCAGGTTACGCCAGAGAGTCTCGGCGTCGATGGCATCCGAGGGGATGCCCGTCGGAGAGATGGCCTCCTCGGAATGGTTCAGCGAGACGGCGCGTTCCGCTTCGCCGAGGTTGAAGGCCGTCACTCTCGCTCCTCCCCGTTCGGGGGCGTCGAGACGGGTCCGGACCCAGTCGGTTCCGGCCATGAAATTATAGCAGAGCAAGGGGATGCCGGCCTCTCCCATGTGCCGGATGAGTTGTTGGAACGCGGCGAGCTCGCTGCCGTCGAGATCGCTGCCCAACTTGATCTTTTCGATGGGAAGAAAACCCTCGATCGCGACGAGTTCGAGTCCCTCGGCCTCGATGCGCGCCTTCACCGCGAGGAGCTGCTCGAGCGCGGGACCTGGATATCGTGTCACGACTCCTTCGACGCCGCACTGGGCCGAGAGGCGGAGGTTTTCACGGGAGAGGGGAGAGAGGACGGTGGAGAGTTTCATGGGAAACGATCGGTCGGGGTCGAGGATCCCGGTCGACGGAGGTGATCGTTCACATTTCCGCGATTTCCGTCAACGCTTGCGGGTTCCGGGTTTCGGTACCCGTGATTTGAATTGCGCTGTTCTTTCGACGCGAGGACAACCGAAATCCGGTTCCCATCTTCTCAAACCCGAACTAGGATCCGGTATGGCCGATCCGCAGTCTCCTCCGTCTCCCCAGCTACTGTTCGAAACGATCAACGCCTACCAGCGCACGGGAGCGATCAAGGCGGCGATCGAACTGGAGATCTTCACTCGCATCGGTGAGTCGTCCCGGACGGCGGCGGAAATCGCGGCGAGCTGCGAATGTCCCGAGCGGGGAATACGGATCCTCTGCGACAATCTCGCGATGATCGGGTTCCTCGGGAAGTCGCACGATCGCTATTCCCTGACGCCCGATTCGGCCGTGTTCCTGGATCAAAACTCCCCCGCCTATCTCGGAGGCATGCTTCCCTTCCTCCTCAATCCGGCGATTTCCGGAGCCTTTGACGATCTGGCCTCGACAATTCGCACCGGACGCCTGCACACCTCGGAACACGGGACCACCGCACCCGATCACCCGGTCTGGATCGAGTTTGCGAGGGCCATGGGGCCGATGATGGTTCCGACCGCCCATGGCGCCGCGGAACTGGTAACGCTCGATGCGGATCGCGACACGAGGATACTTGACATATCCGCCAGTCACGGACTCTTCGGAATCGCCTTCGCGAAGCGAAATCCTCGCGCCCGGCTCGTGGCCCTCGACTGGGAACCCGTTCTCTCCGTGACCCGACAGAATGCGGTCGAAGCGGGAATCGCCGATCGCTTCGAGACAATCGGAGGAGACGCCTTCACCGTCGATCTCGAGGGTGACTACGACCTGGCCCTGGTGCCGAATTTCCTTCACCACTTCAACGTTTCCGACTGCGTTCGCTTTCTCAAGCGCATCCATGCAGCCCTTCGGCCAGGAGGCAGGGTTCTCATCATCGAATTTGTCCCCGAGGACGACCGGATTACGCCCCCGGAAGTCGCCAGCTTCAGTCTCGTCATGCTGGGCAGCACGCCGGAAGGCGACGCCTACTCGAAGTCGGAGTATCAACGGATGCTTTCGGAGGCGGGCTTCAGGGATGTGGAGGTCCGTTCCATCGTGCCGACGCCACAGAGCGCGGTGATCGCGGTAGCGTGAGCCCTCCGCTGAAATCCCTGTGCAATTCACGGTTGAATCCGGGGACATCTTGTCCTAACGAACCCACATGTCTCGTCCCTTTCTCCTCGTCCTTTTCCTCGTCCCTTTCACTCCGTTCTCATCCCTGATTGCACAGGGGTTCACCTTCACCAAGGTAGCGGACACGAGCACGGCTGTTCCGCAGGGATCCGGCCTCTTCACCGCATTCAGTAACATGGTCTCCACCGATTCCTCGGGGGACGTTGCTTTCAGTGAAAACAACGGTGGAGCGGATGACGGGATTTATCTCTGGAGTGCCGGAACGATCACGCGGATTGCAGGAACCGATACCGCCGTGCCTGCAGGAATGGGGACCTTCACCGGCTTCTCGTTTTTCGGCAACGGCCTGGAGGGCGGGCGCGTGGCCTTTCGTGGAAACAGTGCCGGTGCTGCAGGAGTTTACGCTCACGACGGCGTCACTCTCATGAGACTCGCCGACACCAGCACCGCCATTCCCGACGGCATGGGGAGCTTCTCCGGTTTCACGACGGCCTACGTCGATGGAACGAGCTATGCGTTCATCGCTCCCGGGTCCATGGATCAGCAGGGCATCTACCTGCACGACGGCATGAGCCTTTCCCGGATCGCCGACAAGAATTCCACCGTGCCGGATATCGGCGGGGTCTACGGCTGGAGTTCCCAGCTCGGTTTTGATGCGGGGAACATCGCTTTCTGGGCCAACGTTGCCGGGGGTACGCAAGGCGGGAACATCGTGGGAGGCTACACTCCCGGGGGAGGTCTTGTCACCCTGGCCACGACCGCCACGACGGCACCTGGAACCGCCGCCGCCTTCACCAGCTTCACGAGTCCGGTGGATCTGAGCGGCACGACTGTCGTCTTCAACGGCTCCTATGCGGGTGGCTCGGGGATCTACACCACCGATCTGGCCGAGGGAGGGATCACCCGGATCGCCAGCACCACGACTGCCGCGCCGGGAGGAGGCGGCAATTTCACCGGATTCCAGGTGGTCAGCATCGCCAATGGAGCGGTGGCGTTTGTCGGCAGCACGGGGAGTGGCACGGGTGTGTATCTTTTCCAGGAGGGTATTCTGCGGAAGGTGATCGCCACCGGCAATCTTCTCGATGGCAAGACGGTCACCTCGCTCTTCATCTCCGAGAACTCCCTCGCCGAGGGTTCCCTCGCCTTTCGGGCTCACTTCGCCGATTCGTCCAAGGGGATCTACGTGGCCGAGGTGGGAGAGCCCGTCGTTCCGCCCTCTTCCACCAAGGCCGCCCAGTTGAAGAAGGAGATCAAGAAGGCAACCGCCAAGCTGAAGCTCGCCAGGAAAGCCGGACAGGTCGCCAAGGCAAAGCGCTTCCTTGCCAAGCTCAAGAAGCTGAAATTACAGCTGCGCCGGCTTTGAAGTGTTTGTCAGGCCGAGTTTGTGCCGAAGCCTGAAACAAGAGGGTCGGGTCCCTGACCTGAAAGGGGAGAGTGTCGGGAGAAACGCTTCCCCTTCGAATCTACTTCAGATCAAATCGTTTCCGCCCTTCTTCCTCAAAAGGAAATGGAAAGGGCGACTCCCCCGTGGAGAACGTCTGACTGAGGGGTGCCGACTGATCCGAAAAGGATTCCGTCCGTGACCATGCCGTCAGTCGCTCCTGTGTAACCCAAGTAGGGTGTCAGGGTTGTGCGGCAGTTCAATTCGATGGGGAGTGAAACGGTCGCGTAGTAATGGTTCCAGCCGCTCGCGACGTAGTAACCGTCGGAATAAGCAATGCCACTTCCGAAAACCACCGTCAGGGAGTCAGTAAGGTCGAACTGCTTTTCGAGACCAAGCTGATGATACCAGCCCCTTGGTGCGGTTCCGCCCCCTCCCAAGGCATAATCCGAAGCGAACACCACGTCGACGAATCCAAGGCTTCGGGCAAGGTCCAGCCCAAGTTCGCCGTAGCCTCCAAACGGAAGAAGATTGCTGCGGAATTCAGGAAACAGGTAATGGGTGTAGCCGAGCCTTGTATCAATTCCGGCGTAGGTGCCGATCATCGCGTCGGCCGACAAACGGAGTTCGTCGTAGCCACTGCCGATCCCGGTGGAGGGCCCGCTCGCGTCATTGATTCCATTCAGGTACCAGGCCCCCAGAGTCACGGGCACTTTCAGAGAATCAAACGTGTAATTCACGTCCATCCAGACGCTGTCCCCGGCAAAGCGGGCACCTTTGAAAAAGTAGTCCGTTTCATATCCTGTCGCGATTACTCCGCCCAGGTCGAGACACTCCTCGATCACCTCTTTCGCCTGGATCGGAGCCTTTCCCCAATCCCCTCCTGAGGCGGACGACGCGACTGCGAGTGAGAAGAGGTAGACGAAGGGAACGACGCGCGTGGAGGCCATGGGGAAAGCTTGGTGAGGGCGAACGATGCTTTGGGTCAAATCGGGATGAAGAGGAGAAATGGAAGCGGGTGACGGGTGCTCAGTTCTGTATGGGGACTCTCGGTGGAGCCGGGCGGCTTGAGGAGCCCTTACGTCGTTTCTGGGGGGCCAACTTCAATCCGGTCGTATCCCTGGCGCTCCCCAGCTGGAAGGAGGTTGCAGTGAGGCGTAGCGATGCGGTTTTCCCTTTTATGCTTTTCGGAAGAATGCGTGTGCTGATGGTTGCTTCTTCCGATGCGCCGAGAATGGCGGATTGCCAGGTTCCGGCAAGGAGTTGAGCGGTGATATTGGATTCCTTGTAAAGGAACGTCGGCCTGATCCTCCTTGCGACAGCAGAGGCGATAAGAATGTCTTCCTCATCCAAGGGCACGAGGATGAACCCAGTCGTCGGCACGGACCCCCGCGGAGATACGCTTGCGCGAAGGATCTGTCCTGATCCGGTGTCATTGATGACACCGGAACCCACTGTCTTGGTCCCGACTGTCACACGTGCATCGGGCCTTGATGGCAGACGAACAAATCCAAGACCACCTCCATTGGCAAGTCCGGTCGATCCTACAACCGTGGCGGCGGCCGTATTCGGATCGATCCAGAAAAGATCCTGCGAATCATTGCCTTTGGCGTAGAGCACTTTTCGCAAGGGGTCGGCAGCCAAGCCAGCCTGATCGAAGTCCATGCCGATGTTGCCGATGAGTGTCCAAGCATTGGTTCCTGGATCGTAGACCATCAGGCCCCCGTCGTCCGCGAGGCCGTATACCTTGCCATCCATCACTGCGAGACCCTCCACATCGGCGGATCCCAAGGTGCCGGGAAGGTTTTGAATCACCGCACCCGTGGTTGGATTCAAAGTGAAAAATGAGCCGTTTGCGGCGCCGTAGAGGATGCCACTTTCCCGATCATAGGCCATCCCCTCGATGGTCTTCGTTCCAAGTCTAGTGGATCCGGATCCATCTGCCGCAATAATCATGACCCCTGAAAACCTCGACCCGAAAAGTATCTCGGGATCGTCGCTTTCGGTTAGACCGACGGTGCTCCCGTTGACGCCGGTGATCCCGGAACCAACCAGGGTGGCCGACCCTGTCGAAAGGTTCAGGAGGAAAAGGCCGTTGCTGTTGGAGTCTTCTGAAAAATACAGCTTTGGCTCCGCCTTGAGGGGATTTGACCAAATCAGAGCCAGCAGGAAGAGCGGAACGAGAACGGGTCGGGTCATGATTCGAAGGAAAAACTGCTTTTGATGTCCTTTCCCAAACTCATAAAGAGAGAGGTCTGCAACAAATATTATAAATAAAAGAAAAATCTATTTATTCAAATATTTTAACCGAATTAAAAAACTTCCGAAGGGCCAGCTTCAATACTAAACTCTATAAAGATCATCGATTCTGAGACCGAGAGAGGTTGATCGTCGGGAAAAGTGGTCCCCGGTCTCCTCTGCATTCTCGCGGTATCGAAGTTGTCAGGTCGTTTTCCGCCGGAACATGACCGCAGCCGAACCCAGCGTGAAGACGCTGATGAGGACGAGCGGAAACAGGAGCGAGAACACCCGGTCGGGCGGGGCATCCTTGAGGAAGACGCCCTTCACGATCTCGACGAAGTGGCGGATCGGATTGGGCCAGGTCAGCACCTGGAGCCAGTGTGGCATGTTCTCGACCGGTGAGGCGAAACCCGACAGCATGATGGCGGGCATCATGAAAGAGAATGCGCCGAGGAAGGCCTGTTGCTGGGTCGAGGAAAGCGCCGAAATGAGGAGGCCGATGCCGACGAGCGAAAGGCTGTAGAAAAACATCCCGACATAGAGCAGCAGGAGGCTGCCCCGGAAGGGAACGTGATAGAAAAAGACCGCCGCGCAAAGAATGATGCTGGCCTGCAGAAAAGCCACGATCATGGCCGGAACGGCCTTTCCGATCATCACCATTTCCGGATTCAGCGGGGATACCATCAGTTGCTCGAAGGTTCCCTGTTCCCGCTCCCTGGCGACGGAAAGGGCGGTCAGGACGAGCGATCCGATGCTGGTGATGATGGCCACGAGGTTCGGCAGAATGAAATGCTGGTAGTCGAGATTCTCGTTGAACCAGTCGCATGTGATGATCGTGGACGGCAGGTGACGTCCGGCCGCTTCGGCTCGTTCCACGAGGTAGAAATCGAGGATTTCCTGGAGGTAGCCGAAGGCGATCTGAGCCCCGTTCGAACGGCGCCCGTCGAGGAGGACCTGGACGGGCGCGGTTTCTCCCGTCGACAGCCTGCGGGAAAAGTCTTCGGGGATGCTCACCGCGAGCATGACCCGGCGGGTTTCGATGACCCGTGCCATTTCTTCCTGGCTGTGTACCGCGACGATGTCGGTGAAGGCGTCACTTCCGGAGAAGCGTTGAATCAGTTCGGTGGAGGCGACGCCGATGTCCCGGTTGTAGATCGCCATCGATGCGTTCTTCACCTCGAGCGTGGCCGCCCACGGGAAGAGCAGCGTCTGCAGGATCACCGGCATGATCAGGAGGGCGCGGCTCGAGGGGTCGCCGAAGAGCGATTGCAGCTCCTTTACGATGAGCGAGCGGATACGTAGGGCGAAGTTCACGAGGGATTCGGTTCGGGTGTTGGTCAGTCCATGCGGCGACGGGTGAGGCGGGCGGTCAGGCCGAGGAAGAAGGCGGAGGAGAGGATCAAGGCGATGATCTCCGGCCAGAGCACGTGCCAGAGTGACCCCGCCTGGAAGAGAGTCTGGATCGCGGAGACAAAATACCGCGCCGGAATGAGGTGGGTGAAGGCCCTCAGGGGAGCGGGCATGCTGGAAATCTCGTAGATGAACCCGGAGAGCATTGTCGCCGGGAGAAAGGCGGCGTTGAGCGCGGCCTGGGCGGCGTTGAACTGGTTTCGTGTCGCGGTGGAAATGGCGAGGCCGATTCCCAGCACGCTGAGGAGAAAGAAGGTGCCGACCACAACCAGCGCAAGGAGATCCGCCCGGAATGGCACGCCGAGAAGCCAGTGCGCGGTGGCAACGCAGAGCAACAGGGACACCATTCCGAGGGCGTAATAGGGCAGCAGCTTGCTGAGCATCAGCTCCGATCGGGTCACCGGAGAGGCGAGCAGTGCCTCCATCGTGCCGCGCTCCCATTCGCGGGCGACGACGAGCGAGGTGAGGAGAGCTCCGATGACGGTCATGATCACGGTGATCGAACCGGGGATGAGAAAGTTCCGGCTGTCGGCGGAGGGGTTGAACCAGTAACGCGGGGCCATCACGATCTCCGGCTCCAGCGACTCGCCGCGATCTTCGGCCCTCTGGAGTTGCCAGGTCTGCCAAACACCCTTGACATAGGCCTCCACGAAGTGCGCTGTGTTCGGTTCCGATCCGTCCGCCACGACCTGTAAGGGAGCGGTGTCGGAAGGGCTTTTGAATCGCAGGGAGAAGTCCTGCGGTATGACCACGAAACCGCGGATCCGGG
>JAGRPC010000453.1 GCA_020439925.1 Verrucomicrobiia bacterium | reverse complement strand
TGCCGGTGCCGGTGCGGTCTTCGCGAGGGGTGCCGTTTTCGAGGACGTGCCTGAGGAGATCGTGGTAGACCTTCATGGAGCAGAAAGGGCGGTGAAATAGGAGGAAGGACCCTTGCGGGCGGCCTCGTCGAGCTGGTCGAGAAGCTCGGGAATAGAGGTCGAAACGATGAGATTGCCTGCGTTCTCCGCGCTGATGAATCCCCCTTCGACCTGGGTGCGGAGGCAGAAGGAGACGAGGTCGTCGTAGAAGCCGTCGACATTGAGGAGCCCGTTCGGCTTCTCGTGGACACCGAGCCGGACCCAGGTCAGCATTTCGAACAGCTCGTCGAGCGTGCCGATGCCGCCGGGCAGGGTGAGAAAGCCGTCGCTGAGCTCGGCCATGCGCTTTTTCCGCTCGAGCATGTCGGGAACGACCTCGAGACGGGTCACGCCCTGGTGACCGAGCTCCAGGTCCATGAGGAAGCCGGGGATCACGCCGATGACCTCGCCCCCTCCCTCGAGACAGCCGTTGGCGACCGCTCCCATGAGACCGAGGCTGCCTCCGCCATAGACGAGACGGATGCCCCGGTCGGCGAGAAGGCGTCCCGTCGCGAAGGCGGCCTCCTCGAAGGCGGGATTCGAGCCGCTGCGGGAACCGCAGAACACGCACAGGGACTGGATCGGGGAAGCCATCACCGGAAAGGCCAACCCTGACCCGAAAGTGCCCGGTTTCGCAACCGGTTTCGCAAGCCGACGGCAATTCCGCGCCGGGGCGACCGTGCGAGGAAAAGCGCTTTTCCGGCGCACCGATCCGTGGTTTGTTCGCCGCTTGCGTTTTATGGAACTGGCGGACATCGAGCGATACACGCGGGAAACCCTCCCCGAATGGAGCGAGGCCGACCTTGCCTTCTCCCTCATCGAGAAGGGAGGCTCGGGCCGACTCTTCGTGCGTGTCGGCGAGAAAGGCGGCGGGCGCAGCCTCATCGCGATGCACTACGGGCTCGATCGCGCCGACAATCCGCGCTTCGCCGCCATCACCGACTTCCTCAACCGTCACGACATCGCCGCCCCGTCCATCGCGGCGAGGCGCGAAGAGCTCTGCCTCCTCTGGGTCGAGGATCTCGGGGAGACCGATCTCGGAAATCTTGCCGGCACCGACTGGGAAAGCTCGCGCCGACCCGCCTACGAATCGGCCCTGCGTACCGTCTTCCCCCTCCACTGCGTCACCGAAGACGCCGCGCCCGACGACCTCCCCGAACTCGAGCGCCCCTTCGACGAATCGCTCTACGAATGGGAAAGGAACTATTTCCTGACCCACTATGTCGAGCGTTTCCATTCCCCGGAAATCGCCGAAAAGCTCCGCGCCCATCCCTCCCTCGCGGCGCTCGGGAACGAACTCGCCGGACAACGCCGCTCTCTCGTGCACCGCGATTTCCAGAGCACCAACGTGATGCTGCGCGACGGCGGGAGCTACCTCATCGACTACCAGGGCTTGCGATGGGGACTTCCCGAATACGACCTCGCCTCGATGATCTACGATCCCTACAGCGAGTTCACCCCGGGGGAAACGGAGGATCTCGTCGATTTCTATTATTCGCTGAAACAGGACGCCGGCCACGCGGAGTCGAGGGAGGACTACGAACGTCGCCTCGTCCAGTGCGCCATGCAGAGGCTCATGCAGGCACTCGGCGCGTATGGCTTTCTCGGCGAGGTGAAAGGCAAGCGGGAATTTCTCGCCCACATCCCCGTGGCGAAGCGGCGACTTCTCGAACTCTCGGAAAGGGAGGGAGGACTGCCCGTCCTGGGTGATCTGTTGGACTGACCGCCCCTCTCAGAACGACTCCGCCTGGGCCAGCACCTCGAGGAAGGGCACGTCGGCGAGGGCGCCGAAATGATCGTGTCGATGCAGCTTTTCCCGCGTCGTCGCGGGGCTGGAGAGCCCGCAGAAAAACCGCGCGAGCTGCCGGGGCTGGCGGAGGGCGGGATGATGAATGGCCTTCATCTCGCGAATGAGAGCGGCGTCCTCGAGGGTGAGCTCGCCACGCTTCGAAGCAGGAAGGGGGCCGCCGGAACGCGCTCCGAAGCAAACGTCGCAGCGGCCGCAGGGCTCGATCTTCTCGCCGAAATGCGCGATCAGCTGCTGCGGCAGACAACGGGAAGTCTCGCAGAGAGCGACCACGTCGTGGAGCCTGGCAATCTCCGCGTCTTCCCGGGAGGAGAAACGGTCCGCGAGACGCTCCGCGACTTTCGCGACCGAGCGGTCCACGCCGGGAGCGAGACGATAAGCATGGCGCAGGCCGTAGGGTCGCCTCACCGCGTCGCCGTGGGTGGCGAGATCGGACAGGGCGCGCGCCACCGCTTCCTCCGAGACGCCGAGCGCCGCGGCCGAATCGGCGTGATCGAAGCGGTGCCAGAGACGGCCCCGTTTGCCGGTCTCGAAAAGCCGACGCAAGAAGTCCTTCTGAGCGGCGGGAAGGCCGGCCAGGACCGATTCGAAGGGACGCAGCAGCCGGATCTCGCAGCCTCCGTAGAAGGGGCCTCCCGGCAGGAGGAGGCCTTCCATCTCCAGATAGGTGAGCGCGGTCTCGACCACGGTTTGCCGGATATCCCGCGACTGGGAAAGCTCGTAACGCGACACCGAAAAATTCTCTCCGCGGAGGAGGACGTGCTCGACCAGCGACTTCAAGGCCGCAGGCGAGGGGGTGTCTCCGTAGATGAAGTTTTCCAGCACGGTGAGGTCGTCGGCGCAGGCGAGGATGTCGCAGCCGGCGGGGAGGCCGTCACGACCCGCGCGACCGGACTCCTGCACGTAGTTCTCGAGCGACTTGGGCAGGTTGTAGTGAACGACCCTGCGGATGTCGGCCTTGTCGACGCCCATGCCGAAGGCGATCGTCGCCACGACGATCGGGATGGATCCGGCCATGAACCCGTCCTGCACCGCGGCGCGATCCTCGTCGCGCATCCCGGCGTGGTAGGCCCGGGCGGAAAAACCGGCCCGCTGCAGCATTCCCGCGACGCGTTCCGAGGTCTCCTGAAGGGTCACGTAGACGATCGCAGGAGCGGCTTCTTCCCGACCTAACAGATCCACCAATTCACGGTCTCGCTCCGGCGCGGCGCAGGGACGGACGCGATAGGAGAGATTGGGCCGGCTGAAGCCGGTCTGCACGTGATCCTCCTCCGAGATGCCGAAACGCTCGCGAATCTGCGCCGCGACCTCCGGCGTCGCGGTCGCGGTGAGGGCAAGGACCCGTTCCGCCCCGAGTTCGCGGGCGAGATCGGGCAGGCGGAGGTAATCGGGACGGAAATTGTGGCCCCACTCCGAGAGGCAATGCGCCTCGTCGACGGCCAACAGGGCGATCCGGCAGCGCTTGAGGCGGCGGAGGAAGCCCGCGTTGGCGAGCCGCTCGGGCGAGACGTAGAGCAGCTTCAGGGAACCGTCCGCCATGGACGAGTAAACCCTCTCGACTTCCTCGCTCGACAGGGTCGAGTCGAGCCGTTCCGCGGCGATCCCGCGCGCCTGCAGCGCCCCGACCTGGTCCTTCATTAAAGCGATGAGGGGCGAGACGACAAGGGTGAGCCCGTCGAGCAGGAGCGCGGGCAACTGATAGCAGAGGCTCTTTCCGGCTCCCGTCGGGAAGAGCGCAAGAACGGAGCGCCCCGGGAGAAGGCGGGAGATGACCGCTTCCTGCCCGGGGCGAAAGGTATCGTGGCCGAAGTGTCGGCCGAGCGCTGCGCGGAGATCCATCCGCCGGTCACTTCGCGTCGGCGAAGCGGGCCGAGACCCGGTCCCAGTTCACCACGTTCCACCAGGCGCCGATGTAGTCCGGACGGCGGTTCTGATAGTGGAGGTAGTAGGCGTGCTCCCAGACATCGAGCCCAAGGAGCGGCGTGCCGAGTTCCGCGTCCGCGACGATGCCGGACATGAGCGGGTTGTCCTGGTTCGGCGTGCTCGTGACGAGGAGTTTCCCGTCCTGCTTGATGAGCCAGGCCCAGCCGGAGCCGAAGCGCTTCGCACCGGCCTCCCCGAAGGCCGTCTTGAAGGCGTCCATGGAACCGAAGGACGCGTCGATGGCCTTGGCGAGATCACCGGAGGGTTTGCCGGACTTGTCGGCGGGGGCGAGAGTTTCCCAGAAAAAGGCGTGGTTCCAGTGGCCACCTCCGTTGTTTCGAAGCGTGGTCTGGAGGGTCTTGTCCTCCACCTTGGCGAGGGAGGAGACGAGGCCGTCGAGCGACTGGTCCGAGAGGTCGGGTTTACCCTCGAGGGCGGCGTTCAGGTTTTTCACGTAGCCCGCGTGGTGCTTGCCGTAGTGGATCTCCATCGTCATCGCGTCGATGTGAGGTTCGAGCGCGTCGAAGGCATAGGGCAGCGAAGCCTGCTCAAAAGGGGCCGCGGCGTGGGCGAGTCGGGCCGGAAGGAGGGCTGCCCCGGCGGCGAGAGCTCCGGTGAGGGCGAACTGACGGCGGGAGAGGTGGTTTTCGGAGTTCATGGATAAGGATGGTTGGATGGATCTGTCAGGTGGACAATCCTGCGACAAACCTCGCGAGGTTACGTTCGAATTTCAGGGATTGGCGAGGGAAAAGGCGTCTTATCTGGGCAAATTGGGGCGTTCCTCTGCTTCGTCGAGGAAGCTGTTGTTCCACGCAAAGAGCATTTCATCCACGCTCGGAACAGCCAGGGGCCGGACGACGCGGAAGCCGAGCCAGTGGGCGTCACTCAGATACCAGAGGCTCCTCGGTTTCTGGGGATCCTGGATCTGCCAATTAGCCTCCGAAGGAATCCTTCTCGCCGAGCGCAGTTCCTCTTCCGGATCGTACCACGAGCCACCCCGCGCGACCCGAGGGTGGCGGGTCTCCGGCCGGGCAAGGGGGTCAACGATGGGATCCCCCTTCCAGCGCTGGTAGGCATCGCCGCGATACTGGTCGAGGCACCACTCCATCACGTTTCCATGCATGTCGTGGAGCCCCCAGGGATTGGGCTTTTTGGTTCCGATTTTTTCATAGCCCAAACGGACCTGTTCGGGATCGAGAACGGCAACCCGTTCAAGCTCCTCCGTCGGGCAGGAATAGGGTCCCGTGGTCCCGGCGCGGCAAGCATACTCCCATTCGGCTTCGGTGGGGAGGCGGTAAAAATGTCCGGTCTGGAAACTGAGCCATTCGCAGAATTTGTTCGCCGCGTGATGGGTCATGCAGATCGCGGGAAACCCGTCCGTGCCCATGCCAAAGCTCATCTCGGTGTAGGGAGTGGTCGGCGAGGAGACGAGATCGACCGGCTCGGCGTTCTTTAAATGCTGCGAATAGGCAGGAGATCCGTCCTTGTTGCGCGCAACGTTCGTGATCATGAAGGGCTCGTAGAGGTTCCAGGTCGTTTCGAAGCGCGCCATCCAGAAGGGGCTGATCTTCACGCGCACCTGCGGCCCCTCGTCCTTGTCGCGTCCCGGTTCATCCGGCGGACTGCCCATGAGAAACTCGCCGCCCCGGATCGCGACCATGTCGAGGCGCGCCCCTGACTCGGGGTAGCTCCACCTGTATCTCTGACGACCTTCCACCGCCTTCGGAACGGGGATGATATAATCGTTCATCGCCGCCTCCTCCGTCTTCGCCGTGGATTCGAGAATCCGCTCCCGCAACGCCGCGACCCGGGCGCGTTCTTCGTCAGAGATCCGCGCGATCGCTTCGTCGGTGCTCGTCGGGTAGGGATCGACGGACTGGGCCACTGCAGGATTCATGAATCCCGCGTTGATGCACAAAACGAAGGGCGCGAGACCCCGCAGGGAAGCCATCCTATCGCCTGCGGCTTCGTTGATCCGACGGTGGAACAGGGTTTTCAAACGTCGTTTACCGGCTGCAAATTTCATGGGACCAAAAAGCTGTTGTTCCAGGCATGGAGCATCTCGTCGAGACTCGGGACAGCAAGAGGACGGACGATACGGAAGCCGAGCCAATGGGCGTCGGTGAGATACCAGAAGCTCTTTGGAATGTCGGTATCCGCCCCCTGCCAATCCGAGTCCTGATGGAGCCGTCGCGCGGATCGCAATTCCTCCGGCAAATCATACCAGGAACCGCCCCGGATGACACGACCTTCTCGTTTCATTGGCCTCGTCAACGGATCGACGACGGGATCGCCTTTCCAAGTGGCATAGGCATCGGCTCGATACTGGTCGAGGCACCACTCCATCACGTTGCCATGCATGTCGAACAGCCCCCAGGGATTGGGCTTCTTTGAGCCGACTTTCTCGTAGCGGACGCGTACCTGCTCCGGATCGAAAGCGGCGAACTGATCGAGCTTCTCCGTCGGGCAGGAATAGGGTCCCGTGGTCCCGGCGCGGCAGGCGTATTCCCATTCCGCCTCGGTGGGGAGGCGGTAAAAATGTCCCGTCTGGAAACTGAGCCACTCGCAGAACTTGTTCGCCGCGTGGTGGGTCATGCAGATCGCGGGATAACCCTTTGTCCCCATGCCAAAATCCATCTCGGTGTAGGGGATCGTCGGAGCGGAAACGAGATCGGCCGGGTCGCTGTTTTTGAAGTGCTTGGGATACCGCAGGGATCCGTCCTTTTTCCGCGGAACCGAGGTGATCGTGAATGGTTCGTATTGATCCCAGGTCGTCTCGAAGCGCGCCATCCAGAACGGACTGATCCGCACCCGAACCTGCGGCCCCTCGTCGTCGGAACGCTTCGGCTCCTCGGGTGGACTGCCCATGAGAAACTCGCCACCCCGGATCGCGACCATGTCGTAGGGCACTCCGGTCTTCGGGATCTTCGAGACGTAATCTTCCATCGCCGCTCCCTCGAGCTTCGCGGCCGACTTCAGGATCCGCTCCCGCAAGGCCGCAACCCGGGCGCGTTCCTCGTCGGGGATTCTTGCAATCGCCTCGTCGGCGTTTTTCGGATAGGTATCCCCCCGCGCGGGAACGGAGGCGAAGGAGGAGCCCAGGATGCCAACCAAGACAAGGATTTCGGGCCGATGCATGGGTCGAAACTACCCGCCGTGGCCTCCCTGTGTCGAGCGTTGAATCAGGGTAGCGATGACTGGTTTCGGCTCATTCCATCCCAACAGGATTCCGGAATTTGGAACCCGGATTTCCAAGCCTCCCTCATTCACGCCAAACGTGAACGCGTATGCCCCGGTTCTGGCCGTTTTCCCCGTGATTCCTTACTGTATACACATTGCGGGAGCGATCTGTCCCGCGCCTTGGAACCGCACTCCCCTACGGCCATGCTCACCATTCTCGGCAACGACTCGGGCAAGTTCTGCGACGGACTCTCGCGAAGGTCTTTTCTGCAGATCGGTGGACTCGCCCTGGGAGGCGCGAGTTTGCCGCAGATTCTCGCCGCCGAGGCGGCCGCGGGGAAGTCGGCGAAGGGGATCAACCACAAGGCGGTCATCATGATTTTCCTCCCGGGCGGTCCGCCGCACCAGGACATGTGGGACCTCAAGCCGGACGCGCCTGCCGAATACCGCGGCGAATTCCGTCCCATCAAGACCAACGTCCCCGGCATCGAGATCAGCGAGGAACTTCCCCGTCTCGCGAAGATGGCCGACAAGCTCACTTTCGTCCGCTCCCTCGTCGGGGCCGAAGGTCCGCATGATGCGATGATGTGCCTCACGGGAAGGCCGGGACGCAGCAATGTGCCTCCCGGCGGCTGGCCCAGCATCGGAGCCGCCATCTCGAAACTGCAGGGCGGCGTCAACGATGCCTGCCCTCCCTTTGTCGGTCTCGCCCCCAAGTGCGGCCATGACGAATGGGGCAATCCCGGTCCCGCCGGCTTCCTCGGCCCCTCCCACTCGCCCTTCACACCTTTCCGCGGCGCGGGCAAGGAAGACATCGTGTTGAAGGGAGTCAGCCTCGAACGCCTCGGCGACCGGCGCGCCCTCCTCGAGAGCTTCGACAACTTCCGCCGCGACATCGACCGTTCCGGGATGATGGAGGGGCTCGACACTTTCAATGAGCAGGCCTTCGGGGTCCTCACCTCGAGCGCCCTCGCCAAGGCCCTCGACATCACCGAGGAGGATCCAAAGCTCGTCGAACGTTACGGAAAGGGGCTCCATGAGCACCTCGATGACGGCAGCTGGCGACGTCTCGACCAGTTCCTCATGGCCCGCCGCCTCGTCGAAGCGGGGGCACGCTGCGTGACCCTCTCCTTCTCTCGCTGGGACTGGCACAGCAACAATTTCAGGAGTGCCCGGAAGGAATTCCCCATGCTCGACCAAGGCCTCAGCGCCCTCGTCCAGGACCTCCACGACCGGGGCCTGGACAAGGATGTCAGCGTCATCGTCTGGGGTGAGTTCGGGCGTACTCCGAAAATCAATCCGCAGGGAGGCCGCGATCACTGGCCGCGGGTCAACAGCGCCGTCCTCGCCTGTGGCGGCATGAACCACGGCCAGGTCATCGGCGCGACCGACCGCCTCGCCGGTGAGGCGGTTGAGCGCCCGGTCGAGTTCCAGGAGGTGTTCGCGACGCTCTACAAGTCCGTCGGCATCGATGCGAACAGCACCGCCATCCCCGATCTCACCGGACGTCCCACCTATCTTGTCGACCCGCATTATTCGCCGATGAAGGAGTTGATCGGCTGAGGCCGCAGTACACGGCAATCTGTAACCGGCAATCATTTGGAATGAAGAAGCGCATCCTGACATTCGCACTCCTTGCACCGACGTTCTCCTGGTCCAATCCGGCCGCCCCCTCCGGTCCCGCCCCGGCCCCGGCGACCGCAGCAGCTCCCGTGCTCCCCGCCGCAAGGTTGACCGTCGCCTCTCCGAAAGTCACCCTCGAGGGTCCCTGGTCGGGTTCCCAGCTCATTGTCACCAACGAGGCCGCGTCCCGCCCCCGTGACGTCACCCACGCCGTCACCTACGAGGCCGAGACCCCTGGAATCGTAGAAATCGATGCCCACGGTTTTGTCACCCCCCTCTCCAACGGCCGGACCCTCGTCGTGGCCTCGCTGCCCGGCACCAGCGGGCTTCCGGCGCCCGTGGAAATCGAGGTGCGGAACTTTGACGCCCCCGCGCCGATCCATTTCGCCAACGAGGTCGTCAGCGTGTTCACGAAATACGGCTGCAACGGAGGGGGGTGCCACGGAAAGTCGGGGGGCCAGAACAATTTCCGCCTTTCCCTTCTCGGCTACGAACCCTGGAACGACCACGAATGGCTCGTGCGGGAATCACGCGGGCGCCGCGTCTTCCCCTCGGCTCCCGAACACAGCCTTCTCATGATGAAGGCCACCGGTGAGATCCCGCACGAAGGCGGCATCCGCATGGAGAAAGGTTCGCGCGACTACAACACGCTGATTCGCTGGATCCGCGAGGGCATGCCTTACCAGGACGAAAATGCCCCGGTGGTCACCGGCATCTCCGTTTTCCCGAAGGATCGCGTCGCCAGTGCCAAAGCCACCCAGCAGCTCGCGGTGAAGGCTCACTTCTCCGATGGCAGCGAACGTGACATTACCCGGCTCGCGCTCTTCGAATCCAACCAGAAGGACATGGCCGAGGTGGATGCCGAAGGTCACGTGGTTCTCGCCGACCGTACCGGTACGGCCTCGATCATGGTGCGCTTCCAGGAACACGTCGACGTCTTCCGCGCCACGATTCCGCTCGGCGCCGAGACCGGGACGATGCCGGACAAGTCGAACTTCATCGACGAGCACATCTTCAGGAAACTCACCCTTCTCGGGCTTCCCCCCTCGCCCCCGGCCGATGACGCGACCTTCCTCCGCCGTGTCACCGTGGACATTGCCGGCCGCCTCCCCACCGCCGAGGAGACTCGTGCCTTCCTCTCCGACCCCTCTCCCGACAAACGTGCAAAGGTCACCGACCGCCTCCTCGATTCTCCCGACTACGCCGCCTATTTCGCGCAGAAATGGGCCGGCATCCTGAGAAACAAGCGGGCCAAGGACACTTACCAGCGCGGCACCTATGCCTTCCACGACTGGCTTCGCACCAGCCTGCTCGAGAACCGACCCTATGATGCCATCGTCACCGACCTTCTCACCGCCTCGGGCGAGATCGGCCAGACCCCCGAGGTCGCCTGGTTCCGCGCGGTGAAGGATCAGAAGGAGCAGATGCAGGACATCGCCCAGGTCTTCCTCGGCATCCGCATGCAGTGCGCCCAGTGCCATCACCATCCCTACGAGAAGTGGTCGCAGGACGACTACTACGGTTTTGCCGCCTTCCTCAGCAGCGTCGGTCGCAAGCCCGGCGAACAGCCCGACGAGGAAATCGTCTTCCACAAGCGCAGCGACGCGACAATGCAGAATCCCAACACCAAGGCCGTTCTGAAACCGACCCCCCTCGGTGCCGAGCCGCTCGATCTTCCCGTCTCGGAGGATCCGCGCGAGGCCCTCGCCTCGTGGATGACCTCTCCCGAGAATCCGTGGTTCGCCAAGATGGTGGTGAACCGCTACTGGAAGCACTTCTTCAGCCTTGGCCTGGTCGAGCCCGAAGACGACATGCGAGTCACCAATCCGGCCTCGCACCCCGAACTGCTCGACGCCCTCGCCGACGACTTCGCAAAGAGCGGTTTCGACCTGAAGCACCTCGCGCGCACGCTTGTGAACAGCCGCACCTACCAGCTCAGCGCCGTGCCGAACGAGCACAACCTCGCCGACACGCAGAATTTTTCCCGGTTCTATCCGAAGCGTCTTCAGGCCGAGGTTCTCCTCGACTCCATCAACTTCGTCTCGAAATCGGGCGAGTCCTTCAAGAACCAGCCGTCCGGAGTCCGCGCCGTTTTCCTGCCCGATGACAAGTTCAACGAGGATTCCTTCTTCCTCTCCGTATTCGGCCGCCCCGAGATGGACAGCGCCTGCGAATGTGAGCGCGTCGCCGATGCGAACCTCGCCCAGAGCCTCCACCTCATCAATTCGGAGACGATCCAGGCGAAGCTGGGAGGCGATTCCGGAAGGGCCGCGGCCCTCGCCGCGGCAAAGGACCGCCCCGACAAGGATCGGCTCGGCGAACTCTACCTTCACGCTCTCGCCCGGGAGCCCCGGCCCGCCGAACTAGAGGCGGCGGGAGCCCACCTTTCGAAAAAGCGCGACGCGGCCGGCGCCGACCCTGCCGCTCTCGCCAAGGCGGAGAGGGAGGCCTTCGAGGACATTCTCTGGGCCCTCGTCAACACCAAGGAGTTCCTCTTCAACCACTGAGGCGCCAGGGTGCCCGTTGCTTTCTTGTTTTTGTGAGGATGAACCGCCTGCCCTCCCGTCTTCTCCTTGCCGCCCTCATTTTTCCCGCGGCGGCGCGGGCGCAGCTGCCCTCGGCCGAGCTCCAGACCCTGAACCCGCCCGTGATCCGCGCCGGGGAAACCACCACCGTCACCGTCGGGGGACTCAACCTGGAGGAACTCACCGGCCTTGCCTTCTCCAATCCGGGGATCAAGGCCGAGGTCGTCGCCGGAACGAAGCAATTTCGCGTCACCGTTCCGGTAGAAGCGCCGGAAGGCCCCGTCGAAGTCCGCGCCGACGGATATTTCGGGCGCTCGACTTCGCGATTCCTCACGATCGCGGCGAAGGAGACTCCCGTTGTCGCAGACTCGGGCACGGCCAACCACGACCCAGTGACGGCCCCGGCCCTCCCTCTCGAAGCCGTGGCCTACGGTTCGACCGACGCAAACCAGATTGACCGGTGGAAGCTCCCCCTGACCAAGGGGCAACACATCCTCGTCCACTGCCGGTCCGAACGGATCGACTCGCGGGCCGATGCCTCGCTGATCCTGACCGACAGCCAAGGCAAGGTCATCGCGACGAACCACAATGCGGTCGGACGCGATCCCCTCCTCGATTTCACGGCTCCCGCCGACGGCGATTACCTCGTCGGCGTTCACGATTTCCTCTACAACGGAGGCGCGGAATACACCTACCTTCTCACCGCGACCACCCGCCCCTGGATCGACGCGGTCTTTCCTCCCGCGGGACAGGAGGGTCAGGCGCTCGAGGCAACCCTCCTGGGTCGCAACCTCCCCGGCGGCAGTCCCGGAGAAGGACTGCTGCTCGACGGACAACCGCTCGAGACCCTCAACGTGCGCATCCCGGTCCCCGCCCCGGAGGGCCCCGCTCCGGATCCGGCGACTCCCGCCCGCGCGATGCTGCCGGGCTTTACCTTTTCGCACGAGGGTTCCAATCCCGTCCGCATCGGGGTCACCTCCCTTCCGGTTGTGTCAGAGACGAACGACGGGGAGTTGCCTCCGCTCAATGTCCCTTGCGAGGTCGCCGCCCGCTTTGATCAGGACGGCGACAGCGACGCCTTTCGCTTCTCCGCCAAGGCAAACACCGCCTACTGGATCGAAGTCACGGGAGACCGCATCGCAGGCACGGTTGATCCTTACCTCGTGATAGAAAAGATCACGAAAGGCGCCGATGGAAAGGAAACCCTCGCAGTCGTCCGGGAAGGTGACGACACCGCTTCGAAAGGCGGCACACGCCTTCAGACCGGCTCGCGTGACGCCACTCTGAGCCTCGCCCCGGGAGAGGCTTCCGATTACCGGATCACCGTCGTGAACCAGTTCGTCAGCGGCGGACCGACCCACCTTTACCGCCTCGCGATCCGTGAGGCGAAACCCGACTTCGAGCTCTTTGCCGTGCAGGAGCGTTCGCATTACGAGAAAACGGAAACCCATCCCGCGGCGACCTTGCTCCGCAAGGGCGGCACCGAGCCGATTCGTGTGCATATCTACCGACGGGACGGCTTCGATGCGCCCATCACCCTCGAAGCCACCGGCCTGCCTGCCGGAGTGACCTGCCCTCCCGTGACTGCATCGCTCAAGGAGGATTCGGTCCGTCTGGTTTTCCAGGCGACACCGGACGCGGCGGGATGGAACGGCGACATCCACATTATCGGCAAGTCGCGGAGCGGCGAGGCGGAGGTCGTTCGCGAGGCTCGCGGAGCGAGCTTTGTCCAAGGTGCCGCCGACACCGCCAAGGAACGTCTCCGCCCGCGCCTGGGCGCTACCATTCCTCTCTCTGTCAGTGCCACGGAAAAGGCTCCAGTCTCCCTGGAAGTGGGCAACGGAGGACGCTTCGCCGTCGAGATGGGAGGAAAGCTCGAGATCCCAGTCAAGATTGCCGCACGCAACGGGGTGAAGGGCGCCCTCGTTCTTACCGCCGACGGCCTGCAGGGCCTGCGGCAGTCGCCGACGCTGAGCCTTGCCGAGAAGACCGACGAGGGCAAGATGACCCTCACATTCACACCACAGAACAACGTCTTCACCCCCGAGGCAGGCACCTGGACCTTCGTGCTGAAGGCCGTCGGCACCACCTCCTACCGCCGCATGCCTGAAGCTGCCGAGGCCGCTGCCGCCGCGCTGAAGCAGGCCGATGAGGCGCTCAAGAATGCAAAGCCCGAGGAAAAGGATGCCCTGACCAAAGCCAAAGCCGCGGCGGAGGCAAAATCGAAGGCTGCGGCGGCCGCCGCCGCTCCAAAGGATGTCAAATTCTCCGCCTACACCCTGCCAATCGTCGTCGAGGTGAAAGCTCCTCCGAAAAAAGATTCCTGATGAAGCGCTCCCTCCTCCTCTGCCTGTCGCTGCTATCGCCCGTGACCCTCCGTGCCGAGGGTCTGCCCGTGGCGGAACTGAAACGCGACACCGAGGTCAATTTCGCCACCGAGGTTTACCCCTTCCTCAAGGCCAACTGCCTCGCCTGCCACAACGAAAGCAAGGCCAAGGCCGGGCTCAGCCTCGAGTCCCCGCAGGACATGCTGAAGGGTGGCGACTCCGGTCCCGCGATCACCCCGGGCAAAGGGGCCGAATCCTTTCTCTTCACCACCGCCGCCCATCTCGAAGATCCCCCGATGCCTCCGGCCAACAACAAGTCGAAGGCCGAAAACCTCAAACCTGAACAGCTGGCCCTCCTCAGGCTCTGGATCGACCAGGGTGCCAAGGGTGATGCCGTTTCCAGCGCCGCCCCCGAGTCCTGGACTCTCCTGAAGGGTCCGCAACCCATCTACACCGCGGCGATCTCCACTGACGGACGGTTCGCCGCCGCCGCTCGCGGACAGCAGGTGCACCTCTACGATCTCAAGCTCGGCCGTCTCGCCGCGAGCCTGCGCGACCCCTCGCTCGAGTTCCCCGCGGCCGATCGCGACCTCGTCCAGGCGATCGCCTTTTCGCCCGACGGCCGCACCCTCGCTACCGGCGGCTACCGCAACGTGAAAGTGTGGAAACGCGCCGAAGCCGAAGCCGGCAAACCTGTGGCCATCCCCGCCGATCCCGCTGCCCTTTCTGTCTCCCCGAACGGCAAAAGCTCGGCCATCGGTTCGACGGATGGATCCATCCTGCTCGTGAATCACGACACTCCCGAGGCGGCCCCGGTCACGGTGAAGGACCACGCCGGTGCCGTCAGCGCCTTGGCCTTCTCGGCAGACGGCGCCATCCTCTTTTCCGGTTCCGCGGACAAAACGCTGAAAGCTCGTCCGGTGGCCGAGCCTGCCAAATCCAACAACCTGGGCCTGCCTGCCCAAGCCCTCTCGATGACGCTGCTCAACGGTGGCAAGCAAATCCTGCTCGCCTGCGCCGACCAGACCCTGAGAATCATCTCCGCCGATCTCAAGTCGCCGCTCGCTTTCACGCCACCTCCCGCTCCCCCCAAACCTGCTCCTGCTCCTGCTCCTGCTCCTGCTCCTGCTCCTGCCAAGCCAGCCACGTCGCCCGCTCCGAATCCGGCTCCAAACCCCGCTGCTCAACCGGGAGCGGCGAAAGCGACTCCCGCAGCCGCCCCAGCCACCCCAAAGCCGCCGACTCCAGCGCCGGAACCCGCCTCGACCAAGCCCCTTCTCGAATTCAAACCCCATGCCCAGCCCCTCGTCGCCGTTGCCACATTGAAGGCGGACGGTTCGGAGTTTGCCGCCGCCTACGCCGATGGAACGGTGATCGTGTTCCAGTCAAATCCCGCCCTGCCGGGAGATGCGCCGAAGGAACTGCGACGCCTCGCCCACGGTGCGGCGCTCTCCCAGTTGGCGGCCACTTCCCTGAAGGTCAATCCCGTCCAGATTGCCACCACCGGCCCCGGCGGAATTGTGAAAGTCTGGAACCCCGCCGACGGAAAGATGCTCGCCGA
>JAGRPC010000452.1 GCA_020439925.1 Verrucomicrobiia bacterium | reverse complement strand
CAGGAAGCGGTCCTTCTGCGCCTCGGGCAGAGGATAGGTTCCTTCGTATTCGATCGGGTTCTGCGTGGCAAAAACCGTGAAGCTCGAGGGCAGGCCATGGGTGACCCCATCGATCGTGACGAGACGCTCCTGCATGGCCTGCAGCAGCGCAGACTGGGTTTTGGCCGGAGCGCGATTGATTTCGTCCGCAAGCAGGAAGGAGGTGAAAACAGGCCCCTTCACGAGGTGGAAGGCACTCTCCTGAAGATTGAAGACATTCGTGCCCGTGATATCCGACGGCATCAGGTCGGGAGTGAACTGGATGCGGGAAAACTCCGCGCCGAGCACCTTGGCGAGAGTTCGAACGAGCAAAGTTTTCGCCACGCCCGGCACCCCCTCGATGAGGATGTGATTCCCGGTGAAAATCGCAATCAGGCAATAATCGACGACCCGCTGTTGTCCGATGATCACCTTGGACACTTCGCTCCGCGCACGGGAAAGAATCTCGCTGACCGATTGCAGGGCGACTTCATTCGCGGGCTGGACGTCCATGACGCGGTTCATCGCACATGGAGGCGGGTTCGGGCAAGAGAATCTTGCAGGGATGCAAGGTTAGCACCGGGAGCAACCACTCCACAAACGATCCAGCCAGGTTGCCACCAGCCACGTCGCAGATCTCCGTAATGCATCTCATGGCAGCACCCAAAAACCACGGAGGTTATTCTTGCAAAAACCATAAAAACTAGTATTTTTGGCATCTTAGTTTCGTTGAGAAACTGTAGTTTTTACAAAATCCCCTTTTAAGCGAATCAAATTTGTGATAATTTTCAAAATTAATAGGGTGAACCCGAAAAACGAACGATGACCGTTATTGGATTGCAGACGGATATCGCGTGGGAGGACCGCGACGAGAACTTTTCCCGGATCGAAACGCTTCTGGGACAGGAGGCGGAGCCTACCCCCGGATCTCTGTTGGTGCTGCCCGAACTCTGCACCGCGGGCTTCACGATGAACACCGCCGTGGTCTCAGAGCCGAGGGGTGGAAACTCTGAACAATTCTTTTCGGCCCTTGCGAAACGTCATCGGGCCCACGTCATCGCCGGGATTGCCGCGCAGAATGAGAACCCGGCACTCGGAGCAAACGAAGCCGTATGCTTTGCCCCTGATGGCGGCGAAATCGCCCGCTATCGGAAACGAAATCCCTTTCCCCTCGCCGCGGAAGGCGAGCACTACCCCGCAGGGAATCGCGCCGCGGTTGTGGAGGTCAACGGATGGAAGGTCGCTCCGCTGATCTGCTACGACCTGCGTTTTCCGGAACCCTTCCGGGAAGCCGCCGCCCTGGGAGCCGAGTTGTTTGTGGTCATCGCGAACTGGCCGGTGGCGAGGGTCGATCACTGGATCACCCTGCTCCGGGCCCGAGCCATCGAGAACCTTGCCTGTGTTGTCGGAATCAACCGAGCCGGATCGGATCCCCATCTCCAATACCCCGGATCCAGTCTCATCGTCGGTCCGAAAGGTGAGGTGCTTGCCCAAGGCGGTGACGAGCCCTGCATCGTCCGGGCCGAACTCGACCTCGAGGCGCTACGGCAATGGCGCCGTGATTTCCCCGCCCTTTCCTGTCTCAACGTGAAGTCCTGATCTCCCTGAGCACGACCCAACAGTCCCACCTTCGACTTTGCGCGACATTCACCGCGGAGCCGATCCGCGGTCCGCTCGCCTTCTGGCTCGAGACGCTCGGGCTTGGCCACCGGATCTCCTTTTCCGACTACGGGCAGGTGATGCAGGAGGCTCTGGACCCGTCCAGCGCAAGCGCCCGCAACGGAGCGGGAGGCATGAACGCCTTCCTGATCCGTCCGTCCGACCTCGGAGATGCCCTCGCCGAAACGGGTCGAGCTTTGGCGGATCTCGCGGGGCGCTCCCCCGCCATGCATTTGATCCTGATCTGCCCGGACGGGAACCCAATTCCGGATCTCGATCCTCTTACCGTTCCCCTCGCGGGACTGACGAACGTCGAGATCGTGACTTCGGAAACTCTCTCGGAGCTCTACCCGGTCGGCCGGATCTTCGACCCGGAATCGGACGAATCCGGCCATATTCCCTTCACCGAAGCACAGTATACGGCCCTGGCCACCATGATCGTGCGCAGGCTCAGCCTGAGGTTGCGCGCCCCGGCCAAAGTGCTTGCCCTCGATGCGGACAACACGATCTGGGGTGGCATCTGCGGTGAGGATGGGCACGACCGGCTGAAGCTCGACGGCCCCTATCGGGCGCTGCGTGAGTTCGCTCTCGAGAAACGGCGCGAAGGACTGCTGCTCGTTCTGGTCTCGAAAAACCGCGAAGCGGATGTCGAGCGGGTTTTCACCGAGAGAAGCGAGGAACTCGCCCTTTCCAAGTCCGACTTCTCCGGATGGAAGGTCAACTGGAACCCAAAGTCTCAGAGTCTCCTCGAACTCGCCACCGAGCTGAATCTCGGTCTCGACAGCTTTGTCTTTCTCGACGACAACCCCGCCGAGGTCGGTGAAGTCACGGCAAACGCGCCTGGAGTGCTTGCCCTCACCCTGCCGGAAACACCGGCAGAGTTCCCCGTTTTCCTTCGACACCTCTGGGCGCTCGACTCTCTTCCCTCCACCTCCGAAGATTCGTCCAGGGCTGAATTCTATCGGCAGGAAGCGGAACGCCGTGAACTGCGATCCGCCGCGCCGAGTTTTTCAGACTTTCTGCGTGGATTGAACCTCCGGATCCATATTTCGGAAACGACCGAGGACGACCTTTCCCGAGTCGCCCAGCTCACGAAGCGGACCAATCAGTTCAATGCGAATCCGTTGCGACTCTCCGAGACGGATCTGAGGGAAAGGATCGCCGCGGGTTCCGCCTGCCTCTCGGTCAGAGTAAGCGACCGTTTCGGCGACTACGGGCTCGTTGGAGCAATCCTTCACGATCCCGTTTCCGCTTCAAATCTGCCGGTCGAGCTTTTCCTCCTGAGCTGCCGTGCGATGGGAAAAGGTGTCGAACGAGTCATGCTGCGCACGCTGGCGGAACGCGCCCTCGCCTCGAAGGCGGAAACCATCACTTTCACCTTTGACGAAACCGACCGCAACGAACCGGTTCGCCGCTTCTTCGAGGGACTCGGAGGCTTCAAACTCGATGCGACCACCATGGCCAGCCTTTCGTCGGTTCCCGATGAATCGCAACAGACCAAGGGTCCAGCCAGATCCTCGCGTTCGGAATCCACATCGAACGCTCCGCTTTTCGATGCCGGGATCGCAATGCGTATCGCCACCGAACTGCGCGATGCCGAGGCATTGCAATCCACCCTCTCCTCAAGAACCCGACCACGTCCCGAACTTGCACAGAGCTTCGTCAGGCCGGGCACAGGAACACAGGTTCGCCTCGCCGAAATCTGGCGAGACCTCCTCGGGCTCGAGGAGGTCGGACTTGAGGATCCCTTTTCCGCCCTCGGTGGCAGTTCCATCCAGCTGGTCCGACTCCACGCCGCGCTGCGCAGGGATTTCGGAACTTCGCTGGAACTCGTCGAATTGTTCGAGCTTCCCACCATCGCCGCCCAGGCCGCAAAGCTCGATGCCGAAAACGGCGACGACGAGGCTCCCGCCATCACGAACGAACATCCGCGTTCGTCAGACGACGACGCCGTGGCCGTAATCGGCGTTGCCCTGCGCGTCCCCGGAGCGAACGATCCGGACACCTTCTGGAAGAATCTCGTCAACGGGGTCGAGTCGATTTCGTTTTTCGGCCCGGATGAGATCGAGTATCCCGAAGAATTCGGCAAGCCCGGATACGTCCCGGCAAAAGGCCTCATCTCCGACATCGACTGCTTCGACGCGGCCTTCTTCGGAATCCTGCCAAAGGACGCGAAGATCATGGATCCCCAACAACGCATCTTTCTCGAGCTCGCCTGGGAAGCGATGGAGCGAAGCGGATACACCCCCGAAACCCATCGGCAGCGCATTGGTATCTACGCGGGAGCCTATTTCGACACCTACCTGCTAACCAACCTCTGCACCGACCGCGAGTTCCTCGCGGATCTCATCCCGCAGATCCAGGTGGGATCGCTGCAGACGGAGCTCGGAAACGACAAGGACTACCTCGCCACCCGGGTCGCCTTCAAGATGAATCTGCGCGGCCCCGCGATGACCCTCCAGACCGCGTGCTCGACCTCCATGGTCGCGATCATCGAAGCCTGTCGCGCGATCCGTTCGGGCCTCTGCGACATGGCTCTAGCCGGCGGAGTCACCGTCACCCTTCCTCTGAAGCGCGGCTATTTTTATACCGAACAGGGAATGCTCTCGGGTGACGGCCACTGCCGCGCCTACGACGAGAAAGCTTCCGGAACCGTGTTTGGCAACGGGGCCGGGGTCGTGATGCTGAAGCGTCTCAGCGACGCGATCCGAGACCGCGACCATATCCACGCTGTCATCCGTGGAACGGGAATGAACAACGACGGAGGGGTGAAGCACAGCTATACCGCCCCGAGCGTGGAGGGTCAGGTCGACGTCATCCGCATGGCTCATCGCGATGCCGGAGTCGAAGCTTCGTCGATCGGATACATCGAGGGTCACGGGACGGGCACCCCCCTCGGCGATCCCATCGAAGTGACCGCCCTCACCAAGGCCTTCCGCGCCGCCGGCGTTTCGGAGAACCAGTTCTGCGCGCTTGGATCGCTAAAGACCAATATCGGACACCTCGACGTTGCCTCCGGCGTCTGCGGACTCATCAAGACCGCGCTCTCGCTCGAAAACGCGACCCTGCCTCCCATCCTGCACTATCAGACGCCCAATCCGAAGATCGACTTTGCGAACAGTCC
>JAGRPC010000049.1 GCA_020439925.1 Verrucomicrobiia bacterium | reverse complement strand
TCGAGGACACCGTTCACACCCTGACACGGCATGAAACCGGCGCCATGGGGACCTACACCCTCAACCTCTACCAGCACCCCAACGAAGTCCTCATGACCGTCGTCTGCGAGCGCGGCACCCTGCGGGCCGACTACGCGAACCAGCGCTGGTCGTGGATGACGGCCCCCAACGGCACCTGGAATCACGAACCCGTCTCCGTGCCGGACCGCGACACCATCTACCGCATCCAGAACTCCGCCTTCCTCGATGCCGTGGGCGGATTCGGCAAGGTCCTCTGCCCCCTGGAGGATGCCATCCGCACCCTCGACGTCAATCTCGCCTCGCACCGGAGCGCCGCCGGTTCCGGCTGGGAGAATATCCTGACATGAGCACCGAACCCACCGTTTCCGAACTCTTCGACCTTCGCGGCAGGACCGCCCTCATCAGCGGGGCGGGCGGCTGGCTCGGATCGGCGATGTCGCGAGCCCTCGCCGAGGCCGGAGCCAACGTCATCACCACGAGCCGGGACCTCGACCGGGCCCGGGAGTGCGCCGCCGCCCTTCCCTCCGCGGAAGGCCAGTCCCATCACGGCGTCGCCCTCGATCACCTCGACGAGGCCTCCATCGAGAGCGGGTTCTCCGTGGCCCTTTCGCTCGCCGGAAAGATCGACATTCTCGTGAACAACGGCCACGCCGCCAACGCCTCGGACCTCACTTCCGTGACCGGCGAAGAGTTCAACCGCAGCCTCGCCAACGCGACCGGCTATTTCCTCCTCGCCCGGAAGCTGCACGACCATGCCGTCGCCTGCGGCGGCGGAGCCAGCATCGTCATGATCGGCTCGATGTACGGCGTCGTCGGTTCCTACCCCGAGGCCTACGAAGGAGCCGTTCCTGCCAGTCCCGTCGCCTATCACACCCTCAAGGGCGGTATCGTTCACATGACCCGTCACCTCGCCGTCTATTGGGCGAAGGACGGCGTGAGGGTGAACTGCCTCTCCCCCGGCCCCTTTCCCGGTCCCGCGGCAAATGCGACGATGGTCGAACGACTCACGGCCAAATCGCCCATGGGACGCATGGGCCGGCCGGAGGAGCTGAAGGGAGCGCTGGTTTTTCTCGCGAGCCAGGCGAGCAGCTACGTCACCGGACAGAACCTGCTCGTGGACGGTGGCTGGACGGCGTGGTGAGAGCCCGCAAGTATTTCCGATCGCCACTCGTAAGAAATGAACCACGGGATCACCAATCCCAGCCCAGACGAATTCCGCCCTTCACGTCATCGACCGGATCGCGATGCGACCCTGCATTTTGGACGAGCACTTCCCCCTGTATCCAAAGCTTTTCGCCCAGGGAAAAACGGTGAATAATCTCACCCGAGATCTCAGGCCGATCCGGTCGTTCCTCACGAATCACCGCAATCGAAGTGATGTCCTCGTCGCGTCCGGGGATCAAGCCTTCCCAGGTGAGACCGCCGGTCCCTGACGAATACCATTTCTCTCCATCGTCGCTTCGGTGTCCGAGGGCGAAGAATAGCGACATTCCCTGCCAACTCTCCGGAGATTCGGTGAACAGCTTCGCGTCTCCGAAAAGATAGGCACCGCATGGCCCGTTCGTGACCGCCCATGCTCCGACACCGGCGACACGCTGCTTCCAACCTGACTCTTCCTCCCCCTCGTCCCGCCACGCTATCTCAACGATCGCCAGCGCCGAAAGTTCATCGACAACTTGTGAATCGATTTCCTCACCACGATCCAGAACGAAGACTCCCGCTTGCGTCACCCAGTCAGCAAATGGCTTCCATTCGATTCGAGCGGCCGGCAATGAGATGGGATACGGCTCCGGGAGATTCAGCGATCCAGGCGAGAATTCGCCCGGCACCCGAGACGCCATGCGGATGAAATATCCTGCCGAAGGCATCGAATGGAAATGCCATCCGGGATCAAGACCACCGACGGAGACGTTCAGATCGTCACGCGAATCCCACGCCAGCCACCACTGATAGACATCCGGGTTCCAGGCCCAGTCCTCTCCCGTTCCCCATGTGACCGACGGATTGACATAAAAATAGATGTCGTCCCAACCGACCCACTCTCCGAGATCGACCTCCACCCAGAAGGAGGCATCGAGATTCGACTGCCACGATTCCGCGGCGGAAGAATGGTGAAAATCGAAGGCACCTCCACTTCCCCACGAAAACGGGCCCGTGGCTTCGGCTTCATGGTCACCGCATGCCCCGAAGTCCACCAGGGTCAGAAGAACGCCTGTCAGGAAACCCGTTCGGATCGATCCCATCGTGAAGTGTTTGTGGAGAAAATACCCGCCGGCCATCCTGCCAACCCTGCAGGAAGCACGACAATCGCGAAGTAGAGAGGGTAAAGCAGGCAGAGTGGAAAATACCTCCAGGGCAAGGGCGCGTCGTGATTGTCGTAGAACATTGCCATTGCCGTTTGACCGCAGAAGAGACCCGCGCAGAGAAAATGCCAGAATCCCGGAATTACGGGGGCGAATCCGGCGTCCCCTTCCAAAAGGAAACTCACCACCGAAGCACCGATGGTGAAGGTCAGGGACAATGCCCACATCACGCTCAGGATCGCTTCGACGGTGAAGACGGTAAGCGCACGGCTCGACGTCAACCCGGAACGGCCATGCAAGCGGAGAACCTCGGTCATCCCCTGGCTCCACCTCCTCCGCTGCCTCCATAAGGCAGGCAACCCTTGAGGCACCTCAACCCGGGCAACCGCCGAAGGAACGTAAACGATCCGGTGACCCGCTTTCTGAAGACGCCAGCTGAGTTCGATGTCCTCGGTAATCGAAGAAGACGCGAAACCGCCCATTTCACGGATCACCGAAGTGCGGAAGCAACATGCCGCTCCGCTTACGGTGAAGAGCCCCCCCAGACCGAATTCGCCCGCTTGAGAAGTCCAATGATGCTGGCGAACTCGACGGCCTGAAGTTTGCCCAACAGATTTCGAGCTTGTTTGACACGGATGTTCCCGGTAGCCCCGGCGACCGCCCGATCCTCGAAAACGCCGGCAAGCCGGGAAACGGCTTCGCTGTCGAGGCGGGTGTCCGCGTCGACCACCATGACGAGATCATCGCCCACAAGGGGAAGGATCGCCTCGAGCGCAGCGCTTTTCCCCCGGTTCCGGTCAAACTCGTGCACCTGCAATCTCGGATCGAGAAACGACCGGGCGATGGCGACGGTTCCGTCCGAACTACCGTCGGAAATGACATGCACGTTGACACGCGAGTGGCTGGTCTGCAGGAGGGAGGTAATGCAGTCGCCGATGACCGACTCCTCGTCTTTCGCAGGAACCAGGATCGCCACTGAAAGTTCCGAATCCCTACATTCTCGCCAGCCACGACCGGCAAAAATCGCCTGAATCGAGGCGGTAATCATCACATACAAAGAGAGCGCTGAAGGATATCCAACCACCCAGAATGAAAACGCCGTCTGCAGATCCATCAGCCCTCCAACCCTCACGAATGCGGCACCCCCAGATAGGCAAGCGCATGCTCGGCGGCCCCGTGGAGCGTCTCGAACCGAACACCGGATTTACTTTTCGCATACCTGATGAAATCCCTCAACACATCGATATCGCCGGGGCGGGAAGCAATCCATTGATGGATATCCAGAACAAAACACGGTTGTTTTTCATCGACCATTTTGTCGAGACGCTTCGTCCACTCCTCCAGCATCTGTTCTCTTGTGAGGCCTTCCACAAAAAGAGCATCCCAATCATTCGGAACCACGAACGGAACCACCACGATCCCACGACCGTCACCGGATTCGTGCTCCACCAGGTATGGCTCCATGGTTGACAGCATGGGATCAAACGCATCGGACCCATCGTAGAAATAGCCCCGCTCGATCAGGCGGTTTCGGGACGCCTGCGTGATACTGTTGCGCGGCGCCCCAAAGCCACTCGGAGAGAACCCGAGTCGCCGCATCACCTCCGTCGAGAGATCCACCACACGGATCTGTTCGTCCTCCGTAAGTTCGTCGATCTGCTCGTGATCATAGGCGTGGACGGCAATCTCATGCCCCTCCCTTTCAGCCCGCTTCAAAATCTCGCCCTGGATTTCGGCGAGTCGTGCGCAAGTGACGAAGGTTGCCTGGATCTCTTCTTCGCGGAACAGGTCCAGAAGTTTGATGATCATGCCCGGATTCACACCAGAGTAGTCCTTCAGGTGATCGGGTTCGGTGTCGATTCTCACGGTAACCGTGGTTTCCCACGAGTACTGGGAAACCTGAGGGGCCGGAGGGTGGTAGGATCGGTGAAGGCGATTCAGCCTGTCCTTGTCCCACACATCGTAGAGAAACCACCCCGAACCTCTGGCATCCGGTCCGATCGCATTTAGAGTTGCGCGAGTGGCCCGTTCCGACATATCCGCGTCCAGGAGGACGCTTACCCGCGCATCATCACCTGCCTGTTCCTTCGCCATGATGAGACTTTCGGCGAGCCACTCTTTCGACTTGCCCCAATCGTCCCAGTATCCCATCAGAAAGATTTCATCGACTCCGGCCTGGCACATCTTTCCGAGATCCTGACCGGATTGGGTGTTCATCGAATAATCGACGGCAGAGAAAGGAAGGACCGCGGCACCAAACCACAAATCCGGACTCGCCTCGTCGATCCGCTCTCGCATTGCATCGAGAGCCTCGCGTATCGCATCACCACGGCAGTCGGTCCAGATCTCCCACTCATCCCCCATCTCTTCCCATGCCTCGGTGATATCGCTCGATATTACCATGCCCCCTCCAATGCGCTTCGAATACTCCGCGAGACAGCGTTCGCACACGCAGGAAAAGTCGTTGTCAAAACGGATAAAGTCCGTGTAGACCCCGTCGAGGACACCGCCAAAGTAAACGATGGCTTCCGCGAGAATCTCCGATTCGTGGGCCACCGCTCCCGGATGTCGCGGACAAAGCCAGTTCCGCATCTCCACGTTCTCCTTTTCTTCATCCACCATTCGGGATCTCCAGCCAGGATGTTCCTCCCAGGCATGCGGATCATGAAAGCATGGAACCCAGGCGAACACCTGCAGCCCCTGGTCCTTGAGGGACTTGGCAAATCGAAGCAGGCGTCCGTCCTCGAAACCCGGCACAACGGGTGCCGATTCACCGGGAAAGTAGAGCAGCCCTCCCTCGAATTCGTCGGTTTCATCCTGTTTGCATTGAATCCAGACCTTCCGCACCCCCATTTTGGAAAGCATGGCGGCAAGGTTCTCCGCGGCCTCATCACTGCCCAGGTTGGGTGCAGAACGTACGATCACGATTTCGATTCGGTCGTCAGGCGAAACCTGAAACTCCTCCGGTTCAGATAAGATCAAGGAAGCGTTATCCGAAGAGCTTGGAAAATTGACCGCGACGAATCGGAAGTAACAGAAGGCAACTCCGCCCAAAACACCCAGCAGTGAGAAAAGGGCGACGGCCGCTTTCAACCGCAGGCTTATTGATGTTAGTCCCCCCCTTGCTTGCATCGGCGATTATTTCAGAAATGGAAAAAGCTCGATTGTAGAGCAAACATTTCCATCTTCGGCAATCTCCAAATGGATCAAATGGATCAAAACCGCGACCTTCCGAATTCAAAAGCTCTGCTAGTACCGTGGTTCAAGCCCCTTCACCGGTCGTACGGCGAAATCGCCCGTGGGACGCATGGGCCGACCGGAGGAGCTGAAGGGAGCACTGGGTTTCCTCGCGAGCGAAGCGAGCAGCTACGTCACCGGCCCGAATCTTCTGGTGGATGGCGGGTGGACAGCGTGGTGAGGCCTCCTGATCCTCTCCAACGAATATCATCGAAACGACGAGGAGTCCTCGCCCTCCCGACGCATCCCTCCGCATTCTCCCCTTTCGCGCCATTGCTTCCCGGGACGACTTTTCCTAAAACGAATCCATGAAACCCACCCGACGCTCTTTTCTCGCTTCGACCGCCGCCCCGGCGCTCGCTTTTTCCGCGGGCAGTTCCAGGGCACAGGAAAACGGGAAAGCGAAACCCAACCTCATACGCGAGGAAAACGCCAAACCCGGCTCGGACGACTGGCAGCTCACCCGCGTGCGCCTCGACGAGCGGGCGGGGATGCGCTCGTCGGATATCGAGGGTTACTGCTCGAAGCAATCCGTCGCCGCCGGCGAGACGCTCGACATCTTCGTCAGCGTGAAGGTTCCGGCCGAGTTCAAGCTCGAGATCTTCCGCACCGGATACTATGGCGGAAAGGGAGCCCGGCTTATGCAGACTTTTGAGAAGCTGCCGGGGAAAACGCAACCCGTGCCCGAATCGACCCGCGGCGACCGTCACCTGCACGAGTGTCTGTGGGAACCCTCCGTTTCCCTGACCATTCCGCCCGACTGGCCCAGTGGCGTTTATCTCGGCCGCCTCACCACGCCCGACACGACCGGCCACGGATACTGGCAGAACTTTGTCGTTTTTGTCGTGAAGGACGACCGTCCCGCCGACATTTGCCTCCAGACCTCCGACAACACCTGGCAGGCCTACAACCAGTGGCCGAAGAACTTCTCGGTCTACACGCACCCGAAGGGCAACCAGGGTCCATGGGCTGACGTGAGTTTCGACCGTCCCTACGGCAAGTATTCGCAGATCTACGAGAACCCGAACTCGATCGGCTCGGGCGAGTGGCTCTGCTTCGAATTCCCCATGGCCTACTGGCTGGAGGAACAGGGCTACGATGTGACCTATTGCACCAACGCCGACATGACCGACCCGGCCTACGCGCGCCCGGGGCGCTTCAAGGCTTTTCTCAGCAATGGCCACGACGAATACTGGGATATCCGCGAATACGAAAACGTCGTGAAGCTCCGCGACGAAGGCACGAACCTGCTCTTCTTTTCCGGAAACGCGGTCTGCTGGGTCACTCCGATGACACCGGGCGCAGACGGACGTCCCAACCGCATCATGTTCCGCGGAGGACCCTATGGCGGCGACTACCAGTATGCCGTCGCCCGCGAACGCGACGAAGGTCCCTTCCCCCATCGCGGCCCCGACGAGGGTTACCTGATGGGCGCACGGAATGTCGACCCGGTCAATGGCGGCGGAGACTGGATCTGCACGAAGCCGGATCACTGGATCTTTGAAGGAACGGGAATGAAGGCCGGAGACTCCGTTCCCGGATTGATCGGGTGGGAATACCACGGCGATCCCCCGCCGGACATCGCCGGACTCGAGGTCGTCGGCGCCGGCACGGCCCTTCAGGGAGGGGTGAATCCGCAGCAATGGACCGCGACGATCTACCCGGGACCAAAGGGAAACTTCGTCTTCAACGCCTCGACCATCTTCTGGTGCCAGGGGCTGAGTTCGCCTCCCGGCCACATGTTGCCCTGGTCTCACTGGTCGCGACCGCACGGACCCGACACCCGCGTGCAACGGATCACGAAAAATCTCCTCGACCGGGCCACAGGTGCCTGATTCCCTCTTTTTAGAATGAACCGCAATCTCCTCCTCCTGTTCGCCGCCCTTTTCTTCACGACGCCGGCTCCAGCCGCCGACTTCCCCGAACCCTACGACACCGAGAAAGCCGGCGACGCGCCGATGCCGGCGGCGGAGGCGGCGAAGACAGCGGTCCTGCCCGAGGGATTTCACCTCGAGGTCTTCGCCTCCGAGCCGGAAGTGCGGCAACCCATCGGGATCACCTTTGACGAAAAAGGACGCCTCTGGGTCGCGGAATGCTACACCTTCGCCGAGAACCCGCGCCGCTGGGACCTCGAACTGAACGACCGAGTCACCGTGCTCGAGGACACGGACGGTGACGGGAAGTCTGACAAACGCACCATTTTCTGGGACCAGGGCAAGCGCCTCACCTCCGTCGCGGTCGGAGCCGGCGGAGTCTGGGTAACCTGTGCTCCCGAACTGCTCTTCATTCCCGACGCCGACGGAGATCTCGTTCCCGACGGCGAACCGGTCGTCATGCTCGAGGGATTCGACGCGGAGACGATCGGGCACAACATCGTCAACGGGCTCAAGTTCGGTCCGGACGGCTGGCTCTACGGTCGCCACGGCATCACCTCGACGTCGGGTGTCGGGACATCGGACACGCCCGACGGAGAAGGCATCGAGCTGAATTGCGCGATCTGGCGCTTTCATCCCGTTACGAGGACATTCGAAGTCGTTTGCAACGGAGGAACCAATCCCTGGGGTCTCGACTGGAACGAGGACGGGCAGTTGTTCTACACGAACACCGTCATCGGCCATCTCTGGCACGCGATCCCCGGCGCCTACTACGAGCGCATGTTCGGCGCGCATTTAAATCCGCTTGCCTACGAGGTTATCGGACACACCGCCGACCACTACCACTGGGACCGCGGCTCGGAAAAATGGAGCGACATTCGCGCGGGCATCAGCGACAAGACCTCCGAACTCGGGGGTGGCCACGCCCACATGGGCTGCCTCATCTACCAGGGGGGTGTCTGGCCCAAGGAATACCACGGCAAACTCTTCGCCTGCAACCTGCACGGCCGCCGGGTCAACATGGACATCCTCGAACGTGAAGGGAACGGCTACGTCGGCAAACACGGCAAGGATTTCCTCCTGATGAAGGATCCCTGGTTCCGCGGGCTGGATCTCATCACCGGCCCCGACGGCCAGGTCTGGATGAACGACTGGTCCGACACCGGCGAGTGCCACGACAACGACGGGATTCACCGGAGCAGCGGCCGGATCTACCGAATCGTCTATGACGGCCCGGACAAGGGCACCCCGACTCCGGGGCGGCCCGACTGGTTGGCGCAACGGGGCAGAACCTCGGTCGAGCCCGCTCGATTCGACGCGAGCATTGCCCCCGTCGACTACGATGCCCTTCTCGCTTCCGAGGACGAAGGCAAGAGGGCGATGGGCGTTCGCTGGCTGGCGGAAGATTCCGCCGATGACGAGCCGGTGCTTCCCGCCTTCCTGCCTCTGGCCCACTCGGATACCTCGGGACTGGTCCGTCTCGAACTCGCCTCGGCCCTTCAAAGGATCACCGAGGCGGAGCGCTTCGAACTCGCCGCCGCTCTCTGTGCCCACGGCGAGGACGCCGACGACAGGCAGCAATCCCTCATGATCTGGTACGGCATTGCCCAGGCCGTCTCACCCGACCCTGACAAAGCCGTAAAACTCGCCCTCGATTCGAAACTACCCACCGTCACCCGGCTCATCACCCGGCGCCTCGCCGAGGGTCTCGAAAAATCGCCGGAACCCGTGAACACCCTTCTCACCCGTGCCACGGGAGAGAACCGTCTTTCCATCCTGCGCGGACTCAACGAGGCGCTCAAGGGCTGGACCAAGGCCCCGAAACCGGACGCCTGGGACGCCGTCGTCAACGCGGGAGGCGACGAGGAAATGCAGACCTTGATCCGCGAACTCTCCGTCGTCTTCGGCGACGGACGCGCCCGCGACGAACTGCTCGCCATCGCAGCGAACGCCGAGGCCGATCCCGGTGCCCGACGCGCCGCCCTGGGTAATCTCGTCCGCAACCCGACGCCCGATCTTCTTCCGAAACTGAAGGAGTGGACCAACGACCGGATTCTTGCCCGCGAAGCCATCCTCGGGCTCGCCAACTACGACGATCCCGAAATTCCAAACCGGGTCCTCAACCAGTGGAAACGCGACGCCGTCCTCCGCCCCGCGGTGATGGACACGCTCGTCTCGCGCGCCTCCTATGCAAAGGTTCTCCTCAGCCGCATCGAAAAGGACGAGATTCCCCGGGGGGCGATCACCCCCTTCCACGCCCGGCAGATCCAGAGCCTCGGCGACGAATCCCTCGCCAAACAACTCGGCAGAGTCTGGGGTGAAGTCCGCGACACGCCCGAGGCGATCAAGGGGGAGATCGCAAACTGGAAATCCCTCCTCACGCCCACCGTCATCGCCAAAGCCGATCCCGCGAAGGGCAAGGCGACCTTCTCCGCCATCTGCGGCGCCTGCCACAAGCTCTATGGCGAGGGTGGCGCGATCGGACCCGACCTCACCGGCAGCGACCGCCACAATATCGACTATCTGTTGGGGAACATCGTCAATCCCAACGAGGTCGTCCCCGCGGACTACCTCCTCACCGTCTTCACTCTCAAGGATGGCCGGGTTGTCTCCGGGGTCGTGCCCGAGCAGAATGAAAAGACCGTCACCGTTCAGACGCCGGTGGAACGGCTCGTCATTCCGGCCGACACCATCGAGAAGCGGGAGTCCATGCCCGTGTCGCTGATGCCCGAGGGATTGCTGAAGACCATGGACGAGGGCATGGTGAAGGATCTCATCGCCTACCTCATGACCAAGGCCCCGGTCGCGGCGAAATGACTGAATCCCATTCAGGTAGGGCCGTGCGACCCGCACGGCCGGATGCAATCGAGGGCTTCCGCGAATCCCGACCGGACCGGTCAGGGCTACCCTGGTTGGCCGCGTTGCTGCTGATGACGTTTGCCACGCCCGCGAAGGCAGCCGAGAGGCCCCACATCGTCGTCATCCTCGCCGACGATCTCGGCTGGGGCGACCTGCAGTGCTACAACGACGATTCGAAGATTCCGACTCCGAACTTCGACCGCGTCGCCTCCGAAGGAGTCCGCTTCACCAACGCGCACACTCCCTCCTCGGTCTGCACCCCGACCCGCTACAGTCTCCTCACGGGACGATACTGCTGGCGAACGAGCCTCAAGAAGGGCGTCCTCGATGGCTTCGACCCGCCCTTGATCGGCCCTGACGAAACCACCATTGCCGGCCTTCTCAACGCGCGTGGCTATCGCACCGCCTGTGTCGGAAAGTGGCACCTGGGAATGAACTGGCACGACCGATCGGGAAACCCGATTCCCCTTCGCACCGAGGGGAGACATCGCTCCGGGGACGAGGCCGACTTCGCTCGGGAACTGGGCGGCGGTCCACTCGACTGCGGCTTCGATTCCTATTTCGGCATCTCCGCATCGCTCGACATGAGTCCTTATGTCTTTATCCGGGATCGCCGCGCCGAAACCGTTCCGACGGAACGCCACGAGGAGCTCGAGGACACTCTCTTCCTCGCCGGTGTCTCCGGTCCGAAAGCGGCCGGGTTCCGCATGGAGGATGTCCTGCCAGCCCTTGGGGACGAGGCCGTGAAGATCATCTCCGGTCACGATCCTGACAAAGCTCCTCTCTTCCTCTATCTTCCCCTCACCTCCCCGCACCTTCCCGTCGCCCCGTCGACGATGGCGAAGGGAAAGAGCGAAGCCGGGGAATACGGCGATTTCGTCTGGGAAACGGACCATGTCGTGGGGCGCGTCGTCGATACACTCGCAAAGAAGGGCATGAGCGAAAACACTCTCCTCATCGTGACGAGCGACAACGGAGGGCTCTGGCATTCCTGGGACTTCCGTGCCGACGATGACGGCGGAGCGCCCCCGAAGACTCCCCGCGGACAGTACACCGCCGGTTTCGGCCACCACAGCAACGCCGGTTGGCGCGGAACCAAGGCCGATGTCTATGAAGGCGGCCACCGCGTTCCCTTTCTCGTCCGCTGGCCCGCCAAGGCGAAGGCGGGACAGGTCACAGAGGCCCTCGTCGAGGTCACCGACATTTTCGCCACCGTCGCAGAAATCACCGGCGCAGGGCCCGGGCCAGGCACCTCCGGAATGGACAGCCTTTCTTTCCTCGCCACCCTGACAGACCCCCAGAAACCGGGACGAGCGTTCGCGGTGCATCATTCCCTGAACGGCACTTTCTGCATCCGAACCGACGGGTGGAAGCTGATCGAAGGTCGTGGATCCGGAGGTTTCACCCGACCGAACAACGGCAACGGCTTCAAGGACGGCCTTCCCGGGCAGCTCTATGACCTTTCCTCCGACGCCAGGGAAACGACGAACCGGTGGAAAGAGGAGCCGGAGAGGGTCGCCAGCATGACGGCCCTCCTCGATCGTGTCCGCGGCAGCTCTGCCCGCGAAGTCGCCGGTCGCTGACTGATCCGCGTGAGCCGGGATCCCCGAAGCCTCACTTCCGGTAGGCGGCTCGATACTTCCCCGGAGCGACCCCGGTCAGCTTGCGGAAGTGACGGGTGAAATGACTCTGGTCGTGGTATCCCGCCCCCACCGCGATCTCCCCGACGCTGCGATCGGTTTCGACGAGAAGTTGCCGCGCCTTTTCGATGCGCAGGGCATGTAGAAAGCGCGTCGGCGCCATTCCGAAGATCTGGCGGAAACGGCGGTTGAAGTGCGTCGGGGAGAGCCCCGCAAGACGGGCCATTTCCGCCATCGAGACGACATCGGCGTAGTGCTCCTCGAGATGGTGGACCACGGGTGCGAGATCGCGAAACTGGCGCGCGCGATCCTCCGGTGTCTCCACCGGATAACGCACCCCGGCCACCCCCACGACGGCTCCCGAGGTGTCGCGCAGAGGCACCTTGCTCGAATTGAACCAACCGGGGCGGCCGGATCGATCGATCACGAACCAGGGGCGATTCAGAACCGGGCGCCCCGTCAACATGACCTCCCGATCTTCCGCGATGTAGGCATCGGCGAGCGCGGCTGGATGGAAGTCGCGGTCCGATTTACCGATCAACTCCTCGGGAGCCCTGAGTTCCTTGGCCACGAGCATGGCCCGGTTCGCTGCGAGATAGCGGCTCTCGCGATCCTTTGCGTAAAAGATCACTCCGGGAAGACAGTCAAAAAGTTCGATCAGGGCCGTTGCCGGAAGCGAGGCCGCAACAAGGCAGAGGTCCGGGCGTGGAGAAAGAGGCATGGTTGAAACATACCAAAAGAACCCGATCGCGCTACAAGACCCGGAAGGACAGCCGTGTGACCGTTTCCGATGCGGAAGAGCCGGGTTCAGTTGCTGCGGGGATGGGTCGGATGGCTCGTTGCCACCGTGCCCCTCGCCTCCGCCGCGGAACCCGTCAGCTTCAGCCGCGAGGTCCTTCCGATTCTCTCCGACCGCTGTTTCCACTGCCACGGGCCGGATTCCGGACACCGCAAGGCCGACCTGCGTCTCGATCAGGAAGGGACCGCCAAGGCCGTAAAGGACGAGATCGCCGCGATCGTCCCGGGCGATCTCGAGAAGAGCGAAGTCTGGCAGCGCCTCATCGCCACCGACAAGGACGAGCTGATGCCGCCACCCGACTCGCATCGCAAACCCCTCAGCGCAGCGGAAAAGGATACTCTCAAGCGATGGATCGAAGAGGGTGCGGTCTGGGGACGGCACTGGGCTTTCGAGAAACCGGTCCGCCCCGCCGTCCCCTCCGGCGCAGATCATCCCATCGATGCGTTTGTCAGGGCAAAGTTGGCGAAGGAAGGGCTTCCCCCTGCCCCGCCTGCACCTCCACACACGCAGCTGCGAAGGCTTTCCTTCGCCCTGACCGGGCTGCCTCCTTCCGCCGGAGATCTAACCCGCTTTTCGGATTCCGCGACCCGCGACCCGGAATCGGCATTCGAGGATGAAACGAACCGCCTCCTCTCCTCTCCCCATCACGGCGAGCGTCTCGCGATGTGGTGGCTCGACGCGGCACGCTACTCCGACACCGACGGATACCAGGGCGACGCGGAGCGGACCAACTGGCCCTGGCGCGACTGGGTCGTCGACGCCTTCAACCGCAACCTGCCTTTCGACCGGTTCACGGTCGAGCAGTTCGCCGGCGACCTCCTCCCCGACGCGACGCCCGAACAGGTCCTCGCAACCTGCTTTCATCGCAACCACATGACGAACGGCGAGGGCGGCCGCGATCCCGAGGAATCGCGCATCGACTACGTCATCGACCGGGTCAACACCACCGGCACCGTATGGCTGGGACTCACCCTCGGGTGCGTCCAGTGCCACGACCACAAGTTCGATCCCGTTTCGCAGCGCGACTACTACAGCCTCTTCGCCTTCTTTAACAGCATTGCCGAAGATGGAAAAGCAGGAGGCAACGCCGTCCCCTATCTCGACTACCAGTCTCCCCGAGCCCAGCGGGCGGTGCAGGAAATGACCGCCCATGTCGAATCGGTGAAGCCGCTCGAGGCGGAGGCAAAGGCAGCGGCCAAGGCACGGTTTGCCAGGTGGCGCGAGGAACGGCTCGCCGCCCTCCCGGCTGACTACCAGGCCTGGAGCATCGCCCGGCCCGCGTCGGTCGTTTCGGTCGAAGGAACGACTTTTTCGGTCGGGTCCGATGGAACCGTCCAGGCGACCGGTCCAAACCCGCGCCAGGACGATTACCGTGTCTCCATGCCCTCGTCGGTCCTGCCCTCGCGCATCACGGGGTGGAAGCTCGAGGTGATGCCCCATGCCTCCCACACCGAAGGCAAGCTCTCTCGCGGAAAGAAGGGGGAGTTCATCCTGACCAACGTCAAAATGCTCGTGAAACGCTCCGGCATCAGCCAGGTGCGCGACCTCGAGATGCGCGGAGCCGTTGCCGATTTCGAGCGCGAAGCGAAAGCCCGCAACTACGGGCTCGTGAAGGACACCCTCGACGACGATCCGCGCAACGGATGGACCACCGAGTCGGGCGATGCCACGATTTCCCACACCGCCGTCTACGAGTTGAGGGAACCGCTCTTCCTCGCCCCGGACGAGGAAATCGTCTTCGTGCTGCTCCAACGCTCCACCGACGGCGATGCGAACATCGGTCGTTTCCGGATCTCCGTAACCTCCGAATCGGGCGAAACGGTCCGCTCGGTGGGCGTCTCGCCGCTCGAGGAAATCGCCTCCTCCCGGGCCAGGGGCGGGTCGATCGACACCGCGGTCGAGGAGCGCCTCTTCCAGCAGTTCCTCGTCGATGACCGGGACTACCAGAATGCCCTGGCGAGGCTGGACGAAGCGAACCGCCAACTCGCGGAAGTGAAGAAAGCCGCCGGCAAGCTGAAGGTGATGGTCCTCGGCGAAAGCCCCGAGCCGCGCCGGACCCACATTCTCGAGCGCGGTGTCTGGGACGCGAAGGGCGCGACGGTCCGGACCGGGGTCGTTCCCGCGATTCTTGACTGGCCGGCCGAAAAGACACGCACCCGTCTCGATCTCGCGAACTGGCTCGTCTCTCCCGACAACCCCCTCACTTCTCGTGTCGTGGTCAACCACCTCTGGTCATTGATGTTCGGTCAGGGACTGGTCCGATCTCCGGAAGACTTCGGTCTCCAGGGAGAGGCGCCGACACATCCGGATCTGCTCGACTGGCTCGCCGTCGAACTCGTCGAAAGCGGGTGGGATCTCCGCCACGTCCTGAGGCTCATTGCCACGAGCGAAACCTTCCGACAGGACAGCTCCGTTTCTCCCTCGCTGCTCGAGCGTGATCCCGACAACCGCCTCCTCGCCCGCTTCCCGCGCCAACGCCTCCCTGCCTGGATGATTCGCGATCACGCCCTCTCAGCGGCCGGACTGCTCAATCCCGCTCTTGGCGGCCCCCCGGTGAAACCCTGGCAGCCCGAGGGTGTCTGGGAGGAAATCTTCATGGGCCGCTACACCTACAAGCCCAGCGTCGGCCCGGCCCAGTACCGTCGCACCCTCTACGCCTACTGGCGCCGCTCAAGCGCCCCGACCTTCCTCTTCGACAGTGCACAGCGCCGCGTCTGCGAGGTGCGGGCGAACCGGACCAACACGCCGCTGCACGCTCTCACGCTGTTGAACGACACCGGCATGCTCGAGGCCTCCCGAGTGCTCGCGGAACGGGTCGCCTCCGAGGATCCCGACCAGGCCATATCCCTTCTCGGCGAGGCGATCCTCAACCGTTCGCCGTCAACGGCGGAACGGGCCGTTCTCCTTCGCGAGCACCACCAGTCCCTCGATTACTACGACTCCAACCCCGCCGATGCCGTCGCCTTCACCCTTGTCGGACAGCAGGCCGCCCTCACCGAGGCGAGCGCCCCGGCCGTCGCCGCCTGGATGACGGTCGCGAGCCTGATCCTGAACCTCGACGAGGCGATGACGATGGAATGAGTTCCCGTCCGGAATCTTGAACCCCGATACGTTTCATGGATCGACGCCACTTCCTCCACCAGACCGGCCTCAACCTCGGCGCGATCTCGCTGGGCTCGCTACTGGCGCGGGACGCGCAAGGCTCGCTGCCCGCTTCCTTCTCCCGTGTCGCCCCGAAGGCGAAGCGGGTCATCTTTCTCACCCAGTCGGGCGGCCCCTCGCAACTGGAACTCTACGACTACAAGCCCGGACTGGTGAAATGGGCAGGCCAGGAGCTGCCCGAGAGCGTGCGTCAGGGACAGCGCCTCACCACGATGACGGCGAACCAGAAGCAACTCATCCTGCCCGGCATCACCAAGTTCTTCCGCCACGGCCAGAGCGGAGCAACGGTGAGCGAGTGGCTGCCCCATATCGGCTCGATTGCCGACGAGCTCTGCTTCGTCAAGTCGATGATCACCGACCAGATCAACCACGCTCCGGCGATGACGAAGTTCCTCACCGGGCACCAGCTCCCCGGCCGTCCCAGTTTCGGGGCCTGGACGAGCTACGGTCTCGGCAGCGAGAACGAGAACCTGCCCGACTATCTCGTCCTCATCTCGCGAATGAAGAGGCCCAGCGACCAGCCGCTCTACGACCACTATTGGGGCAGCGGGTTCCTTCCTTCGCGCTACCAGGGCGTGAAACTGCGCAACTCGAAGGATCCCGTCCTTTACCTGCGCGATCCCGAGGGATTGCCGAGGGAACGCCGCCGCGGCATGCTCGATGGCCTTTCCGAGCTCAACACGATGCGCCACGAAGCCACCGGCGATCCCGAAATCGCGACGCGAATCCGGCAATACGAGATGGCCTTCCGCATGCAGACGAGCATCCCCGAGCTCGCCGATCTCGGAGACGAACCGGACTCCGTCTTCGACCTCTACGGACCCGACTCGCGACGCCCCGGAAGCTACGCCGCCAATTGCATTCTCGCCCGTCGTCTCGCCGAGCGCGGGGTTCGTTTCATCCAGCTTTTCCACCCCGACTGGGATCACCACAGCCGCCTTCCGAGCTGGTGCACGGCCCGCTGCCGCGACACCGATCAGCCCAGCGCCGCACTGATCAAGGACCTGAAGCAGCGCGGCCTCCTCGAGGACACGCTCGTGATCTGGGGCGGGGAATTCGGCCGTGGGGTGGCCGGCCAAGGCCAGTGGGACAGCCCCGAGGCGGGTCGCGACCACCACCCGCGATGCTTCACGATCTGGATGGCGGGAGGCGGCGTGAAACCCGGTCTCACCTACGGGGCGACCGACGAGTTCAGTTACAACGTGGCCGAAAACCCGGTGCACGTCCGCGACCTCCACGCGACGGCACTGCATCTCCTCGGCATCGATCACGAGCGGTTCACCCACCGTTTCCAAGGGCTCGACTATCGCCTCACCGGCGTCGATCCGTCCCGCGTGGTCGGGGAGATCCTCGCTTGATGCCCGGGTCGGGTCAGACCATCAGGAGCAGAATCAGAAAGGTGGCGAAACCCGCACCGAGAGCCACCCATCCCCAGGCTCGGGTCTGCCGGATCTTCCACCAGAGAATGAGTCCGGTGAGGATCCAGAGGAACATCGTGATGCAGAACACGTCGACGACAAACGGCCAGACCGCCGCCAGACCACCTGCCCGGTAGCCGGTTCGAAAATGAAGGCGGGTCATCAGCTCGGTCCAGCCGAACTTCTTTTTCTCGGCGACCAGCCGGGATGAGCCCAGGTCGTAGGAGAGACGCACGGGAGCGAGGAAATTCTGCACGTTGATCGTGAGCCGCTGCCCCTGCCGCTGAACGCCGAAGGGCCCCTCGAGATCCTGCGCGGCGAGGATTTCTCCGGTCACTTCGCGGAGATTGTCGTCCCGCAAGGGTGTGGAAAGCGGGTGGGTTTTTTCCCAGATCTTTTCCCACTGCGGATCCGATGGCCGAAGGTGCTGGAAGGTTTCCCGGTGGTTCAGGAAAAGGGTGGAGATCCCGTAGACCAGCAGCCAGGGGATGAGCAGCATGCCCAGGTAAAGGTGCGTCCGACGGACGATGAGGTGGAAGCTTTTCATCGAGACCGTCAGATGGTGAAGAGAAGCAGGGAAAAAACGGCAAGACCGGCAAGGCCGAAAACTCCTCCCCAGAACCTGGCGGGCCGGATCTCCCACCACATCCAGAGTCCGGTCAGCACCCAGGCGATGAGGGCGAGGACAACAAGGTCGACGATCACGGCCCAGGCGACGGAGGCGAAGTAGGGCTGCTCGTAGCCGTGACGAAAATGGGTCCGGTTGAGAAACACCGGGGTCGAGAAGATCTGGTTTTCGACAATTACCCGGTTCTGCGAGCGGAACCAGGTCACCCGAGAGGCTTTCAGCGAGCGGTTGCGGTGGATGACGAGTTTGTCCTGCTTCGCGTCGCCCTGCACGAAGAAGGCGCCCGGAAGACCAAGATCCACCAGCACCTGCGCCGCCATCTCACGCACCCCCATGTCCTCGGAGAAGTCCGCCTCGTAGTCGATTTCCTCCGCCTTTTCGAACTCCGCGATCGGGCCGTGCCCGTTACCCGATCCAAACCACAGCGCGTGGTTCAACACGAATCCGCTCGAGGCATACACCACCAGCCATGGAGTCAGGAACAGGGCCAGGTAGAGATGGACACGGCGGACGAGCTTGGAAAACTTCATGGAAGCGGCACCTTGAAACGAACCGCGGGCAGTTATCCAAGGTCCGGGCGGGAACATCAATACAATTCCAATCCGGGAGGATAGATCGGCTCGTCACTTGACGAAGGCCCACTCCTCGCCTGAACTCGACACAGACCGTCCATGAGAGCCGCCTTCCTTCGAACCATCCTTCTCCGTCCCGGTGGCCTCCTCGTCCCCGGAGCAACCGCCGCCTTTCTCTCCGCTTCCGGTTCCTTCGGCTCCGAACCGTTCCCGTGGAGTCCCTTCGGAATCGGCAGTTGCCATGTCAACAATCGCTCGGTCGAGGACAACGCGCGCTGGGTCCCCGAGATGGAGGCCATCGGCCTGAAAGTCTACCGCAGCGCTCAGACAGGCTGGGGTGCCGTCGAACCAACCGAAGGCAACTGGTCGTGGAAGGAGATCGACCGGCAGTGGGACTACCTCGCGGAACACGGCTTCTCCTTCGGTGGCCTCCTCATCGGGAATCCATCCTGGAATACGAAGGACGCCCGCGGCTCCCTGCCGGTGAATCACCTCGAGGGATGGTCCCGCTACGTCCGGGAGATCGTGGACCATTCCGCGGGACGAGTGAAATGGTGGGAGGTCTGGAACGAGCCACCGAATTTCACCGGTCGCGACCAGACGCCCGCCGACTACGCAAAGATCGTCGTCGCCGCCCACGATGCGGCAAAGTCGGCCGATCCGGATTGCCTCGTCGGTCTCGCCGCCAAGTCCGCGCACGTCAACTATCTCGAACAGGTCATCCTCGCCGGGGCGAAGGACCATTTCGACTTCATCACCCTGCATCCCTACGAG
>JAGRPC010000451.1:5542-5925 GCA_020439925.1 Verrucomicrobiia bacterium | reverse complement strand
TCGCACGTTTCGTCGATCCTTGTGTTGCGACCGGAGAAAAGACCGTCGAGAGCGGTCTCTTGTGCCTTTGTCGCGAGGTTGCGGGTCGTCTCCTTCGTCGCCAGATCGAAACCGGTGATGCGGAAAAGACGGTAAGGGAAATGTGGAGCCTTCTCGTCAGGAGTGTTCCCGAATGCAGCGAGGTCCGGGCTCGCTGGATCGTGGATCTCGCGCTCGAACTCATCCACGTGAAAAAGAACGGAACGTTCAAGAGGAGCCCGCTTGAACTCAGCTTGCTCATCGCCCGGGCAGGGAATCATCTGCGCGATGTGCGAGACAATTGAATTCCTGTCGCTACCCACTGCGCGGAAAAGAGTCGGGGGGGCGTGCAACGGCGACTGGAT
>JAGRPC010000451.1:0-5501 GCA_020439925.1 Verrucomicrobiia bacterium | reverse complement strand
CGGCTCGAACCACGAGTGGTTCTCATCCAGCAGGATTTCCTTTTGCTTTTCCGCTGCGCGGAAAAGAGTCGGGGCGACTGGATTCGAACCAGCGACCTCCTGTTCCCAAAACAGGCGCACTACCAAGCTGTGCTACGCCCCGGTGCGGTGCTGGACCGACGGGAGGGTATCTTTCCGCTCCTCCTGCCGACCTTTCAAGTGGCAATTTCCGTGGCGGGGAAAGTCGTTGGGGGTAGAGGATGTTTGGTCCAGGCGGGGGTGGAAAGGGGACATTCTTGCCGAGCTGTCTGATTGGCACCTCCTTTGGCGCGGCCCGGATACTCCCCCAGCTTTCCTCTTGGTTATGGGGCAAAAGTGAATACCTTGTCCGCTCCCATAATCCCTGAACTATGCCGGATTCCCCAGAGCCCCAGCGAAAAACGCTCGAAGAGCGTGAGCAGATGTCCGACCTCGAACGTTTGCGCCATTCGTGTGCACACGTCCTCGCCACCGCGATTGCAAAGCTCTGGCCCGACGCCCAGTTCGCGGCGGGGCCGCCGGTTGAAAACGGATTCTACTACGATGTCGACCTCGCTCACCGCATCACTCCCGACGATTTTCCGAAGATCGAGGAGGAAATGACCCGCATCGTGAAAGAGAACCAGGTTTTCGAGAAGGCCGAGGTATCGCGTGCCGAGGCTCTCGAACTTGCGCAGAAGGGGCGTCTCGCCGCCTTGGGAGAGCGTGGTGTGCCGAGTCGCTTCAAGGTCGATCTCCTCAACGACATCCCCGAGGGGGAGGCCATCTCGCTTTATAAGAACGGGGATTTCTGGGACCTCTGCGCCGGCCCCCATGTGCCGCGCACAGGGAACTGCAAGGCCTTCAAGGTCATGAGTGTGGCAAGCGCCTTCTACAAGGGAGATGCCGCCAATCCGCAACTCCAGCGTGTCTACGGCACGGCGTTCAAAAACCGGACGGAACTGGAAGAGCATCTCGTGAGGCTCGAGGAAGCGAAACTTCGCGATCACCGCAAGATCGGAAAGGAACTCGACCTGTTTCACATCGACGAGGCGGTCGGGCAGGGGCTCATCCTGTGGAAACCCAAGGGATCCGTGATCCGGCTGGAACTGCAGAAGTTCATCAGCGAACACCTCGAGCGCCAGGGTTACAGCCAGGTCTTCACTCCCCACATCGGCAAACTGGGGCTTTATCGCACCTCGGGTCACTTTCCCTACTATGCGGAGTCGCAGTTCCCACCCGTGGTCGAACGCGACAGCCTGAAGGCCCTTGCCGAGGAAGGTTGTGGCTGTGGTGAACTCTCGAACCGGCTCGCCTCGGGCGAGATTGACGGCTTCCTCCTGAAGCCGATGAACTGTCCGCATCACATCAAGATCTTTCAGAGCAATCATCACAGTTACCGGGATCTCCCCGTCCGCCTCGCCGAATTCGGCACCGTTTACCGGTGGGAGCAGTCGGGTGAACTCGGGGGGATGACCCGCGTCCGTGGATTCACCCAGGATGACGCCCATCTCTTCTGCACCGAGGAGCAGGTGCGCGACGAGATCATTGGCTGTCTGGAACTGGTCAAGATCGTCCTCGGGACGCTGGGGATGAACGATTATCGAGTTCGTGTCGGCCTTCGTGATCCCGATTCGAGCAAGTACGTCGGAGATCCGGCGAAGTGGGATCGTGCCGAAGACGCCCTGCGCGAGGCGGCCGCAACGTTGGGAACGCCCTTCACCGAGGAACCCGGAGAAGCGGCGTTCTACGGTCCGAAGATCGATTTTGTGGTCAAGGATGTGATCGGTCGTGAATGGCAGCTCGGCACCGTGCAGGTCGACTACAACCTGCCGGAACGATTCGGACTCGAATACATTGGACCGGACAACGCCCCGCATCGGCCCGTGATGATCCATCGGGCCCCCTTTGGCTCGATGGAGCGATTTGTCGGGGTGCTCATCGAGCATTTCGCCGGCAAGTTCCCGACCTGGCTCTCGCCCGAACAGGTCCGGGTCCTGCCGATCTCGGACAAATTCATCGAAAGCGCCAGTGAAGTTGCCGCCATCCTCAGGGCGGAAGGCGTGAGGGTGACCGTCGACGATTCCAGCGACAAGGTGGGGGCGAAAATTCGTCTTGCCCAGTTGGAACGAATTCCTTATATGTTGATCATCGGAGCCAAAGAACAGGAATCGAATCAGGTTTCCATTCGTCATCGCGATCGCGGCGACGAAGGGGCTCTTGCTGTTGGCGAGTTTCGCGACCGGGTCGTCGCGGAAGTTCGCTCGCGTTCCCTATGACGAGGATCGACCATCCCCGTTCCGCCACGAGAGGGTCCACGTCGGGCCCCCGTCCTTTCCGCCGACCGGATTCGTGTCCGGAGGCGATTTGAACCCACACCTTCTGGAGGTACCCTGCCATCGCCAACCAACCCATGAAACGCCGGCCCCGTCCCCCGAGGACGCGGGTGAACGACAAGATCCGATGCCCCGAGATCCGAGTGATCTTCGGTGAGCACAACGTGGTCCTTCCGACCTGGAAAGCCCTCAATAAAGCCAAAGAGCTTGGGCTGGACCTCGTCGAAATCGCACCCCATGCGAAGCCACCTGTTTGCCGCATCGTGGACTACGGGAAGTTCAAGTACGAACAGTCCAAGCAGAAGAAGTCGGAAAAGCCGAAGAAGCGCGAAAAGGAGGTCAAATTCCGCGTCAACATCGATCCGCACGACTATGCGATCAAGATGATGCACGCCGAGGATTTCCTCGCCCACGGGTTCAAGGTCAGGATCCAACTGCAGTTCAAGGGGCGCCAGATGGCGCACAAGGAGCTTGGTTTCGAATTGATGGAGCGGATCAAGGAGGATCTCTCCGGGATGGCTCACATCGATCTCGAACCGAAGCTGAACAACCGGAACATCCTCATGATGGTTTCGCCGCTTGCCCCCGAAAAACAGCGTCGGAAGTTCCGGAAGGACGGCACCAAGGTCGATCTTGCCGAAACCGAGGCGGCCGTGGATGCCTACGACGACGACGATGATGACGACGACGAGGATTACGATCACGACGACGATCTCGATGTCGAAGACGCCGGGGACGATGACGATGACGATGAATCGGACGAAGAAGAGGAGGATTGAGCCTCAGTTCGCTTGAAGCGGTCGCGAAAGCTCCTCCTCTTCGACATCGACGGAACCCTGGTTGATTCTGGCGGTGCGGGACTTGCCGCTTTGCAAGAGGGTTTTCTCGAGGCTTTTCCCGACCATCGAGAGGCGGATTTTCCTTCCCTTGAACTCGGAGGCGCGACCGACAATGGCGTGGCCATCAGTCTTTTCGCTCATTTCGGGTTGGAGGATTCCGAGATGAACCGGCGGCGTTTTTTCGACGAGTATCTTGAACGGCTCGAAGGTCAGCTGAAGGCTTTCTCTGAAAAGGGAAAGGCTCGAGTCCTCCCCGGGGTGGTAGCGGTTCTCGAGCGGCTCGCTCTGCGTCCGGACATCTGTCTCTCGGTGCTCACCGGCAATCTCAGGGAGGGAGCCCGGGTCAAGCTCAGGCACTTTGGTTTGGAACATCACTTTCCCACGGGAGCCTATGGGGATGATCATCACGACCGCAACGAACTGGGTCCGATTGCTCATCGGCGTTCGGAGGAATGGTTTCGGGAGGAGTTCTGTTTTTCACGAGTCGCCGTGATTGGCGACACTCCACGCGACATCGCGTGCGCTCGCGCCTTTGGAGCCCGCGCGGTGGCTGTGGCCACGGGCACTTCCACCCGTCGGCAGTTGGAGGAGGCCGCTCCGGATCTGCTCCTGGATCAGTGCGGTGATCCGGGAGCATTTGAGGAGGCCTTGGAGAGGGTCTTTTCCCGAGAGGTCAGCTGAAGCCAGGGAACCCTGTGGCTAGCGACGGGCGACGGGATCGCAATTCTCCCGGAATCCGGCCTTGACCACCACCGCAGGCATCCGCTTCCATTAAGGTTTGTTTCGTTACCTGCCATGATTCGAAAATCACTCCTGCTTCCCTTGCTTTTTTCCTCGGCCCTCGTCGCCCAGGAGCCCGCCAAGACCTATCCTGATGCCGCTGCGGAGAAGGTGCCTGGCGATCTGTTTGTCGTGCCCGAAGGGCTTGAGGTGACGGTTTGGGCGACCTCTCCGCAACTCTACAACCCGACCAACCTCGATATCGACCATGCCGGACGTATCTGGGTCGCGGAAGGAGTCCGCTATCGCAAGCACTTCGACCGCCAACCCGAGGGCGATCGTATCGTCGTGCTCGAAGACACGGACGGGGATGGAAAGTGCGACAAGAGTCACACCTTCGTGCAGGAACCACTCCTGATCGCCCCTCTGGGGGTCGCGGTGATCGACAATCAGGTCGTCGTTTCGCAGCCTCCGCACCTTCTCGTCTACACCGACGTGGACCGCGACCTGAAGTTCGACCCTGCCAAGGACAAGCGCGAGATCCTCCTCACCGGATTCAGCGGACAAAATCACGACCATTCCCTGCACTCGGTAACCGTGGGGCCGGACGGGAAATGGTATTTCAACTCCGGGAACTGTGGAGGCCAGTTCACCGACAAATCGGGCCAGACCTTCACGATTTTCGGGTCCTATCGTCCCAAGCCCATCGGGCCCGTCGAATTTCCGCACAATCCCGACGTGCTTGCCGGGAAACCCAGCAGTGACGGTCATGTCTATGTCGGTGGGTTCACCGTGCGCATGAATCCCGACGGTACCCATGCCGAGGTGATCGGGCATAACTATCGAAACTCCTACGAGCAATCGGTCACCTCTCTCGGAGATGTCTTTCAGAACGACAATGACGACCCGCCCGCGTGCCGTGTTTCGTGGGTGATGGAGTATGCCAACTTCGGATTCTCCTCCAATGATGGACAGCGCACCTGGAAAGCCGACAAACGTCCCGGCCAGACCATTCCGGTGGCGGAGTGGCGCCAGGAAGACCCTGGGATCACGCCGGCCGGAGATGTCTACGGCGGCGGCTCTCCCACGGGCAACGTGTTCTATGAAAACGGCGCGCTTGGGGAGAAATGGATCGGCACCTTTCTTGCCTGCGAGGCGGGACGGAACGTCGTTTTCGGTTACCAGCCGAAGCGTTCGGGCGCGGGATTCCAGCTCGAGCGGATGGATTTCCTGACCAGCAATCCGACGGGTGAATTCGCCGGGTCCGATTTCCTCGGTGGAGAAACGAGCGTGAACCGCCAGGAGCGCACGCTTTTCCGTCCTTCCGATATCGCCGTGGGTCCGGACGGTGCCCTCTACGTCACCGACTGGTACGACGCGCGCGTCGGAGGGCACCAGGATCTCGATGAGACCTGCTCCGGCACGATCTACCGCATTGCCCCAAAGGGCTTCAAATCGGAAGTCCCGAAGATTGATCCGAACACGACCGAGGGGCTCATCACGGCCCTCAAGTCACCCGCAATCAATGTCCGAGCGATGGGCTTTTACGGACTGAAGGCAAAGGGCCGCGCCGCCCTGGAACCTGTCGCCGCCCTCCTTGACGATCCCA
>JAGRPC010000450.1 GCA_020439925.1 Verrucomicrobiia bacterium | reverse complement strand
TCGACCGTGCTTCCCTCATCGAACCAGCCGACAACACCCTCACAACCATAGCGCTCATACACGCGCTTGCGGCAATCCGCTTCAGTCCATGCGCCTCCCTTCTTCAAGACCAAAGACCGAGCAATCTGGCGATAAACAGCGGGATGCATCGGAAGGTGTGTCCACTCAAACATCATGATCCTCTCGCCATCGCCCAATACTTGCATCTTCTTAAGGATCCCATTCTCAAGGAAACTGAATCGATAAAGGTTCCCGTTCCGCACCAGGTAGCGGTCATAAACGACCGCCCCACAAAGACATATACCATCGTCCAGCCAATCAGCTTCTGTGAGCATCAATACCAGAAGGGTCTCTCCGTCCGCCGTAATGCGATAGGCGCGTGAAAACGACGTGTCGACATCGGAAACCCTGTCTCCATCAACCGGCACCGGTTCGTCGCGCTTAACCTCGACAGTAATCGCCTCGTGATCTGGGTAACTGAACCTAACCTTGTCATCCTCGAAAATCTTCCACTTCTGAAATAATCCAGTATTAGCGATCTCGCCAACCACACCCTTGGCGCGCTCTGCAACAAAGCTCTTGCCTTGCTCGATCGCCGGTCGGGTGAATGAGCCTAAGTCATCTTCCGAGATCTCTGCGTGCAGAATTGCTACCGGAAGGCAGAATGCAGCGAGCAGGAAGCAGCTTGTATTCATTTGCCGGAGTTTCATTTTTTGCAGAACGTCAGGTCGCAGGCGATGGCGAAGCCATTGCCTGCCGACCCTTGTTGGATTCAAGTATTGTTTTCTTGATTATGGCTTGTCCTTCGGCGTTTCGCACATTCCTTTGACAACAACGTGAAGTACGCCGGAAAGGATAAACAGAACGAATAGCGTTCCAATCACTTTGGCAACAACTCCACTTTCGAAGCCCAGCCAAATTCCGGCGATCATTGCGAGCGCTAGTGCGACTCCGATCACAAGGAAAACAACCGCTGAAATTGCAAATAGCTTTTTGATTGGGGGCATCAGTGGTTCCTTCATTTTTTATCCAACGGTGAGCGCTGGCATCCGCTACCGGGAGCGCCACGCCGCACCGGGGTTGAGTGTTAAAGCTACGGGGATCATTTCGACTCAGGGCGTTTAGCGGGTTGTCCAGCCGCGTTTTGTTGTGCCTTCGGCTCTTCGGGTAGTGATGGGAGAATGGCGTCCGAGAATGACATAATCGGGGTCAATACGGAATCAATAATCGCCTCAACAATCACCTGGTTTCCGGCAACCTTCACGCTTAAGTCGTGGTGCTTGAGAGGGATTGCGACGAATGGCGCAATCTTTCCTCGATGATCCTCCGCAAAGAAGATGATTTCACACGTCGATGTTGAACTGGTGAACGTTCTTACGGAATAGTAAACCTCACGACTCGAAAACTTGATCGTCTCTACCCATCCGCCAAACCGGGCAGTGTTGTAGGCCCAATCTTTGAGTTCATCCACAGACTCAAAGGTACAATACAATGGAACTTTGAATTCCTCGGAAGTTCGTTGCGGCGGTAAAGGCACCTCGGGAAAAACTGTCGTGCCAACTTTTGCTCGTTCGGCGATGGGTGCCTTATCTTGACCCCAGACTGCTACTGTGGCCACGAACATCAAGATGATTCCAAGGATCTTCATTTTCTGGCACAACGTCCGAGCGCTGGCACCCGCTACCGGGAGCGCCGCGTCGCAACAGGGTTTAGGGTTAGAGTAAAGAGGGTCATTTCGACTCGCCGGCGGTAGCGGGTTGCTCAACCGCGTCTTGTTCGGTTTCTTGAATTCATAAACTAAGCGCAACGCCTTGAGAAGGGAATTCCTCCCGGAACGGGCGTAACTTGCGCATGAGCTACCACCACTTGAACGACGAGGAGCGGTCCCAGATCGCTTGGATGAAGGCCTCAGGCTGCAGCCGGAGGGAGATTGCCACGAGGCTGGGGAGGGCTGCCTCGACCATCAGCCGCGAGCTGAGGAGGAACCGCTACCCCACCGACGGAAGCTACAAGGCTCTCCACGCCGGCTCCATGGCCCGAGGAAGGCGCAGGAGGGCCAGGCAAGGCACCCGCTTCAAGCCCCTGCAGTGGATGGAGGTCGAGGCCCTTCTCCGGCAGGACTACAGCCCCGAACAGGCCTCGGGACGGCTGAAGCTCACTGGCAGCCTGTCGATCAGCCACGAGACGATCTATCGCCGGGTATGGGCCGACAAGAGCTTGGGTGGCACGCTCCACCTCCACCTGCGGGGAGCGCGCAAGCAACGCCGCAAGGGCTACGGCAACTACGACTCTCGGGGCCGTCTGGCGGGGAAGCGAGATATCACCGAGCGCCCGGAGGCGGCGGAGCGCAGGAGCGAGATCGGCCACTGGGAGGTGGATACCGTCCACGGTCGGGGCAAGGGCAGCATCGCCACCTTGGTCGATCGGAAGACCGGATACCTCCTCATCGGGAAGCTGGGCAGCCGGACTGCCGAGGAAACCAATTGGCGGCTTCGCCGCCTGATCGGAAGGCATCCCGGTGCCTTCGCGACGATCACCGCGGACAACGGCTGCGAGTTCCACGGTTACGCCACGCTCGAGGGTCAGACCGGAGTCGAGTTCTACTTCGCCAAGCCCTATCATTCGTGGGAGCGGGGAACTAACGAAAACACCAACGGATTGATCCGCCAGTATCTGCCGAAAGGGTGCTGCATGGACGACCTCACCCAGGCTCGCTGCAACGCGATCGCCGAGAAACTGAACCACCGGCCCCGAAAGCGCCACGGATACAGAACGCCAGCGGAACTATTCAATAATTCGATTGACGTTGCACTTCACTCTTGAACCTGAGTTTCGCGTTTGTTTTCGGCAGCAAGGTCCCAATCTCTAAGTTCGGGCCAGAGACTGTAGCGCATGATCTCGCAAATTCGATACACCGTTAACTCTGAATCAATCCAACGGCCGGTAACAGTGGAGACTTGATTTCGATTTCTGTCATACTTTGTGACTTCGATACGGTCCGAATCCAGTAAGCTCAGAATGTAATAATGCCCGCCGGCTTTTGGTTTAATTGTGAACATTCCAGTATAGTCACAGAAATCGGGCAACTCTGAGGCATTTTCTTCTTCGTCATCTTCGAGGACCGGATACTTTTGAAGGCTTTCGAGAAAAAGTGCGTGCGCGCTTTTTTTCAAAAAGTAGCCCTCATGTAGCCCGTCAGCCATCCGAGCCTTTTTTCGATCTAAGTCGGGGCGATAGACCTCGACCATGATATAAATCGTCCCCGCTGCAATATCCTCCATCAGTTCCGAAATTAGAGGAGCAAATTCAATTTGCGGCGGCGCTTCGGATTCGGCAGCAGGAACTTGAGCAAAAGCCCGGCAAAAGGCACCCAGTCCCAGGATCGTAATCAAGAACGAACGAATGCGACGGCTCATTGTGCAAGTTTTCCAAACCGAACGTTTGAGGCATGGCGAGCCCGATCCGGGAGCGCGACCTCGATGGGAGG
>JAGRPC010000449.1 GCA_020439925.1 Verrucomicrobiia bacterium | reverse complement strand
GGTCCCGTTTGCGCCGGAAAGGAGGCAGGCGGGACAGTTGCCAGCCGGAGCCCAGGTCGGGATCGGCCTTCCGCACAGGGCGCACAGGGATTCCCGGGATGTCTGCTGGGGAGGCATGAACCTGGATGATGGTTCTGTCAGGAGGAAAGAATCCGGTGAAGGTGCCGGATTTCCTCCTCGATGGATTCTCCCTCCGGGATCGTTTCGGCGATTTCCTCCTCCAGACAGCGGCGGTAAAGTTTGCGCATTCGGAACAGGGTGACTCTGGCGTTGCCCTCGCTCAGCCCGACTGACTCCCCAAGTTCGCGGAAGGGAATCTCCGTCTCCCCGGCGAGCAGGCCCTTGAAGGCCTCGTAGACTTCCGCCTTTCCAAGGCGTTCGTATTCTTCTCTTACGCGTTCGAAGACCCGTTCGAGCACGGTGAGGGTCCAGCGCAATTCGAAGAGCTTTTCCGGAGTGTCGAATTCGGGAGGCTCGTAGGCATACCGTTCTTCCGCCTGGGCGAGATCGAGCGAGACCGGCTGGACCCCGCCTCCGCGCTTTGCGGCGCGGGCCGTCTTCCCCAGATCCCGCAGGTAGTTCCGGATCGCCCCCAGGAGATAGGCCCTCAGCTTGCCTTTTTCCTCGGAAAAAAGACGGACCCGTTCCTTGGCCAGCAACTCGCAGAAGAAACCCTGGGTGGCGTCTTTGGCGTCATCCGGATTCAGGCCTCTGCGCCTCACGTAGGCGTAGAGGGGATACCAGTAGATCTCGCAGAGCTCCCCGAGGGCGCGGTGTCTGGACTCCTCGTCGGAACCCTGGGCCCCGAGAACGAGGCTCCACCTGGTCGGCGGAAACTGGCCGCGCTCGAGGGAGTCGCTTCCGTTGGAGGTGTTCATCCTTTCGTTGCCGGGAAAAGGCCAGAGCAAAAACCCTCCCGGAGATTCATTTTCTCCCATATCCGCGGCCGCGCCACGAAAAAGGGCCGCGGAAACAGATCGCGGCCGGGACGTGAGCTGCAGAATTCTTTTCCGAACGTGTAACGAAAGGTGCCGGGCTTCTTTTGAGGGAGAGAAGACAAACCATCAATCCTGAAACAAATGAAGACCGAAGAATATCCTGACACTGCCATCACATCCCGTGGAATCCGTCCCGGGTCGAGCGAATACGACGAAGCGCGTTCCGTGTGGAACGGCATGATCGACAAACGTCCCGCGGTCATCCTCCGCTGCAGGGACGCCCGGGAGGTTTCCTCGGCGATCCGCTACGCCCGGGACCAGGGCCTGAAGTTTTCCGTTCGTGGAAACGGCCACAACATCGCCGGGAGCGCCGTCTGCGACGAGGGCGTCGTGATCGATCTCTCCCTCATGAAGGAGATTCGGATCGATCCGGTCACCCGTTGCGCCGACATCGGGCCGGGCGCCACCCTCGGCGATGTGGACCTCGCCACTGCTGCCCATGGTCTCGCCCTCCCCGTGGGCATCAATTCCACGACGGGCATCTCCGGGCTCACTCTCGGTGGCGGAATCGGATGGCTCTCGCGAAAGTACGGACTCACCATCGACAATCTCGTGGGGGCGGAAGTGGTCACTGCCGACGGCTCCGTGCTGCGGGCGAGTGAGGACGAAAACGTCGATCTTTTCTGGGCACTCCGGGGCGGAGGAGGGAATTTCGGAATCGTCACCTCCTTCGAGTTCCGTCTTCACCCGGTCGCGGAGGTCTTTGCCGGCGTCATTGCTTTTCCCGGTGAGGAAGCGGCGGAGGTTTACCGGCGGTATCGGGAGGAGTCCGTCCGTTTTCCCGACGAGATGACGGCCTGGCCGGTGTTGCGCAAGGCCCCGCCCCTGCCTTTCCTCGACGAAGCCGATCACGGCCGCCTCGTGCTCCTCGTGCCGATGTGTTACAGCGGCGACCCTTCCGAAGGCGAGCGATTCGCCCGGCTGATTCGCTCCTTCGGTAATCCCATCGGCGAGCACGTCGGATCCCAGCCCCTCGCTACCTGGCAGCAGGCCTTCGATCCCCTGCTCACTCCTGGCGCGCGCAACTACTGGAAATCCCACAACTTCACCGAACTCTCGGATGGGGCTCTCGACACGATCCTCGATTTTGGTCACCGCTTGCCCACGGGGGAATGTGAGATCTTTCTCGGGCAGCTCGGTGGAGCCGTAACCCGGGTGTCCCCCGACGCCACCGCCTTCCGGCACCGGGATACGGAGTGGGTCCTGAATGTCCATTGCCGCTGGCGCGAACCGGGCGATGACGAGCGCTGCATCGCCTGGGCGAGGGAATTTCACGAGGCCTCGGCTCCTTTCGCTTCGGCGGGTGCCTACTCGAACTTCCTGCCGGAGGACGAACTGGACCGAGCCGCTCACGTCTTTGGGGGAAACCATGCCCGACTGGCCGCAATCAAAACGAAGTACGATCCGGACAACGTTTTCCGAAATCACCTCCAGATTCGACCGGCGTCGTCCGGATCGTGATCCGCCGACCGCTTTTCGGGCTCCTCCGGTCGGCCTGCGATACGCGGGTTGACCGAGGGGAACCTCCTCGCTTAGCGTGCTTCCGGTTCTCCTCCACGCTCGTTCCCAACTCGATCATGAAACGCCGTTCCTTCCTGCTCGAAACCGGCGGGGTCATCGCCTGTGGAACCCCTCTCGGAGCGGCGGTAAAAAAAGGTGAGTTGGAGGCGGCGGCGGGGATTCTCGAAGGGGCCACTGAGAGCGGGCAGGTCCGGGCGGCGTCGCTTTATGTGAGCCAGGGCGAAACCGTGTTCGGGCGTGCCTTCGGGGAGGCGGCGTCCATCGATAGTATTTTCCTCCTCGCGTCGATTTCGAAAACAATCTCCGTGGCGGCGGTGATGACCCTGTTCGACCGGGAGGAATTCGCTCTTGACGATCGCGTCACCCGTTTCCTTCCCGAGTTCAAGGGAGAAGGCAGGGAAGCGA
>JAGRPC010000448.1 GCA_020439925.1 Verrucomicrobiia bacterium | reverse complement strand
GAGGCGAATTTCTCCGATCACGGTGCCAACCGTCTCGGAGCGAGCGCCCTCATGCAGGGCCTTGCCGACGGCTATTTCGTGATTCCCTCGACCCTGCCGAATTACCTCGCGGGTCAGAAGCCGGGCTCCATCACCACGGAAGCGCCGGAGTTCAAGCAGGTCGAGGCGGAGGTGCGGGAACGCATCGGGCAGATCATGTCCGTGCAGGGCACCAAGCCGGTCGACCACTTCCATCGCGAACTCGGGATGCTGATGTGGGACAAGTGCGGCATGGCCCGCACCGAGGAAGGCCTGAAGGAGGCTCTCGCGAAGATCCCGGCCATCCGCGAAGCGTTCTGGAAGGACGTCCGGGTCCCGGGAAGTGCGGACGGAACCAACATGGAACTGGAGAAGGCCTGGCGCGTCGCCGACTTCATCGACTTCGCCGAGGTGATGTGCTACGACGCCCTCACCCGCGAGGAGAGCTGCGGTGGACACTTCCGCGAGGAATACCAGTTCACCGAGGCCGACGAGGATGTGAAGAGCGGCTACACCAACCCGGGCGAGGCAAAACGCCGCGACGACGGATTCTGCCACGTCTCGGCGTGGGAATACACCACCCCCGGAGAGGCGCCCGTTCTTCACAAGGAGTCGCTCGTCTTTGAAAACGTTGAGTTGAGCGTCCGCAGCTACAAGTGAGGGGAGAGATTCGGGATATGGGATTTGAGATGGGGGATCGATGGATGAGCGCGGATATCGCAGGTTGGAAGTTTGGAAATTGGCCCGCGAATTGACGATCGAGATTCACGAGATGACACTCACCAGCCTGCCAAAATTCGAGATGTTCGAGATGGGTAGTCAGATCCGGCGCTCCATGAAATCCGTCCGCAGCAATGTCGTGGAAGGTTTCGGGAAAAGAATCTGGAAACCGGAGTTTGTCCGCCATCTCACCTACGCGATCGGTTCCTGCGACGAGACGATCGACCACCTGGAAACGCTATGGGAGACAAGATCGCTGGCCGACCAGGATCTCTTCACATCTCTTTCTGAAAAGCTTGACCTCCTGAAGCGCAAATTGGTCAGGTTCCGCCAATGCGTGCAGAGAGATCATCAACCTTTGGACCAACAAGGAACGTAATTCGCGCCATCGCCCAATCCTACATCCCGGACCGCCCATCCCTCATCCCATATCCCACATCCCTTCAACATGAACCTGACTCTCAAAGTGTGGCGCCAGAGCGGACCCAACGATACCGGCCGGATCGAGACCTACGCGGCCAAGGACATACCCGAGGAAGCGTCCTTCCTCGAAATGCTCGATATCGTCAACAACGGCATCATCGAAACGGGCGGCGAGCCGATCCACTTCGACCACGACTGCCGCGAAGGCATCTGCGGGGCCTGCTCGCTTGCGATCAACGGGGTGCCTCACAGCAAGGAGTCCGGGATCACGACCTGCCAGGTCCACATGCGCAAGTTCCACGACGGGGACACCATCTGGATCGAGCCTTTCCGGGCGCGTGCCTTCCCGGTGATCAAGGACCTCATCGTCGACCGGGGCGCCTTTGACCGCATCATCGCCGCTGGTGGTTACATCGACGTGCGGGCCGGATCCGCGCCCGAGGCAAACTCCATTCCGATCGGGAAAGAGGACGCCGACGCCGCCTTCGACGCGGCGACCTGCATCGGCTGCGGGGCCTGCGTGGCCGCCTGCAAGAACGCCAGCGCGATGCTGTTCACCGCCGCAAAAGCCTACCACCTCAACACCCTGCCGCAGGGACATCCCGAGAAGGACCGGCGCGTCCTCGCGATGGTCCGCCAGATGGATGCGGAAGGGTTCGGGAACTGCACCAACCAGTACGAGTGCGAGGCGGTTTGCCCGAAGGAGATCAGCGCCGACGTGATCTCGAAACTCAATCGCGACTACGCCGCCGCCATTGCCCGCGAGGCCGTCGCGGAGTGATCGTCGGTCGGTTCGAGGGGGCAGGCAAATCCCTTTCCCTTCGTCTTGGGGCGCTCAGGCGAGCGACCCCAGGAAAATGAGGGCGGCGAGGAGCAGGAGGAAGACTCCGAAGCATCCCGATTTCTTCTTTTCCTCGAAAGGATCCCAGTTCGGCATCGGCGTCCGGGATTCCGCCGGGCCGGGACGATGTCCGGCAGCTGAACTCGGGGCCGGTGGCAGGTTTCGCTCGATTTCTTCGACGGCCGTCTTCGATTCGGCGAGCCCCAATCCGGTGGCCTCCCGGTAGAGCTTGATGGCCTCGATCTTGTTCCGGCGGCGCAGGGCGGCGACGATGGCACTTCTTTCCTCGGCCCTCAGTTCCCGGGCATTTTCGATGATCGCTCCCAGCATCGAGGGCAGTGGAGGAGGGGCGGAAAGGGAGGCATCGAAGACCTGCATGAAGGCCTCGATCGCCTCCTTGGCGTCTTTGAGATCACTGCCGGTGGCGTCGCGGTAGATCTTGATGGCGGCAATCTTGTTGCCCCGCTTGATTTCCCCGGTGATGGCTGCCAGTTTGTTGGCGGAAAGGTCGCGGTTCATGTGAAGAAGGATTCGGGGAGTTTCCGGCGAGGTCAAGCGGAGTATGGGAACGATGGGGAAAACTCATTGGAAAGTCTCCCTGATCGCGGATTGTCATTTTCTGCGCATCGATTCTACTTTTCGACCCGTAGCCCTGAGGTAAACTGTCCGGCAGTTTCCGGGACTCGACCCTCTTGTCTCGCCGACCCAACCCTCTCTGTTCCTCCGTTCCGCCGATGTCCAAGCCAGTCGACACCCTCCCGACGATCAAGGTGCCCCGCCCTGTGCCGATCACGACGACCCGCTTCCGGCCCCCGAAGAAGAACATCCCCCAGACCAAAGCCGAACGCGATTCCTTCCTTCGTGAGATCCGGAACTATGTCGCGGAAGAGAATCCGGTTCCGCCCATGCCGCTGGAGGAGCTCGATGTCCACGCCCGGCGCATCCTCGCGAAGCTCGGTTACGAGAACGACGAGACTTATCTACACTACACTGCCGTCTGCCTGAACAACGAGATGTGGCGCGAGACGCTTGCGGAGATCCCCTACGAGAGGCGTCTCCTCCTCATGCCGAAATGTCTCCGCGTGGAGGACAAGTGCCCGGCGCCGTTCGATGAGTTCGGACTGCTCTGCAAGCAATGCGGCCTCTGCTCGATCCAGGATTTCCAGAACGAAGCGGAACGACTCGGTTACGCGGTCCTCGTCGCGGAGGGATCGGCCATCGTCATGTCACTGATCCAGACCGGTCAGATCGAGGCCATCGTCGGCATCTCCTGCCTGCCGGTGCTGGAGCGCACCTTTCCCTACGTCGAGGCCGCGGCGATTCCTTCCATTGCCGTTCCGCTCCTGCAGGACGACTGCATCAACACGACCGTCGACATCGACTGGGTCTGGGAATACATCCATCTCACCAGCGACGACCAGACGCGTCGTCTCGACCTCACCGGTCTCCACAACGAGGTGAAGACCTGGTTCACTCCGGAAGCGATCGAGCAGACGATGGGCCCGGCATCCGGTCGCCAGGAAGAGATCGCCCGGGAATGGCTGGCACGTGATGGCAAGCGCTGGCGTCCCTTCCTGACCGTCGCGGCCTATGAGGCCCTGCGGGAGGATCGAGGCAATCCGATCCCGGAGGACCTCAAGAAGATCGCCTTCGCCACCGAACTTTTCCACAAGGCCTCCCTCGTTCACGACGACATCGAGGACGAGGACCACGGCCGCTATGACCAGCCCACCCTGAATGCCGAGCACGGCGTCGCCGTCGCCCTCAATGCGGGTGACTTGCTGATTGGCGAGGGCTACCGCCTCATCGGGGAATGTCAGGCGAGCGACGCGGCCAAGTCGCAGATGCTCCTGGTCGCCGCGCGGGGACAACGCGAGTTGTGCCGCGGCCAGGGGGCCGAACTGGTCTGGGCACGCGATCCGCAGCCGCTCACCTCCAAGCAGGTTCTCGAGATTTTCCGCCAGAAGACGGCGCCGGCCTTCGAGGTCGCCCTGAAACTCGGCGCGGCCTACGCGGGGCAACTCGACGAGGTGGCCTCCGTGCTGGAGGAGTATTCCGAGAACCTTGGCATCGCCTACCAGATCCGCGACGACATGGACGACCTCGGTGCCGACGCCGGTGACAACGAACTCGAGCAGATGCGCCCCAGCGTCCTTCTCGCCGTCGCCCGCGAGCGGGCCAAGGGAAACGACAAAGCGGTCCTCGACGCGCTCTGGACCCACGGCGATCTTGAGGATATCGAAATCCATAAGATCCGGAGCCTCGCCCACACCCTCGAGGCGGACGAGAAATGCCTGCTCCTTTTCGAGACCTACAAGGAAGCGGCGGTGCGAGCGCTTGCCGACCTCGAGAATGCGAATCTCAAAGGCCTCCTTCGCCGGGTCATGGGCAAGATCTTCAACGATCTCGAGATCAAAGGCTGGTGCCGCGAGTTCGAGGTGAAGAACGGGGTGCGGGAAGAGTGACCGGGAGGGAGGCTTTCGGAGACCCGGTGTGAAAACGTCAGAGGTTGACGTGGCGAGCGCGATCGTGATATGACGCCACCATGTGGCGCCGCTGGGTCTTCTTCTGTGTCGGGTTTCCCGGTTTGCTCGCTGCGGACGATCCATCAGAAATCGTCTTCAAACCGGTCCCGGAAACCGGCGAGTTGGAGATCGGCTTCTGGGAGGGTGACGGTGAAGGGCTCGGTGGGCACATCCGGATGAAGGTGGAGCCCTTTTCCGTGGGGGAATCTCATTTCCGGGAACCCCGCTTGCAGATGGTACGCTTTCAATTCGCCCTGCCTTGCGATCTCCGGGCGATCAGCGATCGCACGATCGACTGCGACTCGGCGGAGTTTCTCTCTCGTGAAACCGGGAGACTCGAGTTGAAATCGGCAGATCGTGAACGGATTCCGATGAAACCGAAATCGCTTCGATTCCTGAGAACCGGGAACGAGTCGGTAAGGTTGACGATGACCGGGACAATGCCGATCGCGGGCACCAACCACCCGTTTGTTGTCGAGTCAGAGCTCAAGGTCGGATGGAGCTATGGGGCTCCCGAGGGGCAGGTCCTTGAGTCCATTATCGACGAGGCCCTGCAGGTCGTCGGCATTCCGGATTTGCCACGAAGAATGGACCGCACCTTTGGGCGTGGAGGAACGTTCATCTGGCTGCGACTGGAGCCCGCCAACCGCGAGGTTCTCGAAACCTGGATGAAGCGATTGCCGGAACATCCCGGAGGCGAGGCGATTACCCTGCCGGATCACGACCCGCCGGACTACTGGTTTTTCCAGGCCGCCCCAACGGCCCCGGAGCTTTCTCGAATGATCGATCTCTATCCGGAGTTTCGTC
>JAGRPC010000447.1 GCA_020439925.1 Verrucomicrobiia bacterium | reverse complement strand
GGAAGGGGACATGTCGCAGAACGTCTACGTGAAGGGCGGGGACTACATCTTCGTTCCTTCGTTGACGATCTGCGACTTGTCCGGGAAGGGGACATGTCGCAGAACGTCTACGTGAAGGGCGGGGACTACATCTTCGTTCCTTCGTTGACGACGCGGTCCTTCTATGTCCTCGGTCACGTTGCCAAACCCGGACCGGTCTACTTCGAGCGAGGCGGAACCCTCATCTCCGCGGTCGCCGCGGCCGGAGGTCCGAATCCGGACGCGATCGTGACCAAGGCGCTCATCCTTCGTGGGGGCACCCTGAGGCCTCAAGTCGCGGTGGTTAACCTCCGCAATATCATGAAGGGCCAGGAGCCCGACCTGAAGCTCGAGGGCGGAGACATCGTCTGGGTGCCCCGCAGTCCCTGGAGCAAACTCGAGGATTACGTGGAGGCGGTGCTCATCACTGCCGCCCAGGCGGTGGCGGTGCAGGAAGGTCTCGGCGCGCTTGGCACCACCGGATCGGCCGGGGTCACGATCACCGCGGGTGGCAACTGAGAGTGGTTTCCCTCACTCGCCGGGACTTAATTCCCGTCGAGGAGACGGCCGATACCACCGAGAACGCTGCCCTCGCCTTGGGCGCTGCCCCCAGCCGAAGGCGCCGCCTGGATAATGCGGTCAGCAAGGCGGGAGAAGGGCAGGCTCTGGAGCCAGACGTGCCCGTGTCCGCGCAGAGTTGCGAGGAAGAGGCCCTCTCCTCCAAAGAACATCGACTTCAGGTTTCCGGCGCGTTCGATGTTGTATTCGATTCCCGGAGAGAAGGCAACGAGGCAACCCGTGTCGACGCGCAGGGTCTCTCCCTTGAGTTCCCGCTGGATGATCGTACCGCTGGCATGGACAAAGGCCTTGCCGTCGCCTTTCAGCTTCTGGAGAATGAAACCCTCGCCGCCGAAGAAGCCGGCCCCGAGTTTCTTGTTGAAGGCGATCGTCACCTGCGTGCCGTAGGCCGCGCAGAGGAACGAATCCTTCTGGCAGGTGATCTCGCCTCCGATCTTCGAGAGTTCGAGGGGGACGATTTTTCCGGGAAAGGGTGCGGCGAACGCGACCCGGCGCTTTCCGGCATTTCCCATGTTCGTGAAATGGGTCATGAAGAGCGACTCGCCGGTAAGGGCGCGTTTGCCCACGGCGAGGAGCTTGCCCATGAAACCCTCGTTGGGATTGGATCCGTCGCCCATCTTGGTGACGAAGGAAATGTCCTCCTCCATGTAGTTCATCGCACCCGCCTCGGCGATGACCGTTTCTCCGGGATCGAGCTCGATCTCGACGAGTTGCATGTCGTCGCCGAAAATCTCGTAGTCGATCTCGTGGGAACGCGAGGCGCTCATCGGGGGAGGGCCGCCCGCGGCCATGGCCGGAGGATCCTGGTTGTGGGCGCGGAACAGGTCGGGCATGGCTTCGCCGGCCGGGGCCCATCCGGCCATTCCGCTTGTCCACACCCGCGTCTGCAGGGTGATGGTTCCGTTGCTGATAAGGACCGGCAATTCGGTCTCGGTGGCTTGAAACTGCTCGTTGTTCGGGGTCGCGTAGTGCCAGGTCTTCATAGGGTCGGGATCTTCGGGATCATAAATGCCTTTTTCCACGGGGCAAAGAACGAAGCGTGAAGTTTTCCCATGGAAGGGGTCGTTTGGATTTCATGAGCGTACGGCGCATACTCGGAATGGTGGCACTTGACGGAAACCGGTTTCCCGGATCACGCTGCCGTCCATGAACCAGAGACTCCAGGGTTTCCTTCTCTCCGTATTCTTCCTCGTTTTCGCTGGGATCCTGAAGGGGCAGGACACTCAGCTGCCCCCGAAGGAAAACTTCCATCTCTTTCTCCTCGTCGGTCAGTCAAACATGGCGGGACGGGGTGAGGTCTCCGACGCGGATCGAAAACCGGATCCGCGCGTTCTCATGTTCAATCGAGAGGGGCAGTGGGTTCCGGCGACCGATCCGATGCACTGGGATAAACCCGCAGCAGGAGTCGGGCTGGGACGCAGCTTCGCCATCGAGGTTGCCAGGGCGCGTCCGGGGGTGACCATCGGACTGATCCCGTGTGCGGCCGGCGGTTCACCGATCGATACCTGGAAACCGGGTCAGATCCATGACCAGACCCGGTCCTATCCGTGGGATGACACGATGCGCCGCGCCGCCGCCGCCCTGCCCTCGGGCACCTTGAAGGGCATTCTCTGGCACCAGGGCGAAAGCGACAGCAACGCAAAACTCGCCCCGGCCTACGAGGCCAAGATGCTCGACCTCGTCGCGAGATTCCGCGCGGAGCTGAACGCTCCCTCGGTGCCCTTCCTTGCCGGTCAGATGGGACGGTTTTCCGATCAGCCGTGGACGCCGGAACGTGTCACGGTCGATTCCGTTCATCGTCGCCTTCCCCTTCTCGCCGAGCGTTGTGCCTTCGTGTCCGCCGAGGGTCTTCATCACAAGGGAGACAAGGTGCACTTCGACTCCGACTCGTATCGAGAACTCGGGCGGCGATATGCCGCCGCTTATCTGCGGCTCGATTCGATTTCCGACCCGGGGGCGGCCGACGCCGTTTATCGCAACGGAAAGATCATTACCCTCGATCCGGCCGAGTCCACTCTCGAGGCGATCGCGGTGAGAGACGGCCGCATTCTTGC
>JAGRPC010000446.1:5647-7078 GCA_020439925.1 Verrucomicrobiia bacterium | reverse complement strand
TTCCTGACCGGAGTGTTGTCGATGGATGCGAAGGGAATGCCGGAGGGCAATATCAGCCTCGACCAGCGCGCCGCCGAAACCGTGGGTGGTGCCACGCGATTCCCCTCCCTAACGATCGGATCGGAAGACGGAATCCACGGGGGCTGCCAGATGTGCTGGACACGGAGCGGAACGCGTGTGCCGCCGATCCCTGGAGCCAATGAACTCTTTCGCACTCTCTTCCTGAACGAGTCCAGCTCCAACAGGGCGAGGGTGAAGGACCGCTTCGATTTGAAGGGATCGATTCTCGATGCCGTCAACGGCGACGCCAGGTCGCTCGAACGACGTCTCGATCCGGAAGACCGGGAAAAGCTCGACGAATACTTCACCGCGGTCCGCCACGTCGAGAAGCAACTGCAGCAGCAGAGGCAGTGGTCCGAAGTGCCCAAGCCCGGAGCGCCCTTCCCTGAACCGAAGAACACGAACATGGTCGACGACCTCCCGTTGCTCTACGACCTGATGGTCCTGGCGCTGCAGACCGACTCGACCCGCATCGCCACGCTCGAGATCGGTGGCGACTTCGAGTCCCGTTACTTCGATATCCGCGAAGGCTACCATTCGCTCTCCCATCATGGACAACTCCAGGAGAAGATCGACAGCCTGCTCGTCCTGGAGGAATACCAGATGCAGCAGTTCGCGCGCTTCCTCGAGAGGCTGAAATCCACCACCGATGGCGACGGCACCCTGCTGGATCACACGATGGTCCTGTTCGGCAGCGGCATGGCAAACGCCAACGCGCACACCAACCGTAACCTCCCCGTCATTCTCGCCGGAGGCGGCTTCAACCACGGCGAGTATCGCGCCCTGCCGGCAACGGGACTTGAGCGAAAGCCGCTCTGCAATCTCTACCTCAGCCTGCTTCAGCGCTTCGGAGTGGAGGCCGACTCCTTCGGCACCAGCAGTGGAACCCTGATCTGACGTGATGAGGCGGAGGATGCTGCTGGCCGGTGCCTTGGTCGCCCTGGCAGGCGCCGAAGGGCGCACCGCGGAAGAACCCGACACCGTTCCGTCCGCCTTCCTGCGTCGCTATTGCGTGGAATGCCACGGTGCGGAAAAGCAGAAGGGCGACCGTCGCTTCGACGGGATGACGTTTCCCCTGGTCGACGAGGCGTCCATCCTCGAGGTGCAGGACGCCATCGATCAGCTCAATCTCGGGGAGATGCCGCCGAAGAAGGCCGATCAGCCCGGCGAAACGGAACGCGCCGCGGCCATCTCCGCCCTCACCAAACAGGTCACCGAGGCCCGCGAGGCGATCTCCGGAGCCGCCGGCCAGACCGTCCTGCGGCGACTCAACCGGCGCGAGTATCTCAATACCTTGAGCGACCTCTTCGGGATGCGCATGGACACCTTTGATCCGACCTCGAAGTTTCCGCGCGATGCCACCTCCGACCA
>JAGRPC010000446.1:0-5488 GCA_020439925.1 Verrucomicrobiia bacterium | reverse complement strand
CAGGAATTGAGCTACTCCCACGGCAAGGTCTACAACTTCCGCTACCTCTGCGTCTACGAAGTGCCGAACACGGTGAACCACGAGGGAGGTTACGCGGCCATCAGCGAGTTCGCCGAAGGAGTGCCGGCCGACGGATTCTACGAGGTGAAAGTGCTGGCCCAGGCCATGCACCGCGACACACCCTACGATCCCGCGATTTTCCGCATGGACTTCTCGGAACCCTTCCGGCTCGGCATCGTGCCCGGCGACAAGCGCGCCGGCACTCTGCATCACCCCCAGCCCATCGAGCCACAACTCGCCGAAGTGTTCGTCAGGGATGGCGAACCCGAATGGCAAAGCATGACGGTCTGGCTCGAGAAAGGACAGACCCCCCGCTTCATTTTCCCCAACGGCATGCAGAACTGCCGCAATGCCTTCAGCCGCATTGCCAGCCAATACAAGAAGGACTGGCCGAAGGACGACCCCTTCACGGGAGGCATCGTCGAAGCACGCCGCGTCGTCCTGCAGCATGGCAAGATGCCCCACATCCGAATCCACGAGGTCGAGATCCAGGGGCCGCTCTACAATCAGTGGCCACCCGGACCACAGAGACTCGTTTTCGGGGAAGAAGGTTTTCGCGAACCCCGCATTCGCGAGATCCTGAAGCAGTTTGCCGACCGCGCCTACCGTCGTCCGGCGACGGAGGAAGAGATCGACCGGCTCATGGCCGTGGTCGACTCCCGCCGCGCCGCCGGGCATTCTCCACGCCAGGCAACGAAGGACGCCATCAAGACGATTCTCTGCTCGCCCGCATTCCTCTATCTCTCCGAACCTGGGAACGAAGCAGGTGGCGAAGTGGCAGGCAGGCTCGGCCCCTACGACCTCGCGGCACGGCTTTCCTATTTCCTCTGGTCGACGATGCCCGACGCCGGATTGCGGGCTCTCGCCGACAGCGGCAGAATCCTCGAGCCCGGCGTGCTCGCCGCCGAGGTCGAACGTCTCCTCGACAGCCCTCGGGCCGGGGCCTTTCATTCCGGCTTTCTCGACGCCTGGCTGAACCTGCGTTCGATGGGAGACATGCCGCCCGATCGCGACACCTTCGGCGTTTATTACGCGAAGGACCTGCAGACCGCCATGAAGACGGAGACGCGGTTGTTTTTCGGTCATCTTATCGAGACCGACGGACCGCTGACCGACTTTCTCGACTCCGCATACACCTTCGTGAACAAACCTCTGGCCGAGCACTACCATCTGCCCGTCAGTGATTTCGAACCCGGGACCGCACACGAGTTCCGGCGCGTCTCGCTTCCCGACCGTCGCCGCGGCGGACTGCTCGGCATGGGCAGCGTGCTGACCGTAACGGCGAACGGCATCGAGACTTCACCCGTGGTTCGTGGCGTCTGGATCCTCGAAAACCTCCTCGGCACGCCCCCCGCGCCTCCCCCCGACAACGTGCCACCGATCGATCCCGACGTCCGCGGCGCCTCCACCATGCGGGAACTTCTCGCCAAGCACCGGGATTCGGCCACCTGCTACGACTGCCACCGGAAGATCGATCCGCCGGGCTTCGCCCTGGAGAACTACGATCCCATCGGCGGCTGGAGAACCCGTTACCCGGGCGGAAAGACGCAGGGCCCGCCGATCGATTCTTCCGGCGAATTGTCCGGCGGCGGATCGTTCGCGGACGTGACGGAGTTCAAGACCCTGCTCCTCGAGCGACGCGAGTGGTTCACCCGAGCCCTGACCGGGCGCCTTCTCTCCTACGCCATCGGCCGGCGGGCGAACGCCCTCGACCGCCCGGAGATCGACCGTCTTGTGGAAAAGGTCGAGACGTCCGACCTGGGTTTAAAGACTCTGATCCGCGAGATCGTGGCCGGATCGGTCTTCCAGAGCCCGTGAGGCCTCACTCAACGCGGCATCGGGTCCGCTCCTGAACCAGTTCCTCTTCCCTCGACGCAACAGGCTGACGATCGCGGGAGGGCACGAAAAGAGTCTGCAACTTTTCCGGAGAATCCGGTTTAATAATTTCGCTTCTCCCCTCCAATCCACGAGTTCACCCCATGACCACCTCCCGCTGGATCCTTTCGCTTTTCCTGGTAACCGGTTCCGCCCTGAGTCCGCTCTTCGCGGAAGAAGCGGCAAAACCCGCCCCCCTGAGTGAAGAGGCCGTCCGCGCGGCAGCCGAAAAAATCGATGAACTGGTGGAAAAGACCTGCAAGGAGCAGGACGTGACCCTGAACGCGCTGATCAGCGACGAGGTGTTTGTCAGGCGAATTCACCTCGATCTCGTGGGGCGGATTCCGACGGCGGACGAGGTGCGGGACTTCCTTGGAAGCACCTATCCGGCGAAACGGGAACGCCTTATCGAGGAACTGCTCGGAAGCGAAGGTTGCGTGAGCCATGCCTACAATTACTGGGCTGACGTTCTCCGCGTGAACGAGAAGCTGGGCAACAACGATGCGGCCAACGAGGCGGCCTATCGCCTCTGGATCAAGGATGCCCTGCGTCGCAACGAACCCTACGACCGCTTCGTCTACGAACTCGTCAGTGCGAAGGGTCACGTCTGGGACAACGGCGCGACCGGCTACTACCAGCGGGACCGGGGCATGCCCCTGGACAACATGGCGAACACCGTCCGCATTTTCCTCGGGACCCGCCTCGAATGCGCCCAGTGCCACAATCATCCTTTCGACAAGTGGACACAGCTCGACTTCTACGGGATGGCCGCTTTCAGCAATGGGGTGGGAGGGGGCCGCTACGATTTCCCCAACCGCCGCGCCCTCAGCGAGACGGCCAAGAGAGAGAAGGGTTCCTCCCGCGTCGAGATGATGTCGGAGGTACGCGAGCGCCTCGAGGAACAGTTCGGTAAGGACAAGGCGGCGATCCGCACCGCGATGAAGGAGGAACTCGCCAAAATGCGCGAGAGCGCCGAAGAAGTCGACAAGAAGGAGAAGAAACGCGGTGACGAAGCCCTCAAGAATGTCCTCGGCGAACTCTACAAACCCCTGCGCTACACGACCGTCGATGCCGTGGACAAACCCCTCAAGCTTCCCCACGACTACCAGTACGACGATGCCAAGCCCGAGGATGTCGTGCCGGCTTCGACGATGTTTGGCGCCGAGGTCGAACTCACGGAAGGCACTCCGAAGATCGAGGCCTACGCGGCGTGGATGACCTCCCCCCAGAACCCCACCTTCACGAGAGTCATCGTGAACCGCTTGTGGAAACGCCTCTTCGGTCTCGCCCTCATCGAGCCCTTCGACGAGTTGACCGAAAACTCCGTTTCCACCAATCCCGAATTGCTCGCCTACCTCGAGGAACTCATGAAGGATCTACAGTTCGACATGCGCGCGTTCACCCGCATTCTCGCGAGCACCGAGGCCTATCAACGGGCGGCCACCACCGAAGAGATCGAGCCCGGCACCCCCTACTATTTCCAGGGACCGCTCCTGCGCCGACTCAGCGCCGAACAGGTCTGGGACAGCGCCCTGACGATGCTCATCGAAGACCCCGACCGTTACAAACCCTCGGTGAAACAGGACATCGCCCGCATCGAGACCCAGAAGCAGATTTACGAGAGTCTCGAGGGACGCCCCTTCGAGGAATACCGCGAAATGGTCGAGCGTCTCGCCGAGACGCTTGGGGAGCAGTCCCGTGCCGCGGAGGAAAAGCGAAAGGAGGCCCTCGCCGCACGCGCCGCCGGAGATGAGGAAAAGGCTCGCGAACTGACCCGCGAAGTTCGCTCGCTCCAATCCGACATCGAACGAACGGTAAAAAGGGAAGCATTCGAAAAGGCGAATCGCGGAGCAGACGAGGCCGCCCTTTTCAAGGTCTTCGGAATCACCGAGGCAGTCGCCACCGAATCCGTATTCGAGCCGGCCAGGCTAGAGACCCCGAAGAAAGCCCTGCCCGAGGGGCTCTCGAAGCAGGAGCGCCGGGCCCTCATCAAATCGCGGGCCGCCGAGGTCTCGAAGAGGAAGGAAAAAGGCAACAAGCGCGGCGGCAAGACCGGCGAACTCGGAACGCTGGCCCGCGCCTCGGAAATCACGGCTCGTCCCGGCAGTTTCCTGAGAACCTTCGGACAATCCGACCGCGAGGTGATCGAGAACGCGAGCGAAGAAGCCACCGTGCCGCAAGCCCTCGAACTGCTCAATGGTCCCGTCGCCATCGCCCTGACCAATCCCGGCTCCGTTCTCGGGAAGGAATTGCAGGAGGCTTCCACTCCCGAGGCGAAGATCGAGACCCTCTACACCGCGATGCTCGCCCGCAAGCCAAGCGCCGGAGAGACGGATCGCCTTCTCAAGGAAATCAACGACCGCGGAGAAGAAGCCTACGACGACATCGTCTGGGCGGTTCTCAACGGGTCCCAGTTTCTTTTCATCCAGTAATCCTTCCCCTGCCCTCTCACGTCGCCTCACGTTCAATCTCCAAAGCCAGCCGCCATGAACTCTCTCTTCCGTCACGAGTCGAACCGACGTCTCTTTCTCGCCAACGCGGCCAAAACCCTCCTCGGGGTCGGCGCAGCGCCAGCCTTCCTCCAAGGTCTTCCCGGAACCGCACGTGCCGCCCTCGGTCCCGATCTCGGACTGCCCGACCGCGAGAATCCCGCCAAAAGCGTCATCTATCTCTACATGTCGGGAGGAATGACCCATCTCGACACCCTCGATCCCAAACCCGGACACGAGAACCAGGGTCCGGTGACCGCTATCCGGACCAAGGCAGACGGCATCCAGATCAGTGAATACCTTCCCCGACTTGCCAACCACATGGACAAGGCGGCGGTGATCCGCTCAATGACGTCCACCGCCGGAGCCCATGCCCAGGGCAATTATTACATGCACACCAGCTACGAGATGCGCTCGACGATCCGTCACCCTGGAATCGGCGCGTGGCTGCTGAAATACCGCGGCAAGCTGAACGAGAACCTTCCCGGAAGCGTCTGTATCGCCGGAGGTAGCCGCATTATCGGCGGAGCAGGATTCTTTGAAGGGGCCTTCGAGCCCCTCGCCATCGGCGATCCCGAATCCGGACTGCGCAACAGCCAGATGGCCGCGGGTCTAACGGAGGACCGTTTTGATTCCCGCCTTTCCCTCTCCGCCGACCTCGATCGTGAGTTCCGGGAACAGTACGATCTCAAGCGGGTCCGGGCCTACGCCTCGATGTACGACGACGCGGTCCGCATCATGAACAGCGAGGACCTCGAAGTTTTCCAGCTCGACAAGGAAAGCGCGGAAACCCGAGCCAACTACGGTGAATCCTCCTTCGGTCAGGGATGCCTTCTCGCCCGTCGTCTCGTCGAGCGGAACGTCCGCGCCGTCGAGGTGAACCTGGGAGGCTGGGACACCCACAACAGCAATTTCCTCGCGGTCCCGGAGAAGGCCGAGCTCCTCGACCAAGGGATCTCTGCCCTCCTCACCGACCTGGAGGATCGCGGTCTTCTCGACCAGACTCTCGTCGTGCTTGCCACCGAGTTCGGGCGCACTCCGAAGATCAACCAGAACGAGGGTCG
>JAGRPC010000048.1 GCA_020439925.1 Verrucomicrobiia bacterium | reverse complement strand
TTCCCATCTTCTCGGTGGTGCTGGCCGGGTTTCTCTTCAAGCGCGGCGGGGCCCTGGCGGCGAACGTCGCCTTGGTGGCGGGATGCGTCCTCCTGATTCTCGGTTATTTCGTGCCTCCTTTTTCAGGTTGGGCGGAGAAGGTTCATGGCTTCCACTTTCTGGGTATCGTTTTCGCGACACTGATGGTCTTCCAATTCGTCATGAGCAAGGTCCGCCCCTTGCCGCGGGACTGGGAGCATCATCACAGCGGCGACGTCGACCTCACCCCGTGGAAGTGGGCGAAACCCCTCGGGATCGGGATCGTCGCGTTTGTTGTCCTTCTCTACCTCTCGCTTGCGGATTTTTCCGTTCTGAAGGGCTGAAGTTCGGTGCCCGGATGCGGGAAGGCTCGGGGGCGTGTATCCTACCCCGCGCCATTCCTCCATGGATCCCGAGCTCATCGAAAAACTTCGCGATCCGGCCATCTATCCCGAAGGTGCCGGAGCGGTGGAGATTCTGCAGACGCACCTCTCGGTGGTGGTTCTCTCAGGTGACCGGGCCTACAAGTTCAAAAAGGCGATCCGGTTGCCGTTCGCCGATTTCACCTCGCTTGAAAGCCGGCATCGCTTTTGCGGGGAGGAAGTGCGCCTGAACCGGCGGCTCTGTCCGGAGATCTACGAGGCCGTCGTCGATCTTTGCGAGAATTCGTCCGGGCGCCTCCGGATTGGGGAAGGGGGAACGGTCATCGATCACGCGGTGAGAATGAAGCGCCTCCCGCAGGATCGCATGATGGATGGGTTGCTGGAACACCATAAGGTCGGTCACGAGGAGATCGGGAAGGTGGCGCGGCAGATGGTCGCTTTCCATCTGGCCGCGGAACGCGGACCCGAGGTGACCGCCTGGGGAGATCCGGTGAAGTTGCGTGAGTTCGCCCTCGCGAATTTTTCCGAGACGGAGGGATGTTTTCCGCCGCCTCTTCACGAGGCGCTCGAGCGGCGGACCCGTGACGATTTCGACCAATGGCTTCCGGTCCTGCAGGAGCGTGCCGCAGGCGGATGCATCGTCGACGGGCATGGGGATCTCCACGCCCGGAACATCTGCCTTCTCGATTCTCCGGTGATTTACGACTGCATCGAGTTCAATCCCGCTTTCCGGTGCGGGGACGTGGCCACGGAGCATGCCTTCCTTGCCATGGATCTGCGGTTCCGTGGGCACCCGGAGTTGGCCGAGGCCTACACGGACGCAGTCATGGCTGCGAGCGGGGATGAGGCCATGGGCGGCTTGTTGCCCATGCTCGTCCGCTATCGGGCCATGGTGAGGGCGAAGGTATCGGCCATCGCGGCCGGGGAGGTGGAAATGGGCGAAGCGGCCCGTTCCGAGGCCTCGGACACGGCGCGGCGCTATCTCCGCCTCGCCGCCGCGACGGCGGTCGAGGAAGAAAGACCCCGATGGATCCTCTGCTGCGGACTTCCGGCTTCCGGGAAGTCGGTCCTCGCTTCGCAACTGGCACTTTCTTCGGGCGGGGCCTGGCCTGTCTTTTCGAGTGACCGGGTGCGAAAGGAACTCGCCGGCGTTGCTCCCACCTCGACGCTGGCTCCGGAATGGTATGAGGCGGGTCCTTCCCGTCGGACTTACGACGAGATGCTATCCCGCGCTCTCTCCGCCACCCGTTGTTCCGGCGGGGTGGTGATTCTCGACGCGAATTTCCGCTCGCGTTCCGAGCGGCAGCGATTTCGCGAGGCGGCGAGGATGGTCGGGGCCCGCGTCGACCTGCTCCACGTCGAACTTCACGAAGCCATTGCCCGAGAGCGATTGCGGGATCGGGCTGCCTCCGGTGATTCGGTCAGTGATGCCGGTGTCGAGGTTTACGAGAGACTCCGGCCCGTTTTTGAATCTCCCGGTGAGGAGGAAGCCGACCGGGTCCTTTCCGTCCACGGCGAGTCGGATGCAGGGGAGATGGTGGAGGAGGTCCTTGCGGCGTTGCTGGAGCGTGAGAGATCCTCCGGAACGAAGAGATGAAAAGGTGCGATTTGTCCCGAATTGGGCTTTTGGCCTCATTCCGGACCTGCTAATCTCACGCTCCCGGTGGCAATCTTCCGGAAACCGATATTCTCTCGCATGAAGCTCCCGACCCTCACCTGTGCCCTTCTTTTTATAGCCGGACTTGCGTCTCCCGCTTTCGCGGATCTGGCTGGTTCGAAGCCGAATATGGTTGTCATCATGACCGATGATCAGGGATATGCACCAGTTGGCGCCCACGGACATCCCTGGTTGCAGACGCCGAATCTCGACCGCTTTCACGACGAGAGCACCCGTTTCACTCGTTTCCTCGTCGCTCCAACCTGTTCTCCGACTCGCTCGGCCCTCATGACCGGGCGGCATCCCGAGAAAAACGGCATCACCCACACCATACTCGAGCGGGAGCGCATGACCCTGGACGCCACGACCTTGCCGCAGGTGCTCAAGGCGGCGGGCTACACCTCGGGAATTTTCGGGAAATGGCACCTCGGTGACGAGGCCGAGTACCAGCCGGATCATCGCGGCTTCGACGAGGTCTTCATCCACGGGGCGGGAGGGATCGGTCAGGCCTACCCCTGTTCCTGCGCCGACGTTCCGGAAAACCGCTACACCGATCCCGTGATCCGACACAACGGAAGTTTCGTCCGGACCAAGGGATTCTGCACCGACGTGTTCTTCACCGCCGCTCTCGGATGGATTCGGGAGAAGTCCGCCGCCGGCGAGCCCTTCTTCTGTTACCTCGCCACGAACGCTCCCCACGGTCCGTTCATCGCACCGGAGAAAAACGCCAAGCGCTTCACCGATCTCGGTTTCGGCAGGGAACAGGCGGGCTTCTACGGCATGATCGAGAACATCGATGAAAACATGGGGCGTTTCCGGGAGAAACTGGCGGAATGGGGATTGGAGGAGAACACCATCGTGATCTTCATGTCCGACAACGGAATGACCGGTGGAGGGTCGGGCCAGCAGGGGAAGGATCTGGCCCCGGGCTATCCATTCTACAATGCGGGCATGAAGGGGCTCAAGGGATCGACCGACGAGGGCGGAGCGCGCGTTCCCTTTTTCGTTCGCTGGCCTGGCAAGGTTTCGGCCGGACGGGATATCGATCGGATTGCCTCTCACATCGATCTGTTTCCCACCGTCGCGGCCCTTGCCGGCGCCGCCCTTCCCGAGGGGCAGGTCGAGGGACGCAGTCTTCTGCCTCTCATCGAAGGAAAGGGGGAAGGTTGGGAAGATCGCTACCTGTTCAACCACATCTGCCGCTGGCCGACCGGGGCGAATCCGGATGATTTCCGGGACGTGAATTTCTCGGTGAGAAACCAGAAGTATCGCTACGTCGGTGCCCGGGCCGGAGGAGGCGGGAAAGGCAAAGGCAAGAAGGGCGCCGCTCCGGCGGCGGGGGCGGAGCTCTTTGACATGGAGTCCGATCCCGGACAGACGAAGAACGTCATCGCCGACCACCCCGAGGTCGCCGCAGCCATGAAGGCCGCCTATGACCAGTATTGGAAGGAGGCGCGGCCCCTCATGGTCAATGAAGATGCTCCCATGTCGCCGACCCGTCCCTTCCACGAGTGGTATCGTCAGCAGGAAGCCGCGGGCGGAATTCCCGATTGGAAGGCTCCGGCCTTGTGAAGACAGTCTCGACACCGGAGCTGCAAACCGCTAATTTCCAAATCGGCCGGCTCCCCGTCGGGGCCGGTGCGCTATCCACCTGCCAACCCCTGCTCGATCATGAAGACCCTGATTCTCCTTCCCGTCGTTCTGGTTTGTCTGCTTGTTTCCCCGGGCCTCGAGGCCCGAACCTGGACTGAGGCCGCTTCTGGCCGCACCGTTGAGGGCGAGTTCCGGCGTCTCAGCGGAGATTCCGTCGAGGTGCTTAGGACCAACGGCACCCTTCTCAAGCTGCCGTTATCCAAACTCAGCGAGGCCGACCAGA
>JAGRPC010000445.1 GCA_020439925.1 Verrucomicrobiia bacterium | reverse complement strand
ATCAGCAGTAGCTCCCCAACAAGCGGATGGCGGCCCGCACCGAAGCGAGCGAGGCAGTCTCCTCGGCCGTGTGGTAGCCGGTCGTGGGAATCTGCAAGGTCGTGCCGCTGAAACGATCCCCGGACGCGGCAATCAGACGACCGAGTTCGGTTCGTCCCAGCGAAAGCGGCTTCGGGCGGGTGAGGTTCTCCTGTTCGATCCAACGGTCCTTGAAGGTGGTTAAAACTCCAAGATCAAGACAGCGACCCTCGATTTCACGAGTGAACTCGGGGTCAAAGCGAGCCGAGGCATCCTTTTCCCGAAGCACGATCTCCTGGCCCTCCGCCGCCTCCGGTGAAGGATAGGGACTGGTGTCGAGGACGAGGAGCCGCCGAGTCTCGATTCCTTCGCGAAGCAGCCAGGAGAGCGCATAGCGCCAGCTGCGACCCGATTCCTCCTGCGCGGTGAAAAGGGCCGTCCCCTGGAAACCCATCCGGTAGAGATGGATGATCAGGGCCACGCTGAGGACGTTGTCCAGCTGTGCCGACAAATGCGACTCCGTGACCCGAAGCCGGTCGAGGAAGGAAACCGGAGTGCCCGGCTCGAGGTATTCGAGTCCCTCGATTTCAAAAATCAGGTTGCGCCGGAATTCGCAGAGGCGCCCCGATGAGATCACCCCCTGGCCAAGGTAGGTTCCGGTGTAGGGAAGGTGCCCCTGCACCCGCTGACCCGTGAAGCGGTCGGCGATGGTCGCCATCATCTGTTCGGAGACGGAATCGCCTGAGAGTTCGCCCTGGTTCGAGGCGATGAAAGCGGCGTATTGGAATTCGTTGGGCCCGGTGCAGAGGAGACCGTGGCGGTCGATGTGGGCGCTGACGCAGAGAGCATCGGGGCGCTGCCCCTTCGCCACGAGAAGCCCGAGATGGCGTTCGACGGTGACGTCGACTTCCTCGAGTTCCCTCCTCAGGACACGGAAGAAGGAATCTTCCGCGCCAACCACCGAAGGTTCGCGAACGAGTCCCTGCAGAATCTCGAGAAAGTCCGCAAGCTCCTCGCTTCCGGAATCCGGAACATGTCCATCGGATTCGGCGTTCGAGGTCTGGAATCTGGAAACACTCACGGAACTTGGGGTAGTTCATCTCCCCGGAGATCCCGTGAAAGCAGAAACAATGCCGGGCACCTCTCCGGTCGGATTTCTCGGGGCCTCAAAAGGGAATGTCGTCGTCGTCGTCCGTAATCGGACCCTCCTGGTAACCACCCTGCGATGGCGGCGGCGCATGGACCGGACGCGAGGCAGGCTGCTGACGGGGGGCGTCATAGGAACCGCCGCCATAGTCCTCCTGCGAGGAACGTCCGCCCTGTCCTCCCTGACCTCCACGTTGTCCCCCGCCGCCGTCCTCGCGACTGCCCAGGAACTGGAAGTTTTCACCGACGACCTTGAGCCGCGAGCGTTGCTGGCCCGAGTTCTTGTCTTCCCAGGTATCGAGCTGGAGCCGTCCCTCGACGTAGATCGGACGCCCCTTCTTCATGTATTCGCCAATCACCTCGGCCTGGCGTCCCCAGAAAGTGATGTCGACAAAGGTTGTCTCCTCATGGCGCTGGCCATCTTCGCCCGTGTAATTTCGGTTGATGGCAAGCGAGATATCCGTGACCGCCGTGCCTTTGGGGGTGTAGCGCACTTCTGGATCACGGGTGATATTCCCCATCAACTGGACTTTGTTGAGATTCGGCATGCCACGACTCTAGAAAGATGGGACAAAATATCCAGCCTTTCTTTCGCCGGGTCACTGCTCGCTGGCGTTCTCGGCAGGAGGAGCAGCCGGGCTGGCCGGGGCCGGAGAGGCATTCTCAGGAGCATCCTGGGTGGCGGAAGTCCCGGAGGAAGCTGCCGCCGCTTCTTTCTCCGCCTTCTTCCTGGCGATCAGGTCCTCCCACCGGTGCAGGGAATACCCCTCACCAAGGCCGCCGATCTCGTCGAGCAAGGCCGAACACTTCTGGTACCATTTCTCGAGATCCGGCGGTCCTTTCTTCTCGTCCGCACTGCCCGGAAAGATCAGATAGGTCACGGTCAGGTCACTCACGGGCCGGTTGTAGGGCGAAGCCTTTTCACTGATCTGTCGGGCAAGGCGCAGGGAGGCCTCTCCGAATTTCCAGCTCGGACCGGCATCCCCGGCGATGGCCGGATAGAGCTGGTCATTGTAAACAACGACGGCATAATCGCCGATCGCCGGGCCGAAGGGATTCTCCTCGCGTCGACCGAGCATCGAAAGGGGGATGACCACGAAGGGGTCGGCCTCGGCGATGAGGTAGCTGCGGACCTTGAGGTCGGCGACCTGAGGCTTCATTTCCTCGATCTGGGCACGAAGAAAGCGGTTCCGCTCGATGCTGAGACCGGGAATCGCGAATTCCTTCTCATACTCCTGCAGCTTCTTCTCCCACCGATCGAGAAGAGGATTGGGTGTGCTGGTCTGTTTTGCCCAGCCGTAGCTCGTGAATGGCTGGTAGAACTGGGACATCGAGATGTAGTCGTCGAGTTCCGGCCAACGGTCCCCGTCGGATCCGTCCGAAACGACGTCCATCTCACCCTGCGCCAGAAGGAGCATGCGCCCGCTTCCAGAATGTTTCGTCTCGAGGAGGGTCTCGAGGTCGTAAAGGTTGTGGCGCGAGAGAATCTCGTCGATGCGGGTGACCTTCTGCTGGATGCGCTCCGTCTTGAGCTGGTAGAGGTGATGGTAAAAGGGCGACACCGAGGCTCCCCCGACCAGTGCGGAGAAATCCCTCAGCATCTTGGGCAGGTGCGGGTTGATCGATCCGAGTTCTTCGACCGAAGTGTTCGGTTTCGGGACGGTGAGCTTGACCTTCATCTCGATCTGGAAGCTCTCTTCCCGCCCGCGTTCCTTCACGGCGGTATCCCCCTGTTCGGTTACCATCTCCGTCTTCACCGGGATCTCGCTCCAGAGCTTGGCGACATCGACCTTCTTCCAGTCCACGTAACCGGAAGGGAGCGGAGGCTTCACTTCGACGATCTTCTCGACAATTTTCTCCACCGGAACCTCCACCACCTTCTCGACAACCTTCTCCACCGGAACCTCGACCCGCTGAATCGCCGGGGCATCGCCGGCTCCGTTCGATGTTCCTGCGGGCGAACCGCCCAGCCAGGTGATGATCGAGCGCTTCACGGCCGGCCCCTTTCCGGAGATCTTGATGACTCCAAGGACGAGTCCGAGAACGAGCCCTCCCAAGCCCGCCATCCAGAGAAAATGGGTGAAAAATCCGCGGGTCGCCTGCCTGCGAGCGCCACGCCGGGAGCCCCCCGGTTTCGGCACGTCGAAAAACTCTTCCTTGTCGTTCATCGCTTCGCGGGTAGATGATCGCAGGGAACCTCCCCCCGGACAAGCGGAATGCGCTTCGATCGCACTCCGCCCCTGTATTTCGATCCACACGACCACAATTCTGACATCCCCATGACGGTCCTCCCCATCTCCGAACAGCCTCCTTTCACGACTGCCGACGGATCGACGATCCGCAGCATCCTCGATCTCAGCAACGCTCCGGTAGTCAACCAGAGTCTCGCCGAAGCGACCCTGCCGGCTTCAGGATCGACACAGAGGCACTACCACCGGCTGAGCGAGGAATTCTATTTCATTCTGGAAGGCCGGGGCACGATGGAGATCGACGGAGATTCGTGCGAGGTCGGACCCGGTGATGCGATCCTCATTCCCCCGGGCGCTTGGCATCAAATCCGCTCCGCCGACAAAGCCTCGCTTCGCTTCCTCTGTTGCTGTGCGCCTCCCTACTCCCACGAAGACACGTATTTTTCGTAGAATTCCTGTAATCTTGTCCTACCCTCGTCGTCTCCCTCCAACCACAAGCGTTTCTCCATGAACCGATTCCACCTTTCCGGCTTCCTCGCCTTGATCTCCTTTTCCCTGCTCGGCTGCACCTCGAACAGCGACCGCTTTTCCGTCGACGGCGTGCCGGGATGGATCGCCGATGGTGCCCGCCTCGAAGCGGAACCCGAGCCCAGGCGCCCCGATGCGGCGATCATCGCCCACGAGGACGAGTCCGGTCCCGTCAGTTTCCATCTCATCACCGACAAGCGTCGCTACGAAGAGCCCAAGGTGAAGAAGACAAGCAAGGCTTCCACCTCGGATCCGCTCGAGCGCGGCCGTGACGCCCGCATCAGGCGGCTCGTCCGCTGATCTACCCTTCCTCGGCCCCTGGCCCCTTTTGCCATGTCGACCTACTCCGCGTTCCGGACCCTCATCCCGGTGCGTCCCGACGATATCGACATGAACCGGCACGTGCACAATTCGAAGTATTCCGACTACGTGCTCGCCGCCCGCTACGACCAGATGGAGCGTTGCTACGGCATGTCGATGGGCGCTTTCCTCGAGCGGGGTCTCAGCTGGGTCGTCCGCGCGTCCTACATCGAGCACAAGCGCCCCCTCCTCCTGGGCGACGTTGCCGAGGTGGAGACCCGGGTCGCGGAAATCTCGAAGCACGGCGTGAAGGTCGAGTTCGAGATCCTCAAGGAAACCGACGGCAAGACGTCGGCACGCGGCTGGTTCGACTACACCCTCGTCTGCACAGAAAAGGGACGCCCCCAGGTGATTCCGGGCGACATCGTCGCAATTTACTCCATCTGATTTCCTGACAAATCCACCATGACCCGCGAAGAAGCGATCGAGAAAATCGAGGGCTCCTGCAAGATCATCGCCCTTGAGATGATGAAAATCACCCCCGCGGCCCGCCAACTCGGCGACGAGGAGACATCCGCCGATGTCGTCAAGGCAGCCTACCAGCTCACCATCGAGCTGGAAGTGATCAAGAAGAAGCTCATCAAGCTGAAGGGTCGCGACGATTCGGCGTTGCTTTGAGGCACGGGCACGGGTAGAAAGCGGGAAACCCGACCCCGCCCCATGGCTTCCACCCTCCGCCCGATCCGCCTTGCCTTCACCCTCCTTCTTGCCGCGTTCCTCCCGAGCGCCCATCTGTCCGCCCAGGCGCCGGCACCGAAGGGCCAGGCCAAGCCGAAAGCCGCCCCTCCCGTGGCGGTCGACCACCTCGGGATCAAACTGATTCCCCAGCCCGGCATCGAGATCGCCGCCGCGGACCGCGCCGAGTTGGAAAAAGGCGCCTCCGCGCTCGCGGGTGAAATCGCCTCGCTCCGCCAGAACCTGTCCGGAAAGCCCGACCAGCTCGCCCTCATTCCCGACATCGAGATCTTCCACAAAGCGGTCGACTGGGCCTTGCGATACAACGAGTTTTTCGACCCGAAGCAGGTCGATGTCGCACTCAAGCTCCTCACACTCGGAACCCAACGAGCCACGGAATTGAAGGCAGGACGTCCCGGCTGGCTCGACGATACCGGCCTCGTGGTGCGAGGATACCTGTCCAAGGTCGACGGCTCGGTGCAGCCCTATGGCATGGTCATCCCGGAGGACTGGAAACCGGGTGAGACGAAGGCCCGGCGCCTCGACTTCTGGTGCCATGGCCGCGGGGAAAAGCTCAGCGAACTCGATTTCCTGAACCAGCGCCTCAACAACGCCGGAGAATTCACCCCCCCGGAGGCCTTCACCCTTCATCTCTACGGGCGATACTGCAACGCGAACAAATTCGCCGGAGAAGTCGACCTGTTCGAAGCCCTCGAGCACGCCCGAGGGACCTACCACATCGACGACCGGCAACTCGTCATCCGTGGATTCTCCATGGGGGGCGCGGCCGTGTGGCAGTTCGGCACCCATTTTGCGGGCATGTGGGCCGCGGTTCAGCCCGGTGCGGGTTTCGCCGAGACCCGTGAATTCAACAAGGTTTATGCCGAGGGCAAGATTCCTCCGACCTCTTGGGAGGAAACCCTCTACCATTGGTACGACGCCACCGACATCGTCTCCAACCTTGAAAACACCACGACCGTCGCGTATTCCGGCGAGATCGACGGGCAGAAACAGGCGGCCGACATCATGATCCGTTATGCTCGCAAGGAGGCCGGAGACGCCAATCCGCCCGCGGCCGAACTGAACAAGGTCAATTCCGGCGACGGCTCGCCCCGGGCGGCCGAAGCCCGGGTCGCCGGAACTTCCTCCAACCTCAAGTTCCATCATGTCATCGGCCTCCAGACTCCCCACAAGATTCTCGCCGACGCCAAGCCGGAAATCGAATCCCTCGTGAGCGAAGCACTGGCCTCACACGAGATGAAACCGAAGCGCGTGCGATTCGTGACCTATTCCCTCATCTACCCGGAGATGGAATGGGTGCGGGTCGAAGGATTCAAGCGGCAATGGGAACGCGGCGAGGTGACCGCCGAATTGAAAGGCGATCAACTGGTCGCTTCAACCCACAACCTCAGCGCCCTGCGTTTCTCGCCCGGAGCTCCCGTGAAAACCGTGATCCTCGACGGACAGAACTTTCCGGGGGGGGCGGATGAAGATGGTCTCGCCTTTCACCTGGCCGATGGCAAATGGGTCACAGGACCTGCTGCCATCGGAAAAGAGGGTCTGATCAAGCGACCAACCCTGTGTGGTCCCGTCGATCACGCCTTCATGTCCTCCTTCCTCTTCGTGCGGCCAACCGGCACACCGCTGCACGGGAAAACCGGCGACTGGACCACCGGCGAGCTCGATCATGCCGTCGGATTCTGGCGCAAGGTTTTCCGCGGAGAAGCACCCGTGAAGGAAGACACGTCCGTCACCGACGCCGACATCTCGAATTCCCACCTCGTTCTCTGGGGCGATCCTTCCTCCAATTCAGTCCTCGCCCGAATTCTGACAAAACTGCCTCTCTCCTGGGACGCCTCCAAGCTCGTTTTCGGCGGCAGGGAATACCCCGCCGCCACGACCATGCCCGTCCTCATCTTCCCCAATCCCCTCAATCCTGACAAATACGTCGTTCTCAACAGCGGCCCGACCTTCCGAGAAGACGCTCTCCTGAACAACTCGCAGCAGATCCCCAAGCTGCCGGACTGGTCGATCATCGATGTGAATACCGCCCCCGACGGGAAATGGCCCGGCAAAGTGCTGGAGGCGGGATTCTTCGATGAGAACTGGCGGCTGCCCTGACTCTCCCGCTCGCTGAGGAAAAACGTTTCCTCAGGCCTCCGACCGCTTCCAGGCGGGACGCTCTCCTTCACGCAGAATGGAGCGTACCATCATGAGCTCGCCGATGTTCTCGGGAGTCACGAGCCCTACGAGGCGACCGGCACCGTCGATCACCGGCAGGGCAGGACAGGCGTTCTCCTGCATGAGCCGGAAGGCCTCCTCAAAGTGATCGTTGGGATGAACGGCCTGTTCGCACCGCCGCATGACCTGCGTGACGGGCGTCGACGGTCCCGTCTCGCGGAGAGCCTTGATCATGAGATCCCGGGTGAGAAGCCCGAGCACATGGCCGCCACGATCCAGCACCGGAAATTCCTGCTGGGAAGTACGAAGGAGCGCATCGACCGCGTCGTCGATGGTGTCGGCATCCCCCAGGCTCACCAGCTCGGTGACCATGGCATCGGTCACCCGCATTCCAGTGCTGACTTCTTTCATCTGTGCCATGGCATTCTCCGAGGAAGCTCCGAGGTAGACGAAGAGAGCGATGAAGACGAGGAGCGGATTCACGAAGAGACCCACGAATCCGAAGGCAAAGGCGATGGCTTGTCCGATGCGGGCGGCGATGAGTGTGGCCTTGGCATGACTCATCGACATCGCCAGGAGCGAGCGAAGGACCCGGCCTCCGTCCATGGGAAAGGCGGGAATCAGGTTGAAGAGCACGAGCATCACGTTCACCGCCGCCAGCTTGGTCAGCAGGGAACCGTTGGGATCGGCGAGGTCGGCGGCCTCTCCCCAATTGATTCCGAGGCCGATCACGAGAAACAACACCCCGGCGATGACGACGTTCACGAGGGGACCGGCAATCGCGACGACCAGTTCCTGCCAGGGCTTTTCCGGCATGCGCTGCATGCGGGCGACACCCCCGATGGGAAGCAGGGTGATGTCGGGAGTCTGGATCCCGAATGCCTTTGCGGCAATGGCATGACCGAATTCATGGAGCAGGACACAGGCGAAAAGCAGGAGAATGAAACCCACTCCCTCGAATGCCGCCGCCCGTCCTCCGACATGATAATAACTGATCCCGATGAAAGCCAGGAGAAGGAGGAAGGTCAGGTGAATGCGAACTTCGATGCCCGCTACCTTGGCGATTTTGATGGACCAGCGCATGAGAAGTGGAATTCCGGCAATGTATGAAAAGTACGTCCGCCCCGATCTACGGGACGCCGACAATCACAATCATCCACAAAACGACGGAAGCCGCAATCAACTCCGGATGCGTGCGAGCACCATCTCCGTGACCTGTTTTGGATTGGCCTTGCCTTTGCTGAGCTTCATGACCTGTCCGACGAGGAAGTTGGCAGCCTTGTCATTGCCTCCCTTCACCTCGTCGACCGGTCCGGGATTCGCCGCGATCACCTGATCGACGAAACCCTCGATCTCGCCCGCATCGGCAGGCTCAAAACCTTTGGCCTTGGCCACCGCAGCCGGTGACTCTCCGGGATGATCGAAGAGGTGGGCAAAGACTTCCTTGCCCTGGTTGTTCGAGACCTTTCCGGATTCAACCAGTTCGACAAGCTCGGCAAGAACTCCGGGAGTCACCGGGCATTCCCCGATCGTCAGGTTGCGGGCATTCAGTTCGGCGAGGAGATTATTGATCACCCAGTTCGCCACTTTCTTGGGCGCGGAAGATCCCGCAGCCGCTTCTTCGAACCAATCAGCGAGAGCCCGGTCGGAGGCGAGAACGGAGGCATCGTAGTGGGTGATCTGGTAGTGGGACTCGAAACGCGCCACTTTCTCGTGCGGCAGCTCGGGAAGGTGGCCGCGGACCCGGGCAAGAATGTCGCCGGTGCGGACCGGGAGGAGATCAGGATCGGGAAAATAGCGATAATCGTGGGCGTCCTCTTTGAGGCGCATCAATTCGGTCTGCCCGACTTCGTCATTCCACCGCCAGGTCGCCTGCCGAATGGGGCGACCGGCCTCAACCTCCTCGATCTGGCGCGCGATCTCATGGTGGATGGCCCGACGTACTGCGGAGACGGAGTTGAGATTCTTGAGCTCGATCTTGGTTCCCAATTCCTCCTGCTCGCTGGGGCGAACGGAAATGTTCACATCGCACCGCATCTGTCCCTTTTCCATGTCCGCGTCGGAAACCCCACTGTAGACAAGGATCTGGCGAAGTGAATTCAGATAGGCGACCGCCTCCTCGGGGGATTCGATATCCGGTTCGGACACGATCTCCATGAGAGGCGTTCCGGCACGGTTGAAATCGATCGTGGTGAAGGTGCTGTGGTGGGTCGACTTCGCGACATCCTCCTCGAGGTGAATGCGGGTGAGACGGACGGCCTTGCCCGGATTGGCGATGTCCTTCTGCGCGTCCTTTGGATAAGCCAGCTCATACAGCGGAACGGCTCCCCCGAGGCAAAGGGGCAGGTCATACTGCGAAATCTGGTAATTCTTCGGCATGTCCGGGTAGAAGTAGTTCTT
>JAGRPC010000444.1 GCA_020439925.1 Verrucomicrobiia bacterium | reverse complement strand
CAGGCGGGCCCGTCGGGCGAAGGTGCCTTCGTCCTTGAAAGGCTCTCCGTCTCCTATTCCACCAAACCCTCGACGCGTCGGATGATCTCCTTTGCGATCTGCCCCTTTGAAGCGAGGGGCAGACCTTCGCGACGGCCGTCTTTGTAGAAGAGCTCGACCTCGTTCTCGTCGCGGTCGAAGGCGATGTCGGTCCGGCTCACGTCGTTCGCTGCGAGCAGGTCGCAGCCTTTGCGCCGGAGCTTGTCGAGGGCGTGTTCGGCCAGCTTCTCGGTCTCTGCGGCAAAGCCGACAAGGATGCCCCGAAAGTCGAAGGCGTTTCGTGCGCTTCCGAGGATGTCGGGATTCCTGACGAGAGTCAGGGTGAGGGACTCGTCGGTCTTCTTGATCTTTTCGTCCGCCACCTCCGCGACCCGGTAGTCTGCGACGGCGGCGCAGAAGATCGCGACGTCGGCGCCCGCAATCGTCTCGGCCACGGCGTCGTACATTTCCCGGGCTGTCTCGACCGGGACGAGGGTGACTCCCTCAGGGGCCCGGATCGAAACGGGACCACTGACGAGGATCACCTCGTGTCCTCTCGCGAGAGCGGCGTCGGCGAGGGCATAACCCATCTTGCCCGAGGAACGGTTGGAAAGGTAGCGCACCGGATCGATCGGTTCGCGGGTCGGACCGGCGGTGATGAGAAAACGCATGATCTTGGCGGCTCAGCCCTGCGAGGCGAGGATCTCTTCGATCTTTGCCTCGATCCCTTCGACCGGCCAGAGGCGTCCGACCCCTTCGTATCCGCAGGCGAGGAGGCCTTCCTCGGGGCCGATGAAGGTGACGCCGCGGTTCCGGAGGACTTCGACGTTGGCCCGGGTCGCGGGATGTTCCCACATTTTCCCGTTCATCGCCGGTGCCAAGAGAACCGGGGCGAGAGTGGCGAGGTGGATGGCTCCGAGGGTATCGTCGGCAATGCCGTGCGCGAATTTCGCGATCACATTGGCGGTGGCGGGCGCGACGACGAGGAGATCGGCCTGGTCGGCGAGTTCGATGTGTCCCGGATGCCAGCTCTGCTTCTCGTCGTAGAGGTCGGCGGTGACGGGATGCCGCGAAAGAACCTGGAGGGTCAGCGGCGTGATGAATTCCTGAGCGTCCTTGGTCATGACGACACGGACCTCATGACCGCGTTTCACGAGACGGCTAGCGAGATCCGCGGCTTTGTAGGCGGCGATGGAGCCGCTCACGCCGAGGACGACGGTCTTGCCTGAGGGTGAATCACTCACCGGGAACAGTCGCGTCGTTGTCGTTCCTGCGCAAGCGGCTGGAGCGGCAACGTTCCCCGGCGATGATGGAACGGAAGGTTGCGAAGTCGGTCTCGCGGTCGGCGCTGATAAAGGTGTAGCGATATTCCGCCCAATGCCGCGACTCCTCGCGGGCGGTCTGCAGGCGCACCGCGAGCTGCTCCTCGGTCTCCGTGCCGCGGGCGCGGACGCGGTTCACGATCTCGGACTCTCCGGGCAGGAGAATGAAGATGTCGACCAGGGCTGCGCGGATCGCCGGATCGGTGGAGCTTCGCACGAGCGCGGCTCCTTGGACGTCGATGTCCATGAGCACATCACGACCCGCCTCGAGATGGCCGAGAACTTCGCGTTTCAGGGTGCCGTAGAGACGGCCGTGGACCTCGGCATATTCGAGGAAGTCACCGCGTGCGATGCCCGCCTCGAACTCCGAACGGTCGAGGAAGTGGTAGTCGATCCCGTTGCGCTCTCCATCGCGAGGCGCTCGGGTGGTCGCGGAAACGGCGTAAACGGCCTCGTCGTCCCTCTCGGAAAAACGGCGGCAGAGCGTTGTTTTCCCGGACCCCGATGGTCCCGAGACCACACAAAGCAGACCGCTGCGCTGAAAATGCCAATCACCCATTTCGCCAAGATTCGCCAGAGTATGGCCTGGTCAACTGACTTCGGGGAACACCGGACGGCACAATCCGGAGAATGGCAATCAGCAGGCTCTTAATTATAAAAATTATTGATATTATAACCAAGTGCAGCCAGATTTGCGGATGATGTTTGCCTTTGCTCGAGTTCCGGTTTTTGCCTGTCTTGGTTTCCTTGCCGGAGTTTTTTGTACGGTTTCCGCAGTCGGCCAGACTGCGCAAGACTATGAGGCCATGCAGATCGAAGGCTGGACGGTGCGTGTTCAGGACAGCCTTTCCGATCATCCCCGCCGTGCCCAGGGACTCGCCTTGCTCCAGAGCAAGCTCGCGAAAATTCGCAAGACCCTGCCTGGCAGGGCCGTTCGAAAACTTCGCCAGGTTACCATCTGGGTGAGCGAGAATTCAGAACGTGGCGCCGCCTACCATCCTTCGGTAGAGTGGCTCGAATCCAACGGGCGTGTCCCGGAGATGGCGAGGTCTGTGGAAATCCAGAATTTTGACGACTTCATCGACTGGTCGGGGATCCAACCGTGGATGGTCCTGCACGAGCTCGCCCACGCCTGGCATCATCGTTTCCTTCCCGGAGGATACAATTACCCGGTGATTCGCAGTGCCTACAAAACCGCGGTGAAACGCGGCAGATACAAGAGGGTTCTCTACTACGACGGCACAAAAAGGAAGGCGTATGCGCTGACCAACGAGATGGAGTTCTTTGCCGAGATCACCGAGGCCTATTTCGGGCGGAATGATTTCCAACCCTTCAATCGCCGCCAATTGAAGGGGTTTGACGGCGATGCCTACCGGATGGTTGAGAGGGCGTGGGGTGTGAAGGGGCGCTGA
>JAGRPC010000443.1 GCA_020439925.1 Verrucomicrobiia bacterium | reverse complement strand
ATGGCCTTCCGCATGCAGAGCAGCGTTCCGGAACTCACCGATCTCTCCGGTGAATCCGAGGCGACGCTGGCGATGTATGGGCCGGAAGTGAAGACTCCGGGCACCTACGCGGCCAACTGCCTGCTTGCCCGTCGCCTCGCCGAGCGCGACGTGCGTTGCATCCAGCTCTTTCACATGGGCTGGGACCACCATGGCGGCCTGCCTGCCGCGATCAAGGGGCAGTGCAGCGACACGGACCAGCCCACGGCTGCCCTTATCAGGGATTTAAAGCAACGAGGACTCCTCGATGACACCCTCATCGTTTGGGGAGGCGAGTTCGGTCGCACGATCTATTCCCAGGGAGCCCTTACCGAGACCAATTACGGCCGGGATCACCATCCGCGTTGCTTTACGGTCTTTCTCGCCGGAGCGGGGGTTCGGCCGGGGATGACGCTAGGGGAGACGGATGACTTCTGTTACAACATCGTCAGCGATCCGGTTCACGTCCACGACCTCAATGCGACGATCATGCACCTGCTCGGGGTTGACCACAAGAAGCTGACCTACCGCTTTCAGGGGCGCGACTACCGGCTCACCGACATTCACGGCGAACTGGTGAAGAAGATTCTTTCCTGAAAGAACCCTCAGCTTCCCACAAAGGTCACGTAGTTCCAGAGGCCCCCGTAGCCGCTCCCGATTTTGCGCACAAGAGGGGTGAATCGCTGTTCGAGGCGTTCGAGGATCTGTCCTTCCATGCGGACGTGATTCACTCCCATCCACCTGCGAAACCAGTCCCATCTTGTCTCGTGAAAGTCGACGACGGCGATGCATCCATTCTCGCCGAGGTCCTGACGGCAGAGGGAGACGACTTCGTCGAATCCGGGATTGATCATGGAAAGCGCGTAGCTGATCACGATCAGGTCGAATTCATCGCCTTCGGCGGCGACCCGGCTGTCATAGGGGCGGTGAAGCAGGTCAATTCGGTCAGCTTCGGCAGCCGTCTTGATCCGGGCACGAGCGAGCATGTCGGCAGAGAGATCGAGCCCGGTGATCCTCGCCTCCGGGAATGCCCTGGCCAGTTCCAGGAGATTCTTTCCGGTGCCGCAGCCAATCTCGAGGATGCGGGAAGGAGAGGGAACGCGCGTGGCGACGGTTCTGACGAGCTGGTTTCGACCGAAGAGGAAAGCCCAGCGCGTGAGGTCGTAGAATCTCGCGTGCCACCGATAGTAGCTGCGCAGCGACTCCGCATTCCTGTCGGCAGTGCTCATGCAGTGACGTGGGCAAAAAAGGTGCAGCCGTAGGTGCCGACACGATCCAGCCGGTGCAGTTCGGCGGTCCTTGTTTCGTCGACGGGTTGCAGGCGTTCGCGGGCAAACGCCGGGAGGAAATCGATCACCGGGCTCGCCGAACGCATCAGGATCGAGGTTCCGGGGGCGCTGTTTTCTAGAATCAGTCGCCATTCCTCCTCGAGGTCGGCTGGCCGGTGTGCCGCCATCCAGTCCTGATGGTCGAGTAGAACATAGTGCGAGTAGGCCCCGGGATGTTCGCGGAGGAAGTTCGCGATGGTGGTGCTGTGGGTTTTGATTCGATCAAGGCGTTCCCTGAGCAGGGGCTGGCTGGCTTCTCGGAGATAGTTCGGGCAGCATTCCCGGGAGTAGCGGCCTCGAATATAGACCTGCCAGAAATAGTTTTCCCAAAAGGGAACCCTGGTGAAGACATGCTCGAGCTTTGCCTGAAGAAATCCGGGAATTCCACCGTCAAAGCTTTCCTCGATAAGGCGGACTTGTGCGCGGGGCACGCCGAGCATGGCCATGGAAACAGGTTGTTTGAGGAGCCAGGTGACGAGGCGGGACCAGAGAACGGGGCGCACCGATTCGTAGATGGCGCGCTGCTCCTCGAGGGAATCTGATTCGAGAATGGCGGCGGCTCCATCGCGCAGTTTGCCCCTGCCACTGGTGAAGGTCTTCAAGGCGATCCACGCCATCTGTCCGGCCGTGCCGCGATAGTAGAAGGAAGGGTTGAGAGGGGAGCTTTTGAAGTAGTAGTGCTTCTCCTTCCAGTAGTGGTTCGCGTAGGGAGGCAGGAGATCGCCCAGTGATCGGTGAAGGCTTTTGAAATCAGGGTGGGAACCGTCTCCGAAAAGCGCGAAGAGTTCCTCGTGGTTCCCTCGCTGGATCATCGCGGTCTTGAGTTGGAGCAGGGCATTCTGCCGAGGATTCATGTCCACGGCATGAATTTGGGCGGGATCATCGAGCAGGTAGTCGAGGGCGTTGCATCCCGCGCTCGTGATCATGACGACCCGGCTCTCCGACGTCAGCGCCATCAACTCGCGGTCGACTCGCGGATCCTCCCAGCAGGCATTGTAGACGAGGTTGCCACCATGAACTCGCCGAAAGGTGGCATCCTGGGCGCGGTGATGGATTCTGGGGGAAGCTGCGCGGTGCGACATTCCCCAAGAAGGCCCGGATAGGGCACGATTTCACGTCCGGGCTGGTGACGAATGTGTCAGGTTTCGTTAGTCGAAACCTCGCTTCGGTTCTTTAGCGACCGGCGAAGGGATTGCGGGAATCCTGAACAGATCCATCTGGAAAGAGTATGTGCACTCCCTTTCCGTGGAAATCGCCTCGCTCCATTGCCCAAGGTTGGTTCCAGCGGAATGGGGTTGAGGGAATGTTATCAAAACGGGTAACTACGTATGACCCGTAATACTTATCTTTCGCTTCATCCGGCAGCCCGATGAAGCGTGAATCGGAAGGGCAGATCCAATTGGCTTGACTAAGGCCGTAGGGTTCAGTCGCTTTCACCCAGAATCCGAAGAATTCCTCTTCCGAGAAGTCGTACTTGTCCTCCTCCATTTGGGGCCAGTGTCCTTGATCGGTCAAATACCCCAATAAACCCGAGTGAATAGTTCGTAGATTTGCCATGCAACGGGCTTTCTTCGCCCGTTTGATAAACGTGTCGGAAACTACTATCGTGACAGTGATAAGAAGCGTTCCAACAGCGATTGCTACTAGAAGCTCTAGGAGCGTGACTCCTCGGCTCCATTTGGAAGAGCCGACTCTCATGGGAAATACTATTTCCGAAGCGGAGAGAGCCAAAGAATGTCGATCAGAGACCGAAGAGGATCTCATCGGAAACCTTCGAGCCGAATACCGTGAAACGAATAGCTCGCTGGGGGCGAACGGAGAGTCGAAGCTGCCCACGGCCAGTGAAGGCCCGCACGGGGATCAAAGGTCCGGTATTTTGAAGCGACGCGCGGAAAAAGGAATTCGCGGAATCTGTCCCGTTAAAAGCAGTAGCGACACCGAAAGCCTTTCCTTGAGCTGAATTGACTGTGCCGACGACATTGCCAAGATAGCTTACACCCTCGATCACCCAGATATTGCTGGAGTTTGAACCGAGACCTCCAAAGAAGATGTTTCCAGAATTAAGGCCGGGAACTTGGATCACCGTAGGAACAAGTCCAGTTCCTGTGTTCGGAATCTGAGAAGGAACTGACGCTTGCACTCCAGCCGAGTTGACGCCTGGGAAACTGTTCCCAACAACGATTCGGAAGAGGCCGAGACCATTTTTCGCCGTTGCAACGACTTCGTAAACGCCATCGTCTCCTCCAACACCAGCATATGAATTGTTGCTGAAGGGGCCCCCGATCCATGCGTGGGCGGAAAACGTGGGCGTCAGGCAAAGGGCGCAAAAAAGGCCAAAAATCTTTTTCATCTGGGATAGAGGATCGTTCTTGGAGGATAAAAGGCGTTTTGACTCAAGGACGCAAGCAAGAAATGAGATTTTCTATTTAAGATACCTTAACTAATTTCACCCTGCTCGCGCTCAAGCTCCTCTCGCTGCCTCGAAGGCCATGAGATAGCGTTCCTGGAGGTCCTCCGGTTCCTCGAGGCCGGTCCAGACGCGAATGAGGTTGGCGGGAGCTCCGCGACGGGCGGCCCAGTCGAGTTCCCGGTAGTGGGCGAGGAGGGTGTAGGGGCTGACGAGGCTGAAATTGGTCCCGAGACTGGGGCCCTTGGAGATCTCGAGGGCATCGTAGAAGGCCGCTGCGGCTCGCTCGCCGCCGTGAAGCTCGAGGGAGAAAAGCCCTCCGTAACCGCCTTCGGGACGTTTGATGGCATCGTAGAATGAACGGCAGGTGAGGGACGGGTGCCAGAGCGAAGCCACTTCCGGGCGGGTGCGGAGCCAGTCGACCAGTTCCAGCGCGTTTTCGTTGGTGGCCTCGACCCGTTCGGCGAAGTGACGGGAGTTTCTTTCGAGGACGATGGCGTCACGCGCGAAGAGGGGACTGGCCGATTCCTCGACTGGCAGGCCCACCTTGAGTTCCTCGTAAAAAGGCGATGCCGGATTGAGGACGACGGAACCCGCCGCAACATCCCCGACTCCCGAAAAAAGCTTGGTCAGGCTGGTGGTGACCGCTGCCGCGAAGCGAAAGGGCTCCACGTTGACGGCCGTGGCGATGGTGTCGTCGATGATCAGGGGAACTTCCTCCCGAGCCAGGATTCCGGAAATCCTCGAGAGGTCGGCAGTGCGGAGGAGCGGATTGCTGGGGACCTCGGTAAACGCGGCTGCAGCTCTGCCGCCGTCGGCGAAGTGGGCTTCGAGTTCGAAAGCACCGCCCGATCCCGGGGCGGTCAGGTCGACGACCCCGGGGCCGCACTGTTCCTGGACCTTGTAGGAATCCAGGTAGGGGAACTCCAGTTGCACGGTGGGAATCCCGGGGTTCCGGGCGGTGAGAACGCGATGAAGGGCGGACATGGCGCCCATTC
>JAGRPC010000442.1 GCA_020439925.1 Verrucomicrobiia bacterium | reverse complement strand
TTCGCCCCCTGGAAGCGAGTCGGGAGAAATCCGGATCCCCAGTAAAAATCGTAGAAGATCTGGCCGCAGGAGGTGCCTTTGCTCACCGAAGTCATCACGACGAAACCCGGGAGATCTTCGGAGGAGGAGCCGAGCCCGTAGTTCAGCCAGGCACCCATGGTCGGGCGTCCCGGGATCTGTGCGCCGCTGAGCAGGAAAGAGATGGCGGGAGCGTGGTTGATCGCGTCGGTGTGGAGGCTCTTCACAAAACAAAGCTCGTCGGCGATGGCCGCGGTATGAGGCATGAAGTCGCTTACCCAGGCGCCGGATTGGCCGTGCTGCTTGAAGGGCTCGACCGGCTGCAGCATCAGCTTTCCGCTCGGGTCGCCGGTCATGGTGCTGAAACGCTTCCCGCCGAGATATTCCGCGGGCACGGGTTTTCCGTGGATCTGGTGGAGGCGCGGTTTGTAGTCGAAGAGGTCGAGGTGGGTGGGGCCGCCGTTCTGGAAAAGGTAGATGACCCGTTTCGCCCTGGGAGGCCGGTTCGGGAATCCGGCAAGGCCCCGTGGGCCGGGCTCCGCGCCGAGGAGCCCCTCGCGCGAGAGGAGGGAAACAAGAGCGGCCGTGCCGATGCCGGTGGCGGAACGGCCGAAAAACTGCCTCCGGTTGACGGAGAGCTGGAACTCCCGCACAGGCGAGGACTCCGCTGGGTCGAGGAGATGCCAGGATGGAGGCTGCAATGGCGCTTTCATTCCTTGGTCAGGGTCTCGTCGAGGTTCAGGAGATTCAAACAGAGCGCCGTCCATGCGGCGTGTTCGGCGGGGTCGAGATCCGGACTCATGCCGGACTCGCCGATCGCAAGGAAGCGCTTCGCTGCCCCCGGGTCTTCTGCGAAGGACTGCCTCGCCCGTCCCAGGCTGCGGCTCCACACGCTCAACTCCTCTTCGCGGGGGGATCGTGCGAGGAGGCGTCGGGCGAGCGTCCGGAATCGTATGGTTTCGTCAGGATCTGTGCGAAGCACGTTTTCGGCGAGGAACTTCGCCGACTCGACATAGGTGGGGCTGTTCAGGGTCGTGAGCGCGTGCATGGGCGTGTTGGTCCGCAGGGGTTTCACCTCGCAGACCTGCCTCTTCGCCGTGTCGAAGAATTCGGTGGGTCCCACGATGCGCCGCCAGAACGTGTAAAGACTGCGCCGATGAAGGCTGCTGCCTGTCCCCTCGGGGTAGGTCTTTTTCCCTAAGGTCGCCTCGTCCCAGATCCCGGAAGGCTGGTAGGGGTAGACCGGCGCTCCTCCGATCTCGTTCACGAGCAGCCCCGAAACCGCGAGAGCCTGGTCGCGGATCATCCACGAGGGCATGCGGAAGCGGGCGCCGCGGGCGAGAAGAAGGTTCCCCGGATCGCGTTCGTAGTCGGATGGCGAAGCGATCGTGGCCGAACGCCGATAGGTCTCGCTGGTCACGATGGTCTTGATGAGCGCCTTCGTGTCCCAGCCCGATTCGATGTATTCCGCCGCGAGCCAGTCGAGTAAATCACGCTGGACGGGGTATTCGGACTGGAGCCCGAAATCTTCGGCCGTTTTCACGAGGCCGACTCCAAAAAGCATCTGCCAGATCCGGTTCACGGCAACGCGTGCGGTCAGGGGATGCTCGCGCGAGACGAGCCAGCGCGCGAGGTCGAGGCGGGATTTTGCCTCGGGTGCCGGCAAGAGCACTGCCGGAACCCCCGCGATGACTTCCTTTCCCGGCGCATTGTAGAGTCCCCGATCGAGAAGAAAGGTTTTGCGAGGTTCCTTCTGATCGGCCATCACCATCACCTTGGGCACGGCGGCTTCGAGGCGCTTCAGCTTTGCCTCCGCGTCGGCAAGGGCTTTTTCCGCCGCTTCCTTGGGGACGCGAAAGGGTTCCTTTCCGTTGTCTGGAGCGGCATCAAAATCCTTGGCAGCCTTGTCCAGGGCGGCTTTGGTTTCATTCCGCCTCTCACGAGCGGCGTCCCGCGCAGCGACGGCCTCAGGCGGGGCGACCTCGAGAATCGGAGGGGTTTGCGGATTGCCTCCCGCACCGGTGACGGGAGTTTGATTGAAGAAGGCGGTGAATCGGTAGTAGTCCTCCCGTGTCACCGGGTCGAACTTGTGATCGTGGCACCGGCAGCAGTTGAGGGTGAGGCCGAGCCAGACCGTGCCCATGGTCTCGGTCATATCCATGACATAATCGACCCGGTTTTCCTCGGCGATGCGGCCGCCCTCGCCGTTGATCATATGATTGCGGTTGAAGCCGGTGGCGAGGATCTGCTCCGGTTTCGCTTCGGGAAGAAGGTCTCCGGCAAGCTGCCAGATCGTGAACTGGTCGAAGGGAAGGTTTTCGTTGAAAGCCCGCACCACCCAGTCTCGCCAGGGCCACATGGTTCGATCATTGTCTCCTTGGTATCCGTTGGAATCGGCATAGCGTGCCGCGTCGAGCCAGTCCCACGCCATGCGTTCGCCGTAGTGGGGAGAGGAAAGGAGCTTGTCGACGAGGCGCTCCCATTCCGGGGCGGCCATGGTTGAGCGGAAATCGGTCGCCTCGGCGACTACTGCTTCCGGCGGCAGGCCGGTGAGGTCGAGGGAAAGTCGGCGAATCAAGGTATCGGGAGACGCCGGGTCATTCGGCTTGATCCCTGCGCTTTCGAGTCCGCGCTGAACGAGTGCGTCGACAGGATTGGTGCCATCGGGCGTATCGGGACGCTCGATGCGTTCGAAGGCCCAGTGCTTGCCCCATTTTGCCCCTTGTGAGATCCAGCGGCGGAGGGTTTCGATCTGGATTGGCTTCAGGGAACGTCCGAGATCGGGAGGCGGCATTTTCTCTTCCGGGTCATCCGAAAGCAGTCGTCTGACCAGTTCGCTGGCCTCGGGGTGGCCTTCGATGATCGCTCGGTGATCG
>JAGRPC010000047.1:6991-8557 GCA_020439925.1 Verrucomicrobiia bacterium | reverse complement strand
AGCTCATCGATGCGGGGAGTCTTGATCTTCTCCTGACCGTAGCAGCCCAGCTCCCGATAACCGAGATCGTCGGCGAGAATAAAGATGATGTTGGGTTTTTCGTCGGCAAAAGCCGACGAGGCCAGCAGGAGGAGGATGGCGAGCAGGGATCTCATTCCCGATAGGTAAACCCGCTCATCATCGAAGTGTAAAGCCCGGAGGCGCCCCGATTGCGTGAATGCACCGATTTCCACAAAGACCTGGCAGGACAGGGGAAAACCTCTCTTTCCAGCCGCCTGCCTTGCTGCCATATTGGGCGCATGCCCCTGCACCTCGATCCCCTCTCACGCCGACGCTTCCTTGGTGGAGGCACGGTTCTCGCCCTTTCCCCTCTCCTCTCCCATTCTCCCGTCAAGGCGGCGGATTCGGAAACGTGGGCGCTGCTCTCCGACACTCACATCGCCGCGGATCCCTCCCTCAAGTCACGACAGGACGTGAACATGGCCGACAACTTGCGCCGGGTGATTGCCGAAGTCGTCGCCGAGAAGGAGACCCTGGCCGGAGTCATCGTCGACGGCGACTGTGCGTTCAATGACGGCCAGCCTGGGGACTACTCCACCCTGCTCGAGATTCTCGATCCGCTCCGGGAGGCGGGGCTGCCGGTCCACTTCACCCTCGGCAATCACGACGACCGCGTGAATTTCTCTGCCGCCATCGGGGATTCCACCGGAACTCCGCCCGTCGAAGGCAAGCACTGTTCGATCCTCGAGACGCCCTTCGCGAACTGGATCCTCCTCGATTCGCTCCGCTTCGTGAACAAGGTCGAGGGTGAGTTCGGCGAAGCGCAACTCGCCTGGATCGGGAAGATCCTCGGTGAAAATCCTGACAAACCCGCCATCCTCGTCGGGCATCATTACCCGCAGGTCTTCCGCGAAGACATCGTCCCCGGAGACGAGAAGATCAAGATCAGTGGACTGGTCGACAGCCAGCCATTCCTCGACCTCATGGGCAGGCACCCCCGGGCAAAGGCCTACATTTATGGTCACAGCCACACCTGGTTGCTCAAGAAGGAGGAAAACGGCATTCACCACATCAACCTACCGCCGACGGCCTACGTCTTTAATCAGACCATGCCGAACGGCTGGGTGCGGGCGACGCTTTCGAAAGGAGGGATCGCTCTCGAACTTCGCGCCCTGGATCCGCAGCATCCCCAGCACGGCGAAAGCCATCAGCTATCCTGGCGCTGATTTTCCTCACCCTCCTACTCCTACTCTTACTTCATACTCTTACTCATAACCGAAGCACTCCAGACCTCCGACATTGAGTATGAGCAGGAGTAGAAAGTAAGAGTAAGAGGTTTTAGAACATGTCACTCCTCGGCCGCATCCGAACCCTGGTCGTTCTCCGCGAATCCGATCACGGTCTTTACCTCGACGCCGGACCGCTCGGCGAGGTCCTCCTGCCGACGCGCGAGGTGCCCCCCGACATCGAACCCGGCGACGAGGTCCGCGTCTTCGTGGCGCGCGACTCCGAGGATCGCCTCGTAGCGACGACCCGCCTTCCCCACGCCCAGGCCGGCGAGATCAA